>NZ_JAQHXS010000009.1:0-65503 GCF_027859275.1 Helicobacter sp. WB40 | reverse complement strand
TTATTGAAAGCTCATAAAGAAAAATCAACAAAAAAGGAATGAAAGTATAACGAAAGAAGCTTAAGGGAGGTTGAAATAGTATTTAAACTTATTTATACCCAAATATCCATCTAAAATACCAAAGATAATACCACCATTTTTTGGATTTTGGCATCGGAACACAAGTTCTTTTTTGCTCACTTAAAAACTTCCAAGTAAAATTATTTAGAAATAATTTAGAGTATCCATAGTCTAAACCATATGTCCTAAGCTCTAATTTTTTCCTAAGATCAATAGGGGTGCAATGCGTCAAATCCCTATCCAAAGAATGATCAGAACCACTTTCCAACACTCTCTTAACCACTCTATACTTATTTGGAAGATAAAGTTGCTTACTTCCATGTGCTTTTTGCGCCTTGATAAATCTAAAATCCTCTGCTCCATAGTGGCCAGCAAACTCTTCATCATAACCAAAAAAACGCATAAATCTAGCTCGACTTAGAAAAAACAAATTAGAATGACTTGTTTCTTCCTTCATACTTTATCTTGTATATATTTCTTCCACAAGGCTTATGATACGCCATGTAGTGCATAGTATTTTCTAATACTTTATGATCCAACTATATTATCACTCTTTGCATATACTACACCCAGATTTCTAGCACCAGATTGATTCCATGGGATATCTTCATTTATTCTTATCCAATGCAAATTTAGATCAAATTGCGGAATCTCGTAAGAAACAGGAGAACCATCATCAATAACTATAAATAAAACAACATCTAAAATATCTTTATTATATTTTTCATAATCCCTTAAAAGAGAAATCACCGAATCTATATTATCTATATTGCAATAAAAATGAGTTATATATGTTAGTCTAATGTGTGAATATCCAACAAATTTGTGGGGGGGGGGGGGCGAAATCAGTGTTTGCAATATCGCTTTCCATTTTAGTTCCTTACAAAATGTGCAATTTAGAAAATGAATTATACACATAATTATGAAAATATCAAATCAAGGTAATAGCACAAAGTAATATTACGTAAGTTATAGTTAGTATGAATTTTTAGTTATTATGATAAAAAATATCTAATTGAAGCAAAGCCAAAAAGCGGAATATGTGAAATTTTCTTAATTTGTTCAATAGAAGTTATACCACCTAATGCTATAATATTAATACTTGCATTACTTATTGTAAGCTCTTCTAATGCTCTAACTCCTAATGGCTCTCCTTTATTTGGAGAGTGAAAAATTGGGCTAATTGTAACTGCATCTGCGCCTTGCAAACTAGAATCCATAATATCCCTTTCATTATGTCCACTAAAAAATACCATTAGCTTCTTGTCTTTTGCTGGTTTTATCAAATTTATTTGATATGAATTACAATGCAATCCATCAAAGCCAAACTCTAAAGCCAACTTGTAATTACTATTAATAAATGATTTTATCTTATATCGTAAATTAAGTTCTAAAAAAGATTCAAGAAGATGCGGATTATACACATTACTCTTATCCCTAAAACAAGCAAAATCCACTTTATGAGAATCTAATATAGAGTGGTAAAAGGAGCAAAACTCCTTTTTGTCTTTTGGGTATAAATTACAATCTGTTATTAGATATGATTTAATGCCCTTCCTCACTTGCTAATGTAGCACCGGCTAAGAATACATAAGTAAGAATCATAAAAATAAATGCTTGTAAAAATGCCATAAAAGTAAGGATTAAAAATGCAGGTAATGGAGCAACCCAAGGAGCCAACATCAACATAACAAGTAAAAACATATCATCACCCTTGATATTACCAAACAAACGAAATGATAATGATACAACCCTAGAGCAATGAGAAATAATCTCTATTGGGAACATCAATGGTGCAAGTGCTTTTACGGGACCTGCAAAATGTGCTAAATACTTCACAATACCAAAGGTCCTAATCCCCTCAAAATTATAATAAACAAACACGACTAAAGCCAAAGTAAGTGTGAAGCTAAGACTTGATGAAGGAGATTCAAAGCCAGGTATTATACCAATAGCATTAGCCAAAAATACAAAAAAAGCTAAAGTGGCAGTCAAAGGAAGATAATGCTTTGCCTTCTCCTCTCCAATAACATCTTTAGCCATGAAAATTACACCACTTAAAAATGCTTCAAAAACATTTTGTATAGTTCCCGGAATTACTTGCATCTTTGCAGTGGCAAATCTAGCTAATATAAATGCAATAATAGCAACCAACACAACATGAAATGCAATGATAAAATCATGGTCATGACTTATAAGTCCAGCAAATGTAAAAATAGAATTCATAAAACACCCTTTTATACTATAAAGCAGTATCTACATAAATTTCAGATTATGCCAAAAACTTTTTTAATATACAATTAACAAAATATAACAATAAACAATTAAACTAAAATTATACCTTTTTACACACTTTTGTCTGCAATATCAAATCATGCAAAGTTTTCTTATCTTTCCTAAATAAGGGCATAAAAATACCAAATATCAAAAAACCAGAAACCAAAAATAAAAAGAATCTAGTCATTGCAAATAAAAAAGTAATTTTCTTATTATCATCTCTTTTTACAATGATTTCATAAGCTTTTTTACCTGGTGTTTGCCCACCAAATGACATAAAAATACTAACTACAATCCCATATAAAATAACACCGAACAAAGGCGCTAAAACAGAATCTCTAAAAGCCTCTGCACTGCCCATAATAACATAAGTAATAAAATACAAAATAGGCATATAAATCATAAAAGTATCTACAACTTGGGCTTTGAATCTATCAAAAAATGTAGCCAAGTTATCATTATTATCATGTGTAATGATTTTTTTGGATATTTTCTTTACATGCCTAAATCGCATTAATTACCACGACTTCCCGGCTTTATTGCTACACTCCCTCCTTTGCACAAAGGACAATCATCGACCTCATAGGTATCAAATACAAAGTTACCCAATGCAAATAGTGGAATATTTGGATTTAGCTTACAAGAATCTTGTTGTGGATTGTTGTCATTATATATAGAACATATCCCACGATTAGCTAATGCTGCATAAGCCATAACTTCAGCACCATATTTTCTTACTTCATTGCCACATTCTACAGCCGATCCACCTGTAGTTATTATATCTTCGCACACAAGAATCTTCTCACCTTTTCTAACACTAAACCCACGCCTTAGCTCCATTTTACCATTTACTCTTTCTGTGAATATAAACCTTACATTCAATGACCTAGCAAGCTCATATCCAACCAATAAACCGCCAAGAGCAGGGGAGCATACACTATCTATTCTAATTCCAGAATCCAATATCAACTTAGATAACTCCTTGATTACAATCTCTGATTTTTGAGGATATTCCATTATTCTAGCAGATTGCAGATAATACGGAGAATGTTTGCCACTACTTAGTAAAAAATGTCCCTCCAAGAGAGCCTTAGAATCTATATAAACCTGCTTTATATCCATTGGCTATCCTTAGATTTTTAATAATTCTTCTTCTTTGTGTTTTACTGATTCATCAATTTTTTTTGTAGCATTATCAGTAAATTTCTGTATTTCATCTTGAGCTTTTTTAGATTCATCTTCTGTTATTAATTTATCTTTTTCTAATTTTTTGATTTTGTCATTAGAATCTTTTCTAATATTTCTTATAGAAATTTTTGCTTTCTCACCTATATTTTTTGCTTCTTTTGCACTTTCTTTTCTCTGCTCACTAGTCATTGGAGGGAAGAATAGTTTAATAGCCTCTCCATCGTTGTTTGGATTTACTCCAATATTTGCTTCTTGTATTGCTCTTTCTATATCTTTTAGCAAAGTTTTTTCCCATGGGGTAATAACAATAGTGCTTGCATCTTGTGCTATAACAGACGATACTTGATTTAGTGGTGTTGGAGTATCATAATAGCTAACCAAAATATGATCAAGTATAGAAACTGATACTTTACCACTACGCAATGTCCCAAAATCACGCTTCATAGCCTCTATACTCTTATCCATTGCTTCTTTAGTGTGATTATAAATATCTTGTAATTCCATAATATTCCCTTATTTTGTTGTATTAGTATCTTCTTTAGTATCCGGTATTTTAGGAGATTGTGGGACACTTACTGCACTAGAATTATTATCTATATTTTGTGGAACACTAACTGGAATTTGAATATTATCTGTGATTGATTTTTTAGAATCTTGCATATATATGTATCCTAAAGCTATAGTATTCATAACAAATAAAAATCCCATAAAAAATGTTAGTTTAGCCAAAAAACCAGCCGGACCTCTAGCACCAAACATTCCATCATTGCTACCACTATAGCTACTAAATCCCATATTGGCACTCTTTTGCAATAACACTACAAGCGTAATTACAATTGCTAAAATAAATTGTAACACCAATAAAATATCTCCCATTATCATCACCTTAATTCAAAAATAAACCAAAGATTCTATCAAAACATAATTAAGAATAAAATAAATTATTTAACGCTCTTATAGAGCTTAAATACTCCAAGACAAGTCAATACACAAAGTGAAATTGCATAGTTTATCGTTATTAATTTCTGTATAAAAAATATATGCAAAATAGCAAAAAATAATGCTCCATAAATACAATAATAAACAAACCTAAAAACACCAAACAACGATGCACAACATGCAAAAAATAAAAAACTTGCAATGCCAAAATATAAGTAATATTTACTTTTTAAATCTTGAAATATTAAATCAAAATCAAAGTTAAAATCAATTATTAAAAAGATTCCAATGTGAATGATAGCAAAGATAAATCCAAGCAATCCACAAAATCTCTTAAGCTTATTACAAATTACAAAAGATAATGACAAACATAAAACGCTAATCCAACCACTATAAAAGTATAAACTAGCTACAGGATCTGAAAAATCGCCTATTTTATAAGATTCAACTGCTAAGACCAATTCCCATGAAACATATAAAATTGCAATTAATGCTATATATTCTATTACTCTTTTCAAATAAATTCCTAGTATAGCTTTGTTCTATCAAGCCCAGCATATAAATGCTCGACATCTTTTGCATATCCATTTAGATATAGCGTAGGAATTCTACCTCTTTGTCCTATTACTCTCTCACTGCTTTGCGACCATCGTGGGTGAGACACCTCCGGATCTACATTGCCATAAAATCCATATTCCTTTGGATTCTCCGCCTCCCATGTAGAAATTGGTTGCTCTTCTAAAAATTCAATTTTATTTATTGATTTGATCATTTTATAGCCATACTTCCAAGGCACAACCAATCTTATAGGAGCACCATTTTGCGGCAACAACCTCTTTTTATACATGCCAACTGCCAGTAGTGTTAATGGGTGCATCGCTTCATCAAGTCTCAAGCACTCTTTATATGGGAAATCTAAAAAACTAGCATTTCTACCAATGTTTAAACCAAAGAATCCACCTTGCATAGGAAATTGCTCTGGATCATATAAAGTTGTAAATTGTATATATTTTGCCTTTTTTGTTGGCTCTACCATCTTAATAAGCTCTCTTAACTCAAAGCCAATCCATGGCACAACCATGCTCCAAGCCTCAACGCATCGGAATCTATAAACCCTCTCTACCAAATTTACTTTTGATATTAAGTTTTCAAGCTCTATTTTCATTGGGTTTTTAATTTCGCCCTCAATGCTTATCTCCCAAGGACTAACCTTTAAAGAACCGCCTTTCTTTTTAGGATCTGATTTTGAGTATCCAAATTCATAGAAATTATTATAGCTAGTTGCTAGCTCTTCGCTTGTTAAATGTAAAACCTCACCATTAAGCTTTAACATCTCATCTTTTGACATACTTTTATATTTAAGTTCTCTAGCAATATCGGCAAGCAAAGAATCTACACTCAATACTCCCACTATTCCGCCAACACCAAGTTTCAAAAATCTTCTTCTTTCATTAAACAGATACTCTGGAGTTACACTTTTATAATCAATACTATTTGCTTGTTTAAATTTAAATTCCATATTACACCCTTTAAAAACAATAATATAAAGTATATTATGGAAAAATTAACAAAACAAAAACAAAAAAATATTACTTAATTGTTTTTTTAAAGAAAATATAATAACCTGCCCTTAAAGGTCCAAAAAATACATAAGCAGTAATTAAAGAAACAACAGTATAAATCGGATAAATAAACAACACCGCTAAAAACATCATCAAAAACACTATGATTTTACCAAAGCTAATGTTGTAAAAGTTAATCTTTTTAAAACTTGGATACCTTATATTGCTAACCATAAGCAATCCTATTAAAAGCACACATATCATAAGAATAAATAAGAATTCTTTGGAATACTCCGGATATAATTTTGCAAATACCATCTCACACATTAACCAACTAACTATAAACACAGCAGCAGCAGGTATTGGCAACCCTATAAAAACATTTGGCTCACTATTTCCTGTGCTAACATTAAATCTTGCAAGTCTAATAGCACCAAATACAACATATAAACCAGAAATTGCGATTCCTAACTTACCATAAGAAAAACCAATATAAAAAAACAAAATCATAGCCGGTGCAACACCAAATGCAATAATATCAGCCAATGAATCAAACTCTACACCAAACTTACTCGTAGTGCCAGTAAGCCTTGCAACTCTTCCATCTAATCCATCAAAAATTAGACTAATCAATACAAGCCAACAAGCAAGTTCGAATCTACCCAAAAACGCATAAGATACGCTAAGGATTCCAAGATATATACTAGCTCCAGTAAATAAATTTGGCAGTATATAGAGTGGATTAATTTTCATTGTTTAAACTTCCAATAGAGCTAATACCTGCATATAACATATCTCCAACTGATACTTTTAAGTTTATATTGGAAATTGTTATAAAAACTTTACCATCAAGCAAAAATCCAACTCTATTTGCTATTCTACAAATAGAATCATCACCATAAAAATTAACTTGAGAAAATATCCTAGGATATATTATTAATTTCATAAAATCTGTATCATTTTCATGTTTAAAGTCAATATATATTCTCTCTCCAGTAATACTATCAGCATTACAAAGTCCATGAATCTTTTTTGCTTTTTTTACATACCCTCTAAAAGGCATTCTAATTAACCCACAAAAGCAAATTGGCTTTGATACAACTAAAGTAATTTTATTTTCTTCTTGTATTATGTCTTTTATTTTTCCATCAACTGGGGATACTATATTGTCCTTAGAATCATCATTGCATACCCGCTCTGGATTCCTATAAAAATAAACTCCAACACAAGCAACAATAATACTGATAATAGCTAGACTATTAAGTGATAGCAAACTAAAAAGCACATAGGCAATTAAGCTAACTATTATAAACTTAAAACCATCTTGTGTCACCATTTGCAATCTAGTATCCATTCTTATTCCTTATGCTTCTTCTTGTTTTTCACTTTTAACTAGCTTTGTAGGTAAATTATTTTTCTCTTCATAGTTTGCGATTATCTCTCTTACCTTATCGCCATCTATATTTTCTTTTTCAAATAATTCCTTAACTATATCCTCAATAGCTTCCCTATATGTCTCAAGAGATGATTTAACCGCTTCAAATCTCTCATTTAGAATATCTCTTATATAAGAATCCATCTTTTGAGCCATCTCTTCGCTATACTCTCTAGAGCTACCTAAACCACCATTTAAAAACACATTTCTTTGTTTTTCTAGCACCATAAGCCCAGCAACATCAGTCATTCCATAATAACTAACCATAGCTTTAATTATATCAGTTGCTCTCTCTAAATCATTACTAGCACCAGTTGAAATCTCTCCTAAAAACACAGCCTCTGCAGCCCTGCCTCCAAGCAACACATCAACTTCAGCTAAAAGCTCATGCTTTTGCATTAAATATTTATTTTCTTCAGGGGTATTTAGCGTATACCCAAGTGCAGCTAAACCTCTAGGGATTATTGATACTTTGGTTACTTTTTTTGCACCTTTTGTAATCTCGGCAATTAACGCATGACCACTCTCATGGTATGCAACTATTTTCTTTTCTTTTGGTGAGATTCTCCTTGATTTTTTTTCTAAACCTGCAATACCCCTCTCAACTGCCTCTAAGAAATCACTCTGTTCGACCTCTTTTTTAGCATTTCTACCTGCAAGTAGTGCAGCTTCATTAACTATATTAGCTAAATCAGCACCAGCAAGTCCAGCAGTTAATTTTGATACTTCAAACAAATCAACATTTTTTGCTAACTTAATATTTTTTATATGAACCTTTAATATTTCGATTCTTCCTTCAAAGTCTGGCTTATCAACCAACACTTGTCTATCAAATCTACCAGGTCTAAGCAACGCTGGATCAAGCACTTCTGGTCTATTTGTAGCAGCAAGAACAATAACAGGAGATAAATCAGAATTAAACCCATCCATTTCTGCTAAAAGCTGATTTAAAGTTTGTTCTCTTTCATCATTCCCACTAATCATTCCACCTGCAGCTCTACTCTTACCGATTGCATCAATCTCATCTATAAAAATTATGCTAGGTGCTTCTTTTTTTGCATTTTCAAACAAATCTCTAACTCTACTTGCACCAACACCTACAAACATCTCAATAAAACTACTTCCACTAACAGAAAAGAATGGAACATTTGCCTCACCTGCAACAGCCTTTGCTAGCAATGTCTTACCAGTTCCCGGAGGACCAACTAATAAAACACCCTTTGGAATCTTAGCGCCAAGTGCAGCATATCTATCTGGATTCTTTAAAAAATCTACAATTTCCACAACCTCATCTTTAGCCTCAACATTACCAGCCATGTCATCAAACTTTACATTAGGCTTTTCAGCATTTACTAACTTTTTTGAACTACCAATGCCCAAAATTCCATTTCCCATATTCTTTTGCATTCTTGATGCCAAAAACATCCAAATCGCAAAGAAAATAAATATAGGCAACACCCAGCCAAATAGCATATCACTAAGCCAATTACTCTCGCTATAACCTGTATATTCCACTCCCTTTTCATCTAGTAGCGGTATTAGCGTATTATCTGGATTCACTCTTTGTGTAACATATATAGTCTTTGTGCCATTTGTATTTGAAGTAGCCTTCAACACACTTTGACCAATAGCTACAAAATCCACTTCTTTATTTTCTATTAATTTTTTTAATTCATAATAATTGATATTTTTTGTAGAACTTGCCCCACTAAGTCTATTTGAAGCATCTCCGACTGGAGAAATAAACTTAAACACAACAATAGCGATGATTGCAAAAATGGCAAATACTAAAAGTGGATTCTGATTAAAAAAATTATTTTGTTTTTTGTCATTGTTCTCGTTATTCTGTTTTTGCATTTAAATTCCTTAATTAAGTTGTAGTATTATTGTAGCCCATTCATCATTAATTTCACAAGAGAGTTTTTTAAAATTATCAAATCTATCTAAAACCTTTTGTATATATTGTTCCAGTATCCCAGATAGTATCAATATGCCACCCTTTTTTATATACTTTTCAAATGGTATTGTTACTATTATATCTGCTAATATGTTTGCAACAATGACATCAAACTTAACATTATTGCAACTCATAGTTGTTAAAGTGCCTTCCCATACATTATCTATTTGTAGGTTATTCTTAGAAGCATTATCCTTAGTAGATTCTACTGCTATACTATCAGTATCGCAACTCCAAACATTAGCACCTGCTTTCTTAGCTGCAATAGATAAAATACCGCTACCACAACCAACATCAACAAGATTCTTGCCTACTAAATCAATACTACTTAACGCAATCAAGCAACCATAGGTGCTACCATGATGACCACTACCAAATGCTAAAGCTGGATCAACTATTATATCTATAATCTCATCATTGTTTAAGCTATCATGCCATGATGGTCTTATATAGAACCTACCACATAGCACCGGTTGAACCGAATTTTTATAGTTGCAAATCCAATCTTTATTTTCTTCTTGTGTTATCTTGGTCTTTAGGGTAATTGTTTCGCCAAAAGTTTGTTGTAGATATTGTAGAAATTCCCTTAGATTCTGCTCTATTTTTTCGACATCTTGTGTGGTTCGTACAATAAAGCCACCCTCAACCTCTTCTATTGCCTCTCCAGTCAATTCCATGGCTTTATCTATAAAGAGCCATAAAAACTTATCTGCTTCTATAGCTAGGCAATTATAAAGAGAATCCATAATTAGTCATTAACGCCAAGAACAACTTCCAACTTTTCTTTTAGGACTTGAGGAGTAAATGGTTTAACGATATAGTTATTAACACCTGCCTTAAGAGCTGTTATAACTTCTGTCTTTCCACCTTCTGTTGTAACCATAATTATTGGTATATCTTTGAATCTATCATCAGCTCTAACTTTTTTTACCAAGTCCAAGCCATTCATTTCTGGCATATTCCAGTCAGTGATGAGAACTTTAACATCAGGATTTGAATCCATCTTCTCCCAACCTTCAACGCCATTCTCTCCCTCTAGAATATCTTCATAACCAAGTCTAGCCAATGTATTTTTTATAATCCTTCTCATAGTTGAACTATCATCAACAACAACCATTTTCAAGGTAGGCTCCTTATAAAATAAACTTAATAATTTTTAAGATAATAAAGTTTGACATGATATCATAAATATCCATGTCTTACAATAAAATTACAAATTTTTATGATAAACACACAAATTACTAATCTAAATATTTACAAAATAGCATTTTTAAATCTAATTTATTCTCATAAAATGCTTTACCCACAATTACACCATCTACATGTGATTTATATAACTCATCAACATCACTTTGAGATGACAAACCACCACTGGCAATGGTAAATTTTCCACTATTTTTCGCTATTTCTTTTGTGAATTCTACATTGACACCATTTAACATACCATCTCTTGCAATATCAGTACATATTATTGCTTCTATATTGCTATCTTTAAATTCTTTAGCAAAACTAACTGCCAAGATATCTTCTTGTTTGTCCCACCCTTGTGTAGCTACATAACCATCTTTAGCATCTATACCTATTATTATTTTATATTTATCAGCCATTTCCTTTGCAAACTGCGGATTACTTAATGCAATAGACCCTAAAATAACCCTATGCACCCCAAGTTCTAAGTATTTACAAATAGTCTCTTCATTACGAATCCCACCACCTACTTGAATCTTTAGCCTTGTGTCTTTTGCTATTTGTGCTATTACTTCTAGATTCTTTGGGCTTCCATGTATTGCACCATCTAAATCCACAATATGCAAATAACTAGCACCCATGTCCATAAACGACAATGCTAACTCAACCGGATTTGTGCTATATATTTTTACACTATCCATTTTGCCTTGACTTAGCCTTACTGCGTTTTTATCTTTTAAATCTATTGCTGGAATTATTTGCATATCTATCTCAACTTAATAAAATTTTGCAGGATTTTAATGCCTACATCATGTGATTTTTCAGGGTGTGGCTGAATCCCAAATATATTATCTTTATTTACAATGCTAGAAAATTTCACGCCATATTCTGTAACACAAAGTGCATGCTTTAAATCTCTAACACAATAGCTATGTGTAAAATATAAATACTCCCTATCATTAAGCCCATCTAGCAAGGCACTATCCCTAACTTTACTCACTAGATTCCAACCTGCATGAGGTATTTTTATCTCGTTACTGCTTTTTGGTATTTGCGTTATTTCTCCTTCTATCAGTCCAAGCCCAAGATTCTCACCAAACTCACAACTCTTTTCAAACAAAATTTGCATTCCAAGACAAATACCAAGCAAATACTTTCCACTCTTTGTATATTCTAGTATAGATTCAAACATACCAGAATCTCTTAAATGCTCCATTGCATCTCCAAATGCACCAACCCCAGGAAGAAGAAGCTTATCGTATTCTTTTAACTTACTTGGATTAGATTCGATTATTGCATCTACTCCGGCTTTTTTTAATGCATTTTGCACACTTGCTAAATTTCCAACATTATAATTTACAATACCAAACATCAATCATCTCTCTTTAAATTTGTAGCAAACCTCATATATAATGAAAGTCCAACTAAAAGCAATGTTACTCCGCCTATTAAATATACAGCATAGATTAACTTTTCAGGCTCAATAATAGTAAATTTAAACACCAACATCAAAGCCTCAATAGCCAAAGCAATAACAATAGAACCCAAGAATCTTATCATTGTCTTATGAACCATTTTGGAATCTTGAGACTTTTGCCTACCTAAGACTTCCTCTTCAAATATAGCTCTAACCAAATCAAAAATAGCCAATGATAGCGTGATTAAAATAGTCGCCTCAAAAACATCTTGTATATCAAAAAACATAAAATTATCAACAGAATCCAATATACTAAAACTACCTCGAACTAACAATAGCAAACTAACAAAAAACAACGCAACTGATACTACAAAATAGATAAATTTTCTAAACCCAACAAAAAAGCCAAAAAGTGGCATCGGCTTAACAAGCAAAGCAGTCTTATCAAGCGGAATATCCATACATACAACATATACTAATTCACCTTTGTTGTTATATAGTGGATACGATATTGTTACTACCAAGTTTCCACTAGCACTTGATGGATACGGATCTGTTAGAATTGACTGCTTCTCTTTTATGGAGCGATGAAAATATGATCTGTCATTATGGTTTTGCCCCTTTTTATAGTCTATGCTACTATCAGGCGAAATAGCATCAAAAACAAGATTCCCACTAGAATCTAGCACATACAAAAGCTCAAAAATTTTCACTTCAGAGCTTACCTTATGAAGTCCTTCTATTATTTTATTTAGTTCTATATGTGGAAGATTATTTGCTATATTTTTTTGTAGCAAAAAACACAAATAAGCACGAATCTCATGTCTCATTTCGCTAAATTGAACTATTTCTCTTGAAAGCATATATTTCCCTTAATTAAGCTGTGCAGAAATTTTATCAAAAAAGATTCTATAATATGCTTTATCTTTTGGTAATAACTTTCGCCAAGAATCTAATATCTCTCTATAATCATCTAAAGATAAATTCCCCTGCAATAGCTCATAATTTAAATACACACCATAAGTATTCAAAACATCGCTTTGACAATATTCGTCAATTTTGTCTAAATTGTCATCATAATACAAATCCAACACCATATCACCACTTACATCATATTTGCCGGGAAAATCAAGTAAGTTTGCTACCACATCGAGCTTCAAACCCCTAGCAAAAGAATAATTACTCAAAACATCAAACAAATCTGTATGAAATCTCTCGCTATATCTCTGTCTATAATTGTCCCATTTATTTTTATTATATTTTTGATTTTCTATCTCAAAATAAGATTCAGCTTGTATTTTATATTTCATAGCTCTAAGTAGCAATACAGGAATATCAAAATTTCTACCATTAAAACTTACTAACTTTGGCTGATGATTATTTAGATAATCAAAAAATGCCTTAATTAAAGATTCTTCTCTATTTTCATCAATAGCACTAAAGCTTCCTACTTTTTTAAAATTACCATAATCATCGCAAAATACAGCAGAAATCGAAACTATCTTATGATATGGCAATGGCAAAAACTCGCTTCCACTAATTTCTTTTTGAATCTGCATTGCATTTTTGCTTATTTCATAATCGCTTGTAAATTCAATATTCCTACTCTTAAACTCTTCTTTCAAACACGACTTAATAAGCAAGACATCAGGGATCGTCTCACAATCAAACACCATAACCACAATAAAACCTTTTTTATAGAATCTTAGCTACAATCCTAACAAAATATGCACATAATTCCAATAGGAGGACACAATGAAACTTGGAGTAAATATAGACCACATAGCAACACTAAGAGAAGCAAGGGGGATAAATGAACCAGACCCACTTGAAGCAGTATTTATAGCAAAAAGAGCCGGTGCATATCAAATCACAATCCACTTAAGAGAAGATAGAAGACATATACATGATGATGATGTCTTAAAAATTGCAAACTCTTCATTCCTTCCGCTAAATGTAGAGACTTCAATTAATGAAAACATAATTAAATACCTACTAAAAATTGCACCACACAGAATAACTCTAGTCCCAGAAAAAAGAAAAGAACTAACAACAGAGGGTGGATTAAATATAAAAAATAATAGCTCGACAATACAAAAAATAATCGATGATTTTCACAAAGTGGGCACTGAAGTATCGCTTTTTATAGATTGTAATTGCGTTGAGCAATGTGCCAAACTTGGTGCTGATATGGTAGAGATTCATACTGGGCTTTATGCTAACTTGCATTTAATGCTATTTTCTAATCTACCACGCACACACAATACAATAAATGAGCTATCAAAATTAAGACTAGAACTACAAGAAGGGCTAAATAATAGTCTAATAGATATACAAGAAGCAGCAAAAATAGCTAAGGAATTAAAACTAGAAGTAGCAGCAGGTCATGGGCTAAACTACAACAACATAGAGCCAATACTGAATATAGAAGAAATAACAGAGCTAAATATAGGTCATAGCATAATTTCTCGTGCAATATTTACAGGATTAGAGCAAGCCATAAAAGATATGCTAACAATAATAAACTCAAAACAATAATGAAGCCTTATACATACTATCTCTTAGGGCTTTCTTGTCATATTTCACACAAAATCTATCCATAAAAATTTCAAATGCCAAGATAGCCTGATTTACAAGCATTTCTTTGCCATCTTTAGTCTTTAGCCTCATAGTGTGTGCCAGTCTTAAAAATGGAGATTCTATTCCATACAGCAAATCATAAGCTATCTTTGCAGATTCAAAAATCTTTTGCAAACTACTTTTATCCATAGGTAGAATCTTATTTAAACTTGAAGGAGTTGTATTTATTATTGCATCATGTGGAGTGTGAATATAATCTTCAAACGCATAAGATTCAAAACCACTTTTTATAAAACTCTCCAATCTATCCTTTGAACGATTAATAATGGTTATTTTAATATTATTATCTTTTAATATATGTGCTAGTGCTTTTGAAGAGCCACCTGCACCTATTATTAATGCACTCTTTACTTCATTGTCTAAACTCATAAAAAACCCATCTGCATCTGTGTTATAGCCATGAAGCTTAGAATTTTTAAAGATAATTGTATTTACAACGCCAATTTTTTGTGCGATTCCATGCACAAAATCACAATTATTAAAGGCGACTTCTTTAAATGGGATTGTTATATTTGCACCATTTAATCCTAGCTCCTTCAAAGCAGAAAAATTCTTAGATTCATCTAATAAATACCTACCATAAGCACCTCTAATTCCTAAATCAATAAAGGCACTATTATGTAATAATGGAGAGCAAGAATGCGATATAGGATTTCCAACAACTGCAAATTGCATTACAATCTCTTTAAAGAACGCTTAACAACCCAGCCATTTTTAGTGCCAGAAATCTTCGCCCACTCGCCTTCTTCTTGTATTATTTGCACCCTATCTTCAGGTGTTAATTTATCTAGTATTACAGATTCTACGCTTGGATTTTCTCTAACATTTAATCTAGGCACCATTGAAGTAAATAAGTCTTCTTGCTCTAAAAGTTCTTCATTAAAATTAGCCAACTTCAAGAATCTTTTTAACACAAACCCAAGCTCAACATCACTGCCTATTTTTACCCACTCTCCTAAATCCTCTAATATCACAACTTTTATATCAGGCGTTAGTTTTCCAACTATATTTGAATTAGCATTTGGTAGTTCTCTAATATTTAATCTAGGCACAGAAGATGTATATAATTCTTTATTGTCAAGTGATATTTTTACTTTAGGCTTTGTTTGAGTTTCTAGCAATGGAGATTCCATAAGCTTTGTATAAGCTTTAACAACAAACCCAACATTTCCATTATCCATTCCTACTTTTACCCATTCTCCTAAATCCTCTAGTATCACAACTCTTATACTAGGCGTTAGTTTTCCAACTATATTTGAATTAGCATTTGGTAGTTCTCTAATATTTAGCGATTTTACTTTAGAGCTTAGATAATCATTATTCTTTTGTGCAAGTTGCACATCATCCTCTGGCAATTGAGGTATTAATTGTGGTATGTGATCAGGTGTTATTGTCGTTATTTTTGTAGCATTTGCATCAGAGTTTTGAGACATCATAGATTCCTCTTCGGTAACAGCTCTGCTTCCATTATTATCACTATTTCTAACAACTTCAAAAATAGAATAATAAATAGCAAATGTTAAAAGAAGAACGAAAATTGGTAAAGGATAAACCTTAAAAAAATTTATGATACCTCTTATCATTGCCCCACTCAATTTTTAGTTTCATTTAGCTTTGCATTCTACCATAATCTTATATATTAAACAAACGCAACACGACTGCTTCCCTCTTTTATCTCGCCTAAAATATAACCACCACTATCTTTTAAGACTGAATCTACATTTTCTTTACTGCATACAAGCACCATTCCAACGCCCATATTAAATGTTCTATATTTATCATTATCTTTAATATATTGTTCTAAAAATTCAAAAATAGGCAACTTTTGTATATCTTTTTCAAAAATATAGCAATCAAGATTCTTAGGCAAGATTCTAGGGATATTCTCAATCAATCCACCACCTGTAATATGTGCTAGAGCCTTTATGTTTTTGGAGATTTTTTTAAATGTTTTTACATAAATTTTTGTAGGAGTAAGCATTGAATCTATTAGCGTGGAATCTCCAAATTTAGAATATATATCAATATTATTTGTCTCTATTATTTTTCTAACTAGAGAATACCCATTTGAGTGGATTCCACTACTACTTAGAGCGATTACTACATCTCCGCTTTTTAGATTATTCTCTCTCTCTACAATCTCTCTTTCAGCTACACCAACAGCAAACCCAGCCAAATCAAAATCATTATCACTATAAATTCCAGGCATCTCTGCACTCTCACCACCTATTAGAGCACATTCTGCTTCCATGCAACCAGATGCTATACCTTTTATCACTTCTAATGCCCTGTTTTTATCAAGCTTCCCAGTTGCATAATAATCTAAAAAGAATAATGGTTCTGCAAAATTACAAATAAGGTCATTCACGCACATAGCAACCAAGTCGATTCCTATTGTATTGAGCTTGTTTGCTTGTATTGCTAACTTTAGCTTTGTGCCAACTCCATCTGTAGCAGCTAACATCACAGGTTCTTTATATCCACTAGGCATGGCGTAAGCACCGCTAAATGAACCAATTCCACCTATTACTTGATTATTAAATGTCTTTTTTACTACTTCTTTTAAATTCTCTACAAGCTCGTTACCTTCTTGTATATTGACACCTGAATCCTTATAGTCAAGTTTCATTGAAAACTCCATAATGATTTTTGGAAATCATACACTAATACAACTTAAACCATAGAAGCTTCATTTAAGAGATTATTTATATAATCTTAAATTTTAGTTTTAATTTTAGGGGTGGATATGGCAACGGCAAAATCATTAAATCAAACAAGTAATTTCATAAATAGAGAACTATCATGGTTAAGATTCAACACAAGAGTATTAAGCGAAGCACAAAACAAAAATAATCCATTGCTTGAGAGACTAAAATTTATTGCAATTTATGGGACTAATTTAGATGAATTTTACATGGTTAGAGTTGCAGGGCTAAAGAGACTATATACAGCAGGAATCGCAGAAAGCAGTGCAGATGGCTTAACTCCAAAAGAACAACTAGATGAAATAAGAAACTATATAAACAAAGAACAAAAACTACTAGAATCTTGCTACTATGAAATAAAAGAATCACTAAGTAAAGAAGGGCTTTTAATAAAAGATTATAAAGAAGCCGATAAAAAGCAAAAGGAAGAATTGCAAGATTATTTTTTAAACCATTTATATCCGATTATAGTCCCCATTGCAGTTGATGCAACCCACCCATTCCCTCATCTAAACAATCTAAGTTATGTATTAGCATTAAAACTACAAAACATAGAAAATGAAAATGAAATAAAATTTGGCATGGCAAGAATATCAAGAATGCTACCGGGCTTTATAAAGCTAGATGATATGTATTTTCGCACAGATAGTGTTGTAGCAGAGTTTATTCATGAGCTTTTTCCAGGATTTAGAGCACTTAGTTTGACTGCTTTTAGAGTTACTAGAAATGCGGATATGGAGATAGAAGAAGAAGAGGCTGATGACTTTTTAGCATTAATGACTGAAGGGCTAAAATCAAGGAGAAAAGGCGAAATAATAAGACTGCAAATTGAGCAAAGCGAGGATTTGGAATTAAAAAGTTTCATAACAAACTACATAAAAATCGAACAAGAAGACATATATGAGTGCAAAATGCCAATGAATTCAAATGTATTGTGGGAAATTGTAGGAAATAAGAATTTTGCACATTTGACATTCTCAAACTATACACCAAAGATTCTTCCTCCACTAGATTTAGAAGCAGATATTTTTACTATTTTAGATACACAAGATGTGCTATTTTATCAGCCATATGAGAGTTTTGATCCTGTTGTGCATTTTATACAAAGTGCTGCAAAAGACCCAGAAGTATTCTCCATACGAATGACGCTTTATAGGGTTGGCAAAAATTCCCCAATCGTAAAAGCATTAATAGAAGCAGCAGAAAATGGCAAACAAGTAACTGCATTAGTGGAACTAAAAGCACGATTTGATGAAGAAAATAATCTACATTGGGCAAAAGCACTAGAAGACGCAGGAGCACATGTAATATATGGCGTTCCGGGCTTGAAAGTGCATGCAAAAATAGCCCTTGTAATAAAAAGTATAGGAAGAGAACTAAAAGAATATGTCCATCTTAGCACAGGTAACTACAACCCAAGCACAGCTAGAATCTACACTGATATAAGCTATATGACTTCTAAGAGAGAATTCACACAAGATGCAACAAAGTTCTTCCATACTCTATCTGGATTCTCACACAAATCAAAGCTATCAACACTTTTTGCAGCACCACTACAAATAAAGCCAAAGATACTAGAACTAATAGATGGTGAAGCAAAGAAAGGTAGCGATGGGAGAATTATCCTAAAGGTAAATGCAATTGTAGATACCGATGTGATACTTGCACTATATAAAGCCTCAAATGCTGGAGTAAAAATAGACTTAATAGTAAGAGGTGTATGCTGTTTGCGTCCTGGGATAAAAAATGTCAGCGAAAATATAAGAGTAATTTCAATCGTTGGAAAATACCTAGAACATGCAAGAATCTTCTACTTTAAACATTCTCAAACGCAAATATACTTTGCTAGTGCAGATTTAATGCCTAGAAATTTAGAAAGAAGAGTAGAGCTTATGACACCGATATTTGAACAAGCTTTGAGCGATAAATTATTTGGAATCCTAAAAATACAAATAGAAGATACAATTAGAGCACATGAACTGCAAGAAAATGGTGAATACAAAAAGCTATCATCAAAAGATGGGGATAAAACAATAAGTAGCCAAAAATTCCTAGAAGATTATACAAACACAATTTTTAACACACTAAAACATAAAGAAGAAAGCAAGGCAAAAAAGCTATCTCGCAGAATCTTTAAAGAAAGTTAGGAAAATGCAAAATATCGACGAAATATTCAAAAATGCAAAAAATGCAAAAACAAAACTAGCTAAAATAAAGCATGAAAATATCATCTCATTCCTGCAAGGCACTGCAGAATCAATTATCCACAATGCTACTAATATAATAAAAGCAAACAGCAGAGATATGAAGATTGCAGAAAGTATGGGCTTAAGCAGTGCTATGCTTGAAAGACTTGAGCTAAATGACAAAAAACTAAAATCAATACAAGAATCTATACATAAAATCGCCCTACTAGAAAATCCAATAGGCAAAGAGATATATAGATTCCAAAATCACGCAAAACTAGATATACAAAAAGTATCAACACCAATAGGAGTAATTGGGATAATTTATGAATCTAGACCAAATGTAACAAGTGATACAGCAGCTTTGTGCATAAAAAGTGGCAATGTATGCATATTAAAAGGTGGCAAAGAAGCACAAAATTCAAATGAAGCAATTACATCATGTTTCTTTACAAATATGGACAAATACAAAATCCCAAAAAACAGCATAACAATGCTACAAGCAATGCAAAATAGAGATGACTTAAAGCGAATGCTAAGAGCAAAAAATTACATAGATTTAATAATTCCAAGAGGCGGTGAAGGACTAATAAACTTTGTCTTAGAAAACTCTCTAATCCCTGTGATAAAACAAGACAAGGGAGTGTGCCATATATTTGCACATAGCAGTTGCAATCAAAATAAAGCAATCGGCATAATAATAAACGCCAAAACATCTCGCCCAAGCGTATGTAACTCCTGTGAATGCCTCTTAATTGATAAGAGTATAGCTGATGAATTCCTGCCAAAAGTAGCATTAAAACTAATAGAAAAAAACACGATTCTAAAAGGTAGTAGTGAGTGTGTAAAAGTGTTAAAGGCACACAATATACAATGCGATGAGATTCAAGCTTGTAGCTATCATATAGAATATAATGACAATATTTTGAATCTAAAAATAGTAGATGGCTTAAATGGGGCAATAGAACATATAAACGAATTTAGCAGTGGTCATAGCGAATCTATATTATGCGAAGACAACAATATTGCACAAGAATTCTTAGATACCATAGATAGTGCATGCGTGTATGTCAATGCTTCTACTAGATTTAGCGATGGGGGTGAGTTTGGGTTTGGAGCTGAAGTTGGAATATCAACTTCAAAAATACATGCAAGAGGTCCAATGGGAATAGAATCTCTAACAAGCTATAAATACAAAATAATAGGAAACGGACAAATTAGAGTTTAATATGAATAGAACAAGTGCTAGAATCCTACTTATAGGATATATAATCATCGCTATTATTGGTGCATTTGTGCTAACTTTACCTATAATGCACAAAGGTAATTTAAGCTTTATTGATGCTCTTTTTACCTCATCTTCTGCAGTTAGTGTTACTGGACTAATATTTAAGAATACTGAGAGTGATTTTAGTGTTTTAGGATAATTTGTGATTTTACTTATAATCCAAATTGGTGGCTTTGGATATATGAGTGTAACTAGCTTTATTTATTTAATTTTGCGATTAAAAATAGAGCTTGACTAAAAGACAACTTATCTCTTCCTACAACTCTTGGAGCGATTAACTTTTTTAAAAAATTATTCTTAATTGTTTTGTTAATAGAGGGTATTGGTGCTATTTTACTATCTTTAAGATTCTTGCTTGATTTTGGTTTTATAAAATCAATTTGGCTTGGCATATTTAATAGCATTTCAGCTTTTAATAACGCCGGATTCTCAGTATTTGAAACAGGACTTATGGGGTAATAAAGATGATGTGTTTATAAGTTTGATAATCACCACTCTAATAATAATAGGTGGGCTTGGATATTTCGTGCTATTAGAAATATATTATAAAGCAACACATCAAAGAAAGAAGTTATCAACACATACAAAGTTGGTACTAATAATGACTGGGGTGTTGATAGTAATTACATTTCTATCTGTATTTCTTTTAGAATACAAAAATCCAAAAAGTATAGGGGACTTAAGCCTTTGGCAAAAGATTCTAGCTTCATACTTCACATCTATAAATTATAGAACTTCTGGGTTTAATACGCTTGATTTAAGTCTGTTTCAAGATTCAAGTTTATGTTTTGGCTCTATTTTTATGGCAATAGGTGGTGCTCCTGGTGGGACTGCTGGTGGGATAAAGGTAACCACTCTTGCTATCTTGCTAATTTGTGCCTACAAAGTATTAAGAAACTCAAATGAAGTAACGATTCTCAATAAAAAAAGAACAAGAAACAATTACAAAATCATTTGCAATTATAGTGCTATCCTCTGTGTATATTAGTGTTTGCGTTATGATTCTTACACTTTTTGAAGATGGTGGTAGCAGAGGATTTTTGGCAATTTTATTTGAAGTGTGTTCTGCATTTGGAACAGTTGGATTATCTATGGGAGATTGGGGTGTGTTAAGTTTATCTGCCAACTTCGATACTATTGGCAAAACAATAATAATATTGCTAATGCTATCTGGTAAAGTCGGTATATTAGCATTTGCATTAACTTTATTTGCAAATCAAAAAAAATGTCAAAATAGACTATGAAGCAAAAATCTTAGTATAGGAAAAAATGAACAAGAATACTTATGGAGTAATTGGACTTGGTAAATTTGGATACTACATTGCAAATGGATTAATAGATCAAGTCAAACATGTAATTATAGCCGATAAAAACGAATCTTAAATTAAAGATCTGGCTGATAAAACTGATATGGTGTTTATACTAAATTCAACTGATGTAAATGCGCTAAAAGAGACTGGTTTTTCAAATTTAGATTTTGTTATTGTAAGCATTGGAGAAAATATAGAATCTAGCATATTAACACTGATGACACTAAAGAAAATAGGTGTAAAAAATATAATAGCCAAAGCAATAACAACAGTTCATGGTAGCATATTATCAAAGCTTGGTGCCTCAAAAGTAATATACCCAGAACGAGAAGCTTTATTGCACACCCAGAATTTGAATATATAGATATTTCAAATATGCTTAGAACCTTCAAAATGCAAGTAACTGATCGCAAATAAAACAGCAAGAGAAATATTGCAATCAATACTTACCAAAAAAGAACTAGAATCAGAAATACAAATAATAGCAATAAAGAAAAATAAAGACAAAGATTGGATAATATCACAAATAGACGAAAATGAAATTATATATGAAAGTGCAAAAATTATATTCTTAGGAACTAGAATAGATATAGAAAATATAAAAATATAATCTATATCCCTTGTTTTTCTAGCATTTCTTGTTCTGTAATTAGAACTTCTTTTATAAATACATCAATTAACTCTCTCTCTTTATACTTTCCTATTATTGTGCCTTTTTTTATAATAAGCCCATCGCCACTCCCAAAGGCAATTGCTACATCTGCATGCTTTGCCTCTCCTAGTGCATTTACAGCACAACCCATTACTGATAGTTGCATTGGAGTTTTTATTTTTGGCATTTTTTCTTTTATCTCTTTTAGTAGTGGAACTAAATCTGCTTGTAATCTACCACAAGTTGGACATGAAATATAAGTAATGCCCTCCTTTTGCCTACCACTATATCTAAGAATCGATCTAGCAACCTCAACCTCCTTTTCTAACTCACCAGTTATAGACACTCTTAAAGTATCGCCTATACCCTCCATTAAAAGTCCGCCTAAAGCCATAGAGCTTTTAATCATTGAAGATTCTAAATCCCCTGCTTCAGTAACCCCCAAGTGAAATGGATATCTAACCATTGGACGAAGCATTCTATAACTTTCCATCGTTCTTTCTACATCACTTGCTTTGAGCGAAACTTTAATATCACTAAATCCAAAATCCTCTAAAAGCTTAATATTATAAAGTGCAGATTCAACCATGCCCTTAGCAGTCGCTCCATATTTGTTTTCAAACTGCTTCTCCAAGCTTCCAGCATTCACCCCGATTCTAATTGGTATATTTCTTTCTTTACATGCATCTACTACTGCTTTTATTTTATCTTTAGAGCCTATATTTCCGGGATTAATCCTTATACAATCAACGCTTTGTGCAGCAATTAATGCTAATTTGTATCTAAAATGTATATCTGCTACAAGTGGCATTTGTATGCTTTGTTTTAGAGTTTTTAGTGCATTTGCATCTTCTTTATCGCTAACTGCTACTCTAACTATATCGCAACCTGCTAATTGCAACGCATCTATTTGTGCTTTTGTAGATTCTATATCTGCAGTTTTAGTAAATGTCATGCTTTGCACAGAAATAGGAGAATCTCCGCCAACTTTTACATCACCTACATTTATTACTTTTGTTTTACATCTATTTTTCATTTTTACCTTCTGATGTTTCATGCTGCACTAATGGTTTATCATCAATAGATAGCAAAGAATCTGCAACAATAGCACTCAAATAACCTTCTCTATTTCCTTCAAACGTGATACTATTTAACACATCTATTAATCCCATTTCTTCGGCTATTTTCTTTATTTCTTCATCTTTGCTATATCTTTCTATGTAATATTGAAATGTCTCTTTCCAACTTACGCCCTCTATTGCTCCAGCCTTTCCCGGTGCATTTAGCATAAATTCAGACAAATAAGCAAGCTTCAAAATAGAAGCTATCTTATCTCTCCAACACTCAATATGTAAATATTCCTTTAATGTGTCTAAAACCTCTTTACCCTTGCCCTTAGACGCAAAAGAAAATGCCATCTTTTCCTTTGCTTTAAAATCATCATATATTTTCCTGCATTCCTTTAAAGAACGCAATTCATAATTAGATTCAGCCATTGCAAATAGTTCTGATAATTTATTTTCACTATATGCTTGCATAAACTCTAGTTTTAATTTTAAACTCTTTAACTTATCGTTGGCAACAATTTTAAATGGAATCATTGAAGCTAATAATTTGCATACATCATGAGCTTTTTGATATTCTCCTTGGTTTTCTAATGCATTAATTCTTTGCATTATCTGATCTCCAATTAAAAGTGCACTTTTATATATTAGCGTCTCTTGTAAAAATGGGAATCTATCACAAAGTTTAAAATATTCTTCAAAACGCTTAGCTTTATACTCTTCTTCTGCCTGTAAAAACTTACTTGTATTTCTAAGCAACATCATTACCGCTTCTTTTTTACATTTTACATTAGCAAAAGGATTTAATAACTCTTGGGCTTTTGGCAAATTTATTTGTGCATTTTGTGCTAATAATCTTTTAGCCGCTTCAAAGGACTTATCCCACTTAGAATCTATCTGACTAAAAGCTATTGTTTCTTTTAAGTAAGGATATTTATCAACCAGTATGTAAGCTTCTTGCAGATTATTTGCTTCTATGGCATCTAAAAAACTAGCAACTGATGCCTTTTGTTGCCAATAATAATCAAATTCTTCTTTCTTTTTAGGATCTTTCATAAAAGGTTCTACAACTTCTTGTGCTTCATTTATCTTATCTACTGCTAGTAAATCTATGGCTTCTTGCAATTTTGTCTTCCATAAAGTTTCAATTTTAGTTATATATTCTTCTAAAGTTTGTAAAAATATATTTTGTTCTCTAATTAATTTAATTGCACCTATTAAATCATCATTGCTTAAGCATTCCAACATTTCTTCTTTGCAAGAATCTAAATCAATAATATCAATAGCACCATCACTATGTCCTACATACAAAATAGATGAATCTAAAAACATTGCTGTAAGACCAAGATTCTCCATAGTAATTGAATCTATTATTTTATTTGCATAAAGATTCATAATATACATTGATTTATTTTTACCACCTACAACTGCAAAGTTTGGGTTTGGCAACTTCTGACATATAGTAAGCCAAGCTCCCTGTATTTGAAATTCACTTATTTTTTCTTTGCTTAACAAGTCATAAACTATCGTATATCCATTTTTTGTTACACAGAACAATTTAGTATCATTATCGAAAAATAGAGCATCTTCGATTATTGATTCGCATTCTATATCAAGCAATGTTCTATTTTTCTCCACATCAAATACCACTGCCTTACCATTAAAACAAGAAGCAAAAAGCAAACTATCAGCATCACTAAAAACTATAGAGGCAATATAATCAGGAAAAGGCGGAAGACCAATTAAAAAGCTGTAATTATCCGCAGAATAAAGCAACACCCTGCCATCTTCGCCTCCAGTTGAGACAAAGTTGTCCTCTTTTGAAAAGGTTACTTTTGAAACCTCTAGTTTTTGCCAATCTAGCGAAGCAATAGGAGCTATCTCAGGAGTAGCTGATAGAATAATTGCTTTGGGTGTTTTTGCAAAGCCAACACCAAGCTTTGAATCCCTATTTGATACTGCAACTGCCTTTGAGAAGTGATGTAATGGTTCTGCTGTCTTTGAAAGATTCAAGGTTTTGTCAATTACCTTATTTTCTAAAAAAAATGTCGAAATATTATAAAAGTTATCAATACATATTATGTGAGTTTTGTTTGTCGCTATGCTTAGCACACTTCCAACTAATCTTAAATGATTTTTAATAGGTAACAAAATGATTCCTTGAAATATTTATATAAATTAAAAGCATTTTATCTTTTTAATTATTAAAGCACAAACTTAAAAAATCTCATAAAGGCTATTAGCATTTGCCATCCATTTTTCTAGTTTCTCCCAATCTTCTTCCTTTAGCATATCAAGTGCAACTTGTATTTCTTTATCAAAAATCTCTAAAGATTCTAATAGCCAATCTTTATTTTGCTTTGATATATCACACCACATTTTTGGAGAGCTTTTTGCGATTCTAACCATACTTTTAAACCCGCCTCCAGCAAGTGCTAGAATATCTTTAGGATTCTTTTGACTTAGAACCACATTTGCTAGTGCATAACTTATAATATGTGGGAGATGACTAATAAAGGCTGCATGATTATCATGTAATTTTGAATCCATTTTTATTATGTTCATTTTTAATGCTACAAATATTTCTTTAGCCATTGCAACTTGCAAATCACCGCTTTTATCCAAATCAGTTAATACAACAATGTGATGTGGCAACAATTCTTTAAATGCAGCTTTTGGACCAAAGTTCTCTGTCCCACTCATAGGATGAGCACATACGAAATTTTTACGAATCTCTTGTGGAATATTGTCTGAAATTAAGCTTTTTGTGCTACCTAGATCTATAATTGTAGCATGTGGCTTAATCCCAATAAATTTAGGTAGCATATCCAAAATAGCTCCAACAGGAGTTGCTAAAAATATAACATCGCATTCTTTAATATCACAAAAACTAACGCATTCATCAACGAGCCCTAAAGATAAAGCTTGTTGCATATGAATCTCATTGATATCTAGCCCGTAAATAACCTTAAACATTCCTATATCTTTTAAAGCCAAACCCAAAGAGCCACCAATTAATCCAAGTCCTATAATACCTGCTTGCATTCCACACCAACCAAAAGTAGAATTTAAAATTTAGCAAAATTATATATTTTATTTTATAGTTTTGTTATCTTTAATTTCAAAAAAGCTATAATCTAGTTTATTGTTTATTTTAATTTGAGGAATGTTTGTAATGAAATTAACTCCAAAATTTATGTCGTCTATTGCTGCTGCTATAGCTATTTCTGCGAATTTGAATGCCGCTGATTTACCTATTATCAAAGAAGTTAAATATGAAAACTTGAACTATATATCACCACTAATTGCAAATGAAATTGCAAAAATCAAACTAAACGAACAACTAGATTTAAACAGAGTAGATCAATCAATCCAAGACTTCTATAAGCAAGGATATTTCCAAGATATATGGGTAACAGAAGAAAATGGTGTTTTAACATATCACTTTGTAGAAAAACCAATAATAGCAAGTTTGATTATAAGCGGATATGGTGCAGGCAAAGAACAAGCCACACTAAATAAAGAGCTAGGGTTAAAAAAAGGCGATGTATATGATGAAATAAAAATTGCCAACACAAGAAAAAGAATAATAGAACTACTAGAAAAGCAAGGTTTCTATGACACTATCGTTGAAGTAAAAACAGAAACAATAGCACCAAAAGTTCTAAAAGTAACATTTGAAATCAATAAAGGCGAAGAAATCATCATTAAAAAAGCAAACTACTATGGTAGAGAAAGCATATGGACTTCAAGAATTGAATCTGTAACTGCAAACAAAGAAAAAGACTTTATAGGTTGGATGTGGGGTTTTAATAACGGGAAATTACAAATAAATGAAATAGAAGCAGATGCGGCTAGAATTAGAGACTTATACATGCAAAAGGGATACTTGGATGCTGAAGTTTCAAGTCCATTTTTAAGAACGGATTTTACGACATATGAAGCAGAGCTTGACTTTTACATTAACGAGGGCAAGAAATATAGAGTATCAAGTATAGATGTAGTATTAGAAGAAGATATAATGCCATTAGAGGAGCTAAAAGAAGTCATCAAAACAAAAGAAGGCAAAATATTTAACATAAACAAAATGCGAGCCGATATGGAAGAGCTTAAATATAAAGTTGGTGATTTAGGATACGCATTTACTAGAGTAAATCCTGATTTAGACAAAAACCCTGACACTGGCGAAGTAAGAATTATATATTATGTGCAACCGGGCAGAAAAGTGAAGGTAAGAGATGTACTAATTTCTGGTAACTCAAAAACAATAGATAGAGTAATTAGAAGAAATGTATTATTAGCTCCCGGCGATGAATACAAAATGGGCAAGATTAGAGATTCTAAAAATGCCATAATGAGAACTGGTAACTTTGATAATGTAACAATAGAAGAAAGAAGAGTTGATGAAGAACATATTGACTTACTAGTAAATGTAAAAGAAGCAAAGACTGGTGAATTTACATTTGGTGTTGGTTATGGTAGCTATGATGGTGCTATGGGTAGTATATCTATAAAAGATAGAAACATATTTGGTAGCGGTCTAACTGCTGGATTATATTTTGACAAAAGTGAAGTATCAACTTCATATAGACTAAACTTATACAATCCTGCGATCTTAGATAGTGATTATAGCTTAGCAACTGATGTGTATAGAACCGACTATTATGACTATGATTATAGAGAAATCTCAACTGGTTTTAGCCTTGTAGGCGGCAAGAGAGTATGGGACCAACTAGACTTAACGCTTGGTTATACATTCCAAGAATCAAGACTATCAGAATTTGAAAATCCATTTTATCTATTGTATTACAGAGGTAAATATACAAAATCATCTGTGATTCCTGGACTTAGCTTTGATAACACAGATGCTTATTTCTTCCCTAAAAGCGGCATTAGAGTTGCAGCTAATGTCGAATTTGCTGGAATTGGTGGAGATGCGGAATTTACAAAATACTATGGAAGCTTCAATTACTACAAATCAGTTGAAGATTGGGTTGATATAGATCTTATCTTTAGATATAGAGCTAGAGCTGGATATATAAATGACGGCGGATATCTACCTATGAGTGAGAAATTCTATCTAGGTGGTATAAGTAGTGTAAGGGGTTATCAAAGTAGATCAATCACTCCAAAAGACGAATACGGCGTGAGAATCGGTGGAAAGCAAATGTTCTACAACACTGCTGAGTTGAGCTATGGACTATTTGAAACTGTGCAAATGAGGCTAAATGCCTTCTTTGACTATGGTATGATAGGAGAGAATGATATTTCAGAGATAACAAGATATTCAGCAGGTGTTGGGATTGAGTGGGTATCTCCAATTGGTGTTATTAACTTCGTATTCCCAAGAGCACTTAATGATAAAACAGGAGATGAGACATCTTCATTTGAATTTACTATGGGTCAAAGATTCTAATGACACAAAAAATAGACAATGCCATAGTTAAAGTAAAACTACCAAGAGTTAGCAAAGATGAGATTCTTCATTTAATGAAAAATGCGTCTTTGCGTGAATTGGGAGAAATGGCTCAAAATATAAAATCAAAACTTCACCCAAGAAACATAACAACATTTGTGGTGGATAGAAATATAAATTACACAAATATATGTTGGGTGGATTGTAAATTCTGTGCTTTTAAGCGTAAAGTAGGAGAAAAAGATACATACATTTTAAGCTTTGATGAAATTGATAAAAAAATTGAAGAATTATTAGCAATAGGTGGAACACAAATACTATTCCAAGGTGGTGTGCATCCAAGCTTAAAAATAGAGTGGTATGAATCTCTAGTATCACATATTGCAAATAAATATCCGCAAATTACAATACATGGATTTTCAGCAATAGAAATAAACTACATAGCAAAAGTATCAAAAATATCAATCACTGAAGTATTACAAAGATTAAAAAATAGTGGTCTATCATCAATTCCGGGTGCTGGAGCAGAAATCCTAAGCGATAGAGTAAGAGATATAATAGCTCCTAAAAAGCTAGATTCTGATGAATGGATTAATGTGCATAGACAAGCCCACAAACTAGATATAAGAAGCACAGCTACAATGATGTTTGGCAGCGTAGAGAGCGATGATGATATATTAGAACACTGGGATAGGATAAGAAATTTACAAGATGAGACAAATGGATTTAGAGCATTTATACTTTGGAGTTTTCAACCTGCTTTCACCCCGCTAAAAGATGAGTTCCCCAATCTAATGAAAGCCTCATCAAATAGATACTTAAGATTGCTTGCATGTAGTAGAATCTTTTTGGATAATTTTCAAAATATACAAAGCAGTTGGGTAACACAAGGTTCACACATAGGTCAGATTGCACTACTTTTTGGGGCAAACGACTTAGGTAGCACAATGATGGAAGAAAATGTAGTAGCAGCAGCTGGTGCTAAAAACTCTATGAATCAACAAGAGATGATAAAGCTAATAAAAGACATAGGCGGAATTGCAGCAAAGCGAAATACAGCTTATGATATTTTGGAGTATTTTGAATGAAAAAAATTTTTACAATATTAATTAGTGTATTCTTTATGAAAGGATTTTTAATGGCAGTAGAACTAAAACATCTACAGATAAACAACACAAACATTCCTGTAATTTATGAAAACAACTCACAGCTTCCACTATTTTTTATACAAATAGTATTTAAAGGTGCTGGTAGCGTTAGTGATGGCAAAGAGCTTGGAATCTCTAACCTAACAAGTAGCATACTAAATGAAGGGACAAAAAAGCTTGGTGTAACAAAATTTTCAGAAAAACTAGAAGAGAGGGCATTATCTCTTAGTGTAGGCAGTGGATTTGAAACTATGAACTTCACACTTAGCGGAACAAAAGACGAAATAGATAATGCATTAACATTGCTAAATGAATTACTAAGCAATCCAAATTTTACAAAAACAGCACTAAATAAGGTCAAGGAAAATACAATAATCTCCATACTCGAAAAAGAAAATGACTTCGACTATCAAGCCAACAAAGGTCTAAAGGAGATGATTTTTAAAGGCACGGCACTGCAAAACACATCGATTGGAACACAAAAATCAATAGAAGCAATAACGCTAAAAGATATAGAAAGTTTCTACAATTCATATATAAACTTAGAAAATGCAACAATAATCTTAGGTGGAGATATAAAACTAGATGATATATCTCAAAAAATACAACAAACACTAAAGATTCTACCAAGTGGCAAAAAGGTAGAAATCGCTAACATACAAGCAAATGATAAACAAGGAACAAAAACAATAAAAAAAGAAACACAACAAGCATATATATACTTTGCAGCACCATTGTATGTAAAAGACTTAGAAAAAGAAAGTGCGATTTTAAAGGTTGCTTCATTTGTGCTTGGTGGAAGTGGATTTGGTAGCAGAATGATGGAAGAGATAAGAGTAAAAAGAGGCTTAGCATATACAGCTGTTTTAAGATTACTACCGAGCAAGACATACTCGTATGCACATGGTTATCTACAAACAAGTCTAAAAAATGAAGAAGAAGCAAAAAAACTCGTAAGTGAAGTTGTAGATAATTTTATAAAAAATGGAATCACACAAAAAGAACTAGACGCTGCTAAAAAATATCTGCTAGGTAGTGAACCACTAAGAAACGAAACGCTATCACAAAGACTTAGTAGCACATTTAGAAATTATTATGACAATTTACCACTTGACTTTAACTCCAAAGTATTGAAAGAGATAGAAAAACTAAGCCTAAAAGAAGTTAATGACTATATAAAAGAGCATAAAGAAATAGGCAAACTTACATTCTCTATTGTGAGTGCTAATTAATCTTGATACAAATACCAGAAAATATCAAAAAACTTGGTATTTGTAACCTGCTTGACTTATACATAAAATACCCACCTGCAAAATACACAAATGGCAAACTAACTGGATCTTTAGAGATAAATTCAACAATTGTAGTAAAGATAGTGATTCACAGCTACAATAAAATAGGCAAAAATGCCATTATTAACGCCATAGTCTTATCTATAGATGGTAGTGAGAAAATAAATTTATTTATATTTAACGCCAAGCCATATCATAAAAACATCTTTACACTTGGAAAAGAAATGATTGTAAGTGGCATTGGCGGAATATATAATGGAAGATTCACAATCAAACAGCCAAAAGTAATCACGCAAGAAGATGAAATTATTTTGCATTTCAACAAAAAGCTAGTAGGCAAACAAATAACGATTCTAAGAGATTTTATAAAATCAATCACACTAGATGTGCTAATACAAGCCTACCCAAACATAGAATCTAAAATCCTAAAAAGACTTCATGCAATACACAATCCAACTAGTGATTTTTTAAAAAGCTTTACACATAACAAAGAATTTGACATGCAAACAAAAAAAGCTCTAGCCTTTGCTGAAATTTATAATTACATGCTAGAGCTAAAGGGCAAAGTATTACACTTTAAAAGCCTAGAAAAACTAAACAATAAAAAGCTGTTAGAAAAATGGATAAATAGCCTACCATTTAATCTTACAAATGGACAAAAAGACGCAATAAGAGATATAGAAATATCACTAAATAGCAATCTAGCAAGTAGAAGAATAATAGTAGGTGATGTTGGGTGTGGCAAGACTATTTTGATTTTTGCTGCATGCATATTGTGCTATCCAAGACAATGCATATTAATGGCACCAACCTCGATTCTCGCACAGCAAATCTATAATGAAGCATTAAAAATGCTACCACAAGAAATCAATGTTGGCTTATGTATAAAGAACAAAAAAGACTTAGATTTTAGCAAATATCACTTCATAATAGGGACACATAAGATTCTATACACAAATATAGATAACAACACCTTAGATATGCCATTAGTAATGATAGATGAGCAACATAGATTTGGCACAAAACAAAGAAATATACTTGATAAATCACTTGAAAAAGAAGGCAAAAAGCCACATTTTTTGCAATTCTCTGCCACTCCAATACCAAGAACAATGGCGATGATAGAATCCTCTCTACTATCCTTTACTTTTATAAATGATTTGCCTTTCAAAAAAGATATAACATCAAAGGTGATAACAAATAATGACTTTGCAAGTCTCCTAGAACACATAAAGCTAGAAACAAAAAAAGGCAACCAAACAATAATCATCTATCCCCTAGTTGAGAAAAAATCAGAAAACAACATCTACAAACCAATAAAAGAAGCAAAAGAATTTTGGGAGAGACACTTTAAGAGAGTGCATTTAGTGCATGGCAAGGATAAAAACAAAGAACAAATATTAGAAGAATTTCAACAAAATGGTGAAATATTACTATCAACAACGGTTGTAGAAGTTGGAATCTCCTTACCAAGACTATCTACTATTGTAATATCAGGTGCAGAAAACTTTGGATTTGCTACATTACATCAATTAAGAGGCAGGGTTAGCAGAAATGGGCTTAAAGGATTTTGCTTCTTATACACAAAAAAACAAAACATAGAAAAACTAGCACAATTTTGTGAAATACAAAATGGCTTTGAAGTAGCAAAGCTAGACCTGCAAAGAAGAAAAGGTGGAGATATGCTAAGCGGAGTAAAACAAAGTGGTTCAGAGTTTAACTGGTATAACTTTGAAGAACACATAACACAAAAAGCAAAAGATTCGATAGACAAACTAGAATCTTAAAATTATTCCAATATTTTATACCCCAAAGATTCTAAGCTTAATTCCTTTAGTTCTTTATTTTCTATTATTTTTGGCTGTATTATAAACACTATTTCTTCAATGTGTGATACATCTTGTGTGTATGAAAATAAAGGCGGAATTATATGTCCTAAGAGTGGAATTTTATTTTGAACATTTGTTGTATTTTTTGAGATTAATCCCCCCAAAATAACTTGCTCATTATTTTTTACTCTAACAATTGATGAGAGCTGATTTGTTGTTAGATTCGGAGGAGATTCTAAGGCTTGTGTTTGTTTTAAGTTATCGTCTTTTGTTTTGGTTATTGATGGGTTTATCTTTAGCATAATCTCATCATCAAATATTAATGGAGTTATATCAAGCAATACACCTGCAAAAATGCTTGGATATTCATTGTCTGTATTTGTTAGCGTTGTTTGTGCATTTGTATTTTGATATATGGAACTTTTTTTATATCGTAAAATATCTCCAACACTTATCATTGCTGGTTGATTATTTAAAGTTAGCACTTTTGGATTTGAGATAGAATATACATTTCCATAGGTTTGTAAAAACTCAACTACCCTATTTAGACTTAAAGCTTGTGAATAAATGTTAATGCCATACTTAAATTCACCATTTGACACATTAATGCCACTACTATTTTCTAAGTTGGCAGAATCTGCAGTAAATGGTATGGTTAAGTTTTGGAGATTATATAAGCTATCCCAATTTATACCTGTTGTATATGAATTTTTATGAACAACACTTAAGATATTTACATCTATTAAAACCTGCCTTTGAAGCCTAGAGTGCAAACTTTTAATATAAGATTCAACCCTATCTAAATTAGTTCTTGTAGCTCTTATGGTTATTAATCCAGCCCCTCTATTGACCACAACATCAGAATCCTCGCTATTAGTTAGCATTTCTTTTAATTCATCTTCAATATTAGCCCAAAAATTAAATCCATCTTCACTTTGTATATCAACCCCAGAACGACTAAGACTAATCATATCAGCACCACTAGAACCCTTGCTTTCTTCATTATTTATTGATACTGAAGTGCTACTATTGCCGATTCGATTCGTGTTTATATAGTTTAAGTCAAATGTTTTAGAATGCTTGTATTTTAGCTTTAGTGTGTCATTTTTATAGAAATAATGTAAATTAGCATGTCTAAACAAAACACTAAAAACATAATCAAGATTCTTGTCCTTTATATTTATAATAGGTAACTCTTTATCCAATAATGAAGAAACCTCATCTTCATTATAAATAACACTAAAATAACATTCCTCACCAAGCTCACCTAATATATCTCTTATTGATAGTTCTGAATCTTTTGGGACAGATAGAGAAAAAGAGCGATACTTGCAATCAGCAATCAAAGAAGAATAAAAAATAAAAAGTAAAAATAAAAGCTTAAAATTCATATTATTTGATATTAAAATTACTAACTTTACCTATACAATGCCTACTAACCTCATCATTGTCTTTTAGCACCACACATCTATTTTGTATATCATAAATTAAATAATCTTCAAATACCTCACCCTTTTTATACCAATTACCATTAATATTTACTCTATCTAGCAAAATACCATTTACATGAACCTCATCTATATCATACAAAAAAGGATCATAAGAGAAGTCTCTTGCAACAAGAAAGAATGGAATAAAAAATAATAATAGCTTCATAAAATATCCTAAACGGAATTAAAACTAAGCAATGCAGAGCCCCAAGTTAGACCACCACCAAAAGCATCTAACAATAATCTTGAGCCATCTTTAATCTTGCCCTCCTCAAATAGTTCATTAATCGTAATTGGTATAGAAGCAGCTGAAGTATTGCCGTATTTATGCACCGTTTTTGCAACTTTGTCATCTGGGAATTGCAAAGCCTCACCAACTGCAGAAATAATCCGTAAGTTCGCTTGATGTGGCACAAAAAAATCAATATCATCTTTTGAAAGATTATTTCTCTTTAGAATCTCAACTACATCATTTGTTAATGTTTTTACAGCAATCTTAAAAGTTTCATTGCCTTTCATTTTTATAAACTGCAATCTATCATTTATCGTATCATTTGTAATTGGATTCCTACTACCACAGCCGGGTGTCATTAAAAAATCTTGATACTCACCATTTGATGAAATATTGACATCTAAAATGCTTTTAGAGATATCACAAGTAGCACCAATAACAGCCGCACCAGCACCATCACCAAACAAAACACATGTGCTTCTATCTTCCATATCAATTATGCTAGATAGTTTCTCTGCACCGATTATCAATATATTTTTACATGTTTTAGATTCAATAAAAGACTTCGCCAAAGATAATAGATAAATAAATCCGCTACAAGCTGCTGAAATATCAAAGGCTGGTTTGCCAACAATGCCTAAAGCACTAGATACAACACATGCAGTAGATGGCATACATAAAAAGTCTGGTGATATAGTTGCAACTATAACCATATCAATATCAGAAGGTTTTATATTGGCTCTATTTAATGCTACTTTAGCAGCATTTATAGCCAAATCGCTAGTTGCTTGATTACTTGAGGCAAATCGCCTCTCTTTTATACCCGTTCTTTTAGTAATCCACTCATCACTAGTATCTACTATTTGAGCTAAGTCATCATTAGTAACTATCCTATCTGGTATACAAGCACCAATGGATTTTAGTGCCGCATATATAGGTTTATCCATTAGTTGCTCCTTTAAATTATGACTTATATTTAGCTAACGCAGATAATATTCTATCGTTGATATTATTTTCTATACTAGCAATAGCTTGAAAAATGGCATTCTTCATAGCCTTTGAATTACTCTTGCCATGGCAAATAATTACATTTCCATCAATGCCAAGCAATGGAGCACCACCATATTCTGCATAATCAATTTGCTTTTTAAGTTTGCTAAAAACACTCTTTAAAAACAAAGAACCAAAAGTGCCAAGTGGCGATGATTTTATATAGGTTTTTAACAGATACACTATTGAATCTGCAACTCCTTCACTAGTTTTTAACACTATATTACCAACAAAACCATCACAAACTATAACTTCAACTGAAGCATCAAATATATTATTGCCCTCTATATTACCGATAAAGGAAGGGTGGGACTTTAAATACATAAAAGCATTCTTGCTAATCTCATTACCCTTACACTCTTCTTCTCCGTTGGATAATATCCCAATTCGTGCATTTTGATACTTCAATATAGAACATGCATACTCATGCCCCATAATCCCAAACTCAAATAGATTCTCTGCCTTGCAATCTACATTAGCCCCAGCATCTACAACCAAACTTTTATTTCCGTCGATTCTAGGCATAAGAGTGCATATAGCAGGACGAGAGATTCCACTTAATCTGCCTATTCTTAAAGTAGCTAAACTCATAGTAGCACCGCTATGTCCAGCAGACACTACTGCATCAACACTTTTATTTTTTAGCATATCAATAGCTACATAAATTGAACTATTTTTTCGCTTAATTGCTGAAGTAGCTAGATCATCCATCGTAATGACATCATCACAATGAACAATCTGAACTCTATTAGCAAAAGATGAAGGAACAAGCGGTGTTAACACCTCTTCATTTCCAACGAGCACAAGCGTAAAGTTCTTTTCCTTTAATGCTGATATAGCACCTTCAACAAGTGGGGAAGCACCAAAATCCCCACCCATTGCATCAACTGCGATTCTCATTATTAAACTTAATTTTTATAACTTCCAGTGAATTTATTCATTCTATGAGGCATTTTCCAAGTTCCATCACTATCTTTCACAGGCATAGACAATGTAATTTTGTAATGTGTTCTTCTTTTAGCTGCTCTAGTTTTACTAACTCTTCTCTTTGGTACTGCCATTTTTTACTCCTTAATATGATAATCACAAATAATAATTTCTATCTCGCTTCTAAGAATATCTTCAAAATCGATAATTCCACCTTCACACTCTAAAACTTCTTCGAAAGTTTCATTACTCAAACTAACTGCTCCATTGCTTAGATAAAAATCCAAATTTTCATCTAGATTCTCTAAGTATTCATCACCACTAATGTCGCAAACTAGATTCACGCTTCCGGTCAGTTTGGCACATAATCTCAAAAAATCACTATGAGATGATTCAAAACACAAATAACCATCTAAACTAACACTATCTAATGATACACTAAATGGAATCTTATCACCATTCCTGCATATCTGAAATGCTTTTAAAAATGGTATTTTATTCATCTATATTATTAACAAATTTCTCTTTTTGCAAAGAAAAATTCTATTTCCTTTTTTGCATTATCTAAACTATCGCTACCATGAACAGCATTAGCATCAATGCTATCTGCAAAATCCGCTCTAATCGTGCCTACAGCTGCTTCTTTTGGATTTGTAGCACCCATTAATTCTCTATTTTTTGCTACTGCATTTAGTCCTTCAAGCACCATAACAACAACTGGACCGCTAACCATAAAATCCACTAAATCATTAAAAAATGGTCTTTCTTTATGAACAGCGTAAAATTCTTTTGCATCACATCTTCCAAGATGTAATCTCTTCATAGCTACCACTCTTAAACCATTGCTCTCGAATCTATCTACTATCTTACCAATAACATTTTTTTTAACGGCATCTGGCTTTATTATGGACAATGTCTGTTCCATTCTCGCTCCTAAGAAATTAAAAATTTAAAGCGTCAATTATACAAAAACAAAACTACATTAAATATTAAATCAAAATGTTATTAAAATCTTTTTGGTGATTTCACTCCTAAAATCCTAGCTTTTCTATAGAATCTATATAAGCCTATTTTAGTTTTTTTATCTATTTTATATGTAAGCAGATTCAAATATTCCAATATATCTTCTTTTGATACGCCACTCTTTTTGGAATATTCATCAATTATATAATGAGGTATTTTTACATGAGACTTTGCAAAAAGCAAAGCAACTTTACAAAAAAACTCCTTATGCTTTCTAGCACATAATCTACCAAAAACAAAAGGTATCCTCTCCTTCTCCACCCAAAAAAGACACATATCTATGTAGTCTTGTTTATTTGTTGATGAATCTAATACATATCTTAAAGCCCTATCTCCTATTAATACCCTACCTTGAAGCCCTAACACTTTAAGAAGAGCATTTGAAGTAGCAGATTGATAATCATTTCCTAGATCATCTTTTATGCAAATTACGCTTTTTACTTCTTTTTTAGCACATATACCTACATCAAATACGCGGAATCTTTCATTCTGTGCCCTCATGGCTGTGATTGAAGATATAAAACCAGCATCGATTCTATTAAATAAAAATTCTATATTAAGTTTTGCAGGATACGATTTTTTCTTATTATAAAATAACTTGCAATAAGAAGGAGTAGGATATTTACGCATAAAGACTTCAAAAGGCAAAAGATTCAAATAATCTATCTTACCAAATCTCATATTAACTTCCTAAAGTTTTTACACATTTTAACACTTTTTGCGAAATAATGACTTATGTTGCAAAACATGCTACAATTGTCAAGTTATATGATTGAAGGATGTAAAACTATAAACATCAATTATGTATTTTTGGAGATACGCATGAACTCGTTATTATTAGAAACCATAAACAATTTGCCTCCGCTTCCTGCAACAGTATCTGAACTTAGGGATTATATAAATACTGCTGGAGATAATTTAGAATTATCAAAAGTTGCAACCATTATCTCAAAAGATCCATTATTAATAGCAGAATTATTAAAACTAGCTAATTCGCCATATTATGGGATTTCAAGACAAATATCAACAATACCACAAGCTGTATCACTACTTGGTGTAAGCAATGTAAAAAATACTATCTTAGCAGATGCTGTGAAGAAAAAATTTGTAGTTGATGTATCGCCTTATGGATTGGATACAGATACATTCTTAAGATATTCAGCAGAAGAAACAGAATTTATTTCAAATTGGCTAAACAAAGAAGATAAAGCATTATCAGACACATTAATACCATGTGCAATGCTATTAAGACTCGGAATGATTTTACTATCTTCAATACTAATAAAGTCAAATAAAGATAAAGAGTTTTTAGCAGAAAATATGAAAAATAATTTCCAAAATATCCATGAGTTAGAGGATAAATATTGCGGGATTGACAGCTTATCATTTTTAGGATTCTTATTTGATTATTGGAAGTTTGATGAAATTCTAATACAAAGCGTGACATATATAAATAATCCACACTCCGCCTCTTCAGAAACTAAAAAAAGTGCATATGCTTTATCTATTATCAATTGTCTATTTGAGCCATACAATCCACTTAGTTCCTTTAATTGCAAAAAAGCAATAGCGCTAATAAAAGAAGCAAAAACACAAAATATAACATTTGATATAGAAAACTTCATGGAAAAGTTACCAAATACTGCAAAAGCAAACTTGCAAAAAGAAGATGAAGAAGTTTAAATAAATATCACATTAAAACAATTAGAGAGAATTATGTAAGCATGGTTGGTTATACCAACCATGCTTTAGCAATCAATTAATTAAAGTTTATCAGCATTTTGTGATAGATACTCAGCAACACCTTTTGCATCAGCCCTCATACCTTTATCACCTTTGTTCCAACCAGCAGGACATACTTCACCATGCTCTTCAAAAAATGTTAATGCATCACACATTCTTAGCATTTCATCCATATTTCTACCTAATGGAAGGTCATTAATTACTGCATGTCTTACAATTTGATTTTTATCAATTAAGAAAGAACCTCTAAGAGCAACAGCTTCATTGATTAGAACTTCATAATCTCTTGAAATTTGCTTTGTAATATCAGATACCATAGGGAATTGAACATTGCCAATACCACCTTGATTCACAGGAGTGTTTTTCCAAGCAAAATGAACTACATCAGAATCAATAGATACACCAATAACATTAAATCCCTTATCAGCGAAATCTTTCACTCTATGATCCATAGCAATTATCTCTGATGGACAAACAAATGTAAAGTCTTTTGGCCAAAAGAATACTACTGCACCATTTCTTCCTAAATTTCTAGAAAGCTCAAAATCTTCAACAATTCTATTATCAGCTAAAACAGCTGGTGCTTTAAAATCTGGGGCTTTTTTAGTTACTAACATTAAAAATCCTTTTAAAATAATTTAGTTGTTGATAAAAACTATCAACATTAAGTTAGATTATATCCAAAAATTATAAATATGAAGTATATAAAACATAAAAAGTTATTTTTCACATTCCATAGGATAAAAATAAAACAAAGCATCACACAATTAAGTTTTATAATGCTATAATCACAAAAATTAAAAATACAAGGTGAATTTATGAAAAATCAATTTCTTTTTACTTCAGAATCTGTAACTGAAGGACATCCAGATAAAATGGCAGACCAAATAAGCGATGCAATACTAGACTACATTATACAAAGAGACCCAAAAGCTAGAGTTGCTTGTGAGACATTGCTATCAAATGGATTTTGCGTAATAGCAGGTGAGCTAAAAACAACAGCATATGCACCAATGCAAGACATTGCTAGAAATGTAATTAGAGATATAGGCTATATAGACGCAAAATATGGCTTTGACTATCATAGTGCTGGTGTTTTAAATGGTATAGGAGAGCAAAGCCCAGATATAAATCAAGGTGTAGATAGAGAAGATGGCGAAATCGGTGCGGGTGATCAAGGACTTATGTTTGGATATGCTTGTAAAGAAACAGATGTATTAATGCCTCTTCCAATATATCTATCTCACAGAATCACAGAAAAACTAGCACAAGTGCGAAAAGATGGCACTCTACCATTCCTAAGACCAGATGGAAAATCACAAGTAACAGTAAAATACGAAAATGGGATTCCAGTTGGCATTGACACAATAGTAGTATCAACACAACATAGCCCAGAAACAATGCAAGAAACACTACACCAAGCAGTAATTGAAGAAGTAATCAAAAAAGCTTTGCCAGAGCAATTTGCAAATGATAATATAAGATATTTTGTAAATCCAACAGGAAAATTTGTAATAGGCGGTCCTCAAGGAGATGCTGGACTAACTGGTAGAAAGATAATTGTAGATACATATGGTGGTAGTTGCCCACATGGTGGTGGTGCATTTAGTGGAAAAGACCCTAGTAAAGTAGATAGAAGCGGTGCTTATGCTATGAGATATGTAGCGAAGAATCTAGTAGCGAGTGGAATCTGTGATAGAGCAACAATACAAATCGCATACGCAATAGGTGTTGTAGAACCTGTATCAATCCTAGTAAATACTCATGGCACTGGAAAGGTAGAAGATTCTAAGATTGAAGAATGTGTAAGAAAGATATTTAGACTAACACCAAAAGGAATAATAGAATCTCTAGATCTACTAAGACCAATATACCAAAAGACTGCAAGTTACGGACATTTCGGAAGAGAATTACCTGAATTTACTTGGGAAAAGACAGACAAAGCAGAAGAAATTAGATCTTATTTCAAAATCTAAACAAGCTCTACTTGTTTAGATTCTTATTTCTTATAAATACATAGCACAAATAAAACAATCCACAAATAATAACCGCACTAAATAATACCTCATCAAGCCCAACGGGCTTAGTAAAATCAAAAAATCCATCTGTTATTTGCATTTTTTACTCAATACCTCATCACATCTAGGGCATGGTTTATCTTCTTCTTTTGATAGATACTGCCAACATCTTGGGCATTTCTTGCCACTTGCCTTTACTATCTTATAATCCATGCCACCACTACTAAAAGTTCCAAGAATCTCTTCATTGCTAGAATTAGTAACATTGCTTACCATAAGCCATAAATGTAACTCTTTAAATGTATTATTTAACGCTAATAAATCAACTTCTAAAGTAGATTTTATTTTTGAATCTTTCTTTAAAATATCTATCTGTTCTAAAAATAAACTTCTAAACTCAAGCAAAGATTCAAAGTTATGACTTGGAGTAGCAAAAGAAGGCATCGGAGAGTAAATAATATCAAATACACTATCTCCACCATTACATAGTTGCAACAATGCCTTGCTTTTGGTATATCCCAATGCTTCATCTATGGTATAAGTCAAAATAGGAGCTAGTAGTGCAAATAATCTACTAGCAATCAATGCCATAACGCTTTGAGAGGCTAATCTTTCTTTTGAATCTATTGCATTGCAATACAAATTATCCTTACAAATATCAAGATAAATTCCACTTAACTCTGCATTTAAGAAATAAGTTAGCTCTTGAATCGCCTTTGCAAACTCATATTCTCCAAGTAAAGCATGTATGCTATCAAAGCATTTCTTAGCAGATTCTAGTATCCACAAATCAATCTCACTAAACTCATAGTAAAGCTCATCTAATCCATTTGTATTGGCAAGCAAGAATCTAATTGTATTTCTTATTTTTCTATAATTTTCACCAACTTGTTTTAATATATTTTTTGAGATTCTTTGGTCATTTTGATAATCACTCATCGCAACCCAAAGTCTAAGTATCTCGCTACCATGCTCTTTTAGAATCTCTTGTGGCGCTATTACATTCCCTTTTGATTTACTCATCTTCTCACCATGTTCGTCCATAGTAAATCCATGAGTTACGATGTTTTTAAATGGTGCTTTATGATTTATAGCACAGCTTATTAGAAGCGAACTTTGGAACCAACCTCTATGCTGATCGCTACCTTCTAAATACATACTAGCAGGATAATTTCCACTATTATAATTTCCGCTTTGCAATACTGCCTTCCATGTGCTACCACTATCAAACCACACATCTAATATATGCTTACTTTTTTCTAGCGTTTGTGCTTTATGCTTCCAAGATTCTGGTAATAATTCCACAATCTCTCTCTCCCACCATGCATCACAACCATCTTTATAAAATATATCTGCTACATAATCAAGCACTTCTTTATCCAAGACTGGCTCACCACTTTCTTTATCGTTAAAAAAAGCTATTGGAACCCCCCAATCCCTCTGCCTTGAGATACACCAATCAGGTCTATTTTCTATCATAGAATAGATTCTATTTTTCCCATGTTCAGGATAGAATCTAGTTTTATCTAGCTCACTTAATGCAATTTCTCTTAAAGTCTTACCCTCAAAAAATGGCTTGTCCATAAGAATAAACCACTGCTTTGTTGCTCTATAAATTACAGGCTTATGTGTTCTCCAACAAAATGGATAAGAATGCACAAACTTTGAACTATGAAGCAAGTTATCACCCAAAAGCTCTAAGATTCTCTCATTTGCCTTAAATATATGCATTCCTATAAATTCATCTACTATATCTTCTTTTAATAATCCTTGTGTTTTTAAAGTATTATCATACAATCCACCATCATCAACAGGCATAATAACTGGTATATCATATTTTAAGCATACATAATAATCATCTTCACCATGCCCCGGAGCACTATGCACAAGCCCACTTCCGCCACTCATTAATACATGCTCACCTAAAATAAGTCTAGAATCTCTATTATTTAGCGGATTAGTAGCTACTAGATTTTCAAAATGGCTTCCTTTATATTCACATAAAATCTCACCTTTTGTAATACCCTTATCAACCATGCTAGATAACAATTCCTTAGCTAAAATATAGCCCTCTTTTGTTATTACATACATTTCATTTGGATTTAGTGCTATTGCTTGATTTGCAGGTAGTGTCCATGGGGTAGTCGTCCAAAATACTGCCTTTATACTATCAATACCACTTATATTTAATTTATCTACTGAATCTTTTTTAAGCTCAAAAGCAACAAAAATCGAATAATCCTCTTTATCTTGATATTCAACTTCAGCTTCAGCTAGAGCACTCTTAGCAGCCCAGCTCCAAAATACAGGCTTACTTCTTTCTAATAAAAGTCCATTTTTAGCTATTTCACACAATGCCTTATATATATCAGCTTCAAATGCAAACTCCATAGTTTTATATGGTTTATCAAAATCACCTACCACACCTAATGATTGAAATTCATCACCTTGAATCTTTACAAAATTAGTAGCCCACTCCCTGCATAGCTCTCTAATTTTAACCTTTGGTAAAGTTTCTTTTTTTCCCTTGCCTATTTTTTCTTCAACCTTTTGTTCTATTGGCAGTCCATGACAATCCCAACCGGGAGTATAATAAACCTTCTTACCATTAAAATAGTGATATTTAACAATAAAATCTTTTAGAATCTTGTTTAAAGAATGCCCTATATGTAAGTGTCCATTGGCATATGGAGGACCATCGTGCAAATTAAATTCTTCACAACCTTGTCTATTTTCTAGCATTTTTGAATAGACTAAATCTTGCTTCCATTTATTATATGTTTTTGGTTCATTTTGTGCGAGATTCCCACGCATTGGAAATTCAGTAGATGGCAATTCTAAAGTATCTTTATAATCCATAAAATATCCTAAAAATAAAATGCCTAGATTCTATAACAATAAGCTTTAAATAAGCATTATTCTAAACAAAATTAAAGTTATTTTTAATATTTTTCCACTACACTTTCTTTTATGAAGAATTTGTTTATTTTATTAACTCTTATTGGATTTGGTTTATTTATAGTTGGATGTGAAGGTGGTGGCAGACAGAGCTTTGGATATAAGAGCTCAAACTGTAATGACATAAAACAGGATTGTCTAAATAAATGTCGCAAGGATAATAAAAGCCAGAAATCATGTCTCACAGAATGTGAGAAAGTTAGAGGAATGTGTGAAGCAGTAAAAACAAAAGGTTGTTTGCAAGATTGCAATATGAAATTTGGCAAAGGCACACAAGAAGCCGAACGATGCAAAAAAAGATGCTCTGGTGAATTATAAGCTTTGAGATATGAAACTTAAACTAGTTATTTTATTTTTCGTTTCATTTCTAATACTAACTCCGCTTGTGCTATTTTCTAGCATAGGCAATAAAATAGTATCTAATATAGCAATCGCAAAGCTTAGCAAAATAACAAATACGCAATGGTATAGCAACTCATTTACACTATCTCCAACATCAATTTTAGTTGATTTTAGTGCTTATGATGGTGCATTAGAACTTTTTTTAAATGTCGAATACTCCCTATTCTTACGCAACATAGATGGAAACTTCTTTATAAATTCCAAAGGATTTAAAGCAACAATCAATAACAAGCAGTATAATGTATCAGAAAACGAGTGGATTGAAGGAAAATTAAGTGGTAAATTTAATAATTACACGATAATTTCGCAAAGCAACTTTCTGCAATCAAATAGCGATATTATAATAAATGGAAATTATCTAAATATAAGCCATCTAACTCTAAGCACCAAAGAGGCTTCTTTATTAGAACTTCTAAAGGTATTGAATCAAAAACAATATAGCGATGGAATCATAACCATGAATGCAGATGTAACCATAAAAGATTCTGTATTTGGTGGCGTTATAAATATGCAAATAGATGGCGGTGAGGCAAATAGAAGTACAATAGAAGAAGAATTCTCAATAAAAATACCAAGAACAAGCTTTGCAGGAGATTTAAAAGCCATAGTTGATAACAATACACTAGAACATGAACTATCAATATACTCAACAATAGGCGATATAACTCTAAATGGAGTTACAAACATACATTCTTTAAACACAAACACACAATTTGACATACAACTTGAAAATATAGCTCCTCTATCTCCATTGTTTAAGGTCCCTTTAAATGGTTATATAAAAAGTAGTGGCACTTCAAAAGGCGATTCTAAAAATATGATGATAGTTGGAGATTTGGGTTTAAAAAACTCAAAGATAAACTATGAACTAAGCTTGAATAATCTAAAGCCAAAAAATCTCATAGCCAATGCTTCACAAATGGATCCAAAAGATATTTTTACTTTATTTAATAAAGAAGCATATTTTGATGGTTCATTGGATTTATCGCTTAATTTAAGGGACTTCAACAATGGAATCTCTGGTGCGATAACGCTAAATAGTGATAGGCTTTTTATAAACAGCCCATTATTAGAAGAGAGAACAAAAATAGGATTCCCATCTAGCTTGTTTAAACTAAGGACAAATATAGATTTAGCAAATGGTAATGGCATAATTAGAAGTAGCCTTAATTCACAAATAGCAAACATAGAATCTGAAAATGGAAAAATAAGCATAAAGCCATTTAACATAGAAATACCACTAAAATTAGAAATAGAAAAGATACAAAATATATCATATAACAATAAAAGTTTGCTAAATGGTCATGTGCAAGCAAATGGCAAACTTACAAACAATGACTTAACCATACAAGGCGATATACTACAAAAAGATTCAAAAAATCCATTTATGCTATCAAACACAAAGCAAGGATTAAACTTAAGGTTAAACAATATAAACACCAAAACAATACAAAACATATTCCCACAAATCCCAAAGATACTAAGTGGCACTGCTAATATGCATCTAAATTTGGATTTAGCAACAAATACAAAAAATATAAATTTTGACATAAATAAAGCAAAGTTTAACAATACAAACTTATCAAAAGAAATAAACAAGCACATAAAGCCACAGCTTACAAATCTGTTATTTAGCGGATATATATATAGCACGATTCAAAACAATACAATACAAAGTAGAATGCAACTAAAGTCTGACAAAATAACGCTAAATTCCCAAAAAATAACAACAAATCTAGATTCTAATAAAATAGATGGAGAAATAACAATAGCCAACAAAAAATATATTATTACAAACACTATAAATAGCCCAAAAATCACAATATATAAATGATGCATCAAACAATAAAGTAAAGAGTATTTTAAACTTGAATTTATCTTTTTTTAGATTAAATTTTACAATTTTTAACACTTGAAAGAGACCTAATATGAAAGATTTAGAAAAATTAAATAAAGATGCACTTATTTATCATCAAGGTGGCAAGGTAGCAATAAGCCCAAAGACTAAACTAGACAATGAAAATGATTTATCTTTAGCATACTCACCCGGTGTAGCTGCACCATGTAAAGAAATACAAAAAAACCCGCAATTGGCATATGACTATACTTCAAAAGGAAATTTAGTAGCGGTAATATCAAATGGAACTGCCGTGCTTGGGCTTGGAGACATAGGAGCTCTAGCTGGTAAGCCTGTAATGGAAGGTAAAGCTGTGCTATTTAAGAAATTTGCAGATATAGATGCCTTTGATATCGAAGTAGATGAAACAGATCCAGATAAATTTATAGATATAATAAGAGCTATTGCACCAACTTTTGGAGGAATAAACCTAGAAGACATAAAAGCCCCAGAATGCTTCTATATAGAAAAGAAATTAAAAGAGATTCTAAATATACCAATTATGCACGATGACCAACATGGAACTGCCATAATAAGCACAGCAGGTATTATCAATGGTGCAAAAATAGCAAATAAAAGCATAGAATCTCTAAAAATAGTAGTAATAGGTGCTGGTGGTGCTGCTATTGCATGCGCTAAAATGGCAAAACAACTAGGGGCAAAAGAGATTATAATGTTTGATAGCAAAGGTGCTATAACAACAAATAGAAAAGATCTAAATAGTGCAAAAAAAGAATTCGCCACAGATAGAGAAATAAATAGCTACAAAGAAGCATTAGATGGTGCTGATGTGTTACTTGGGCTATCAAGGGCTAATATCCTTAAGGCTACGGATATAGAAAATATGAATGAAAATCCTATGATTTTTGTGATGAGCAATCCAGATCCAGAAATAGATCCGCTACTAGCAAGACAAGCAAGACCAGATGCCATAATTGCAACAGGTAGAAGCGATTATCCAAACCAAATCAATAATGTATTAGGATTCCCATATATCTTCAAAGGTGCATTAATGGTTCAAGCAAGAAGCATAAATGAAGAAATGAAAATGGTTGCTGCTAATGCATTAGCTGAACTTGCACAAAAAGAAATACCACAAGACCTAAAAGAAGAGCTAGAAAAGATTCATAATAGAAAATTTGAATTTGGCAAGGAATACATAATACCTTCTCCATTTGACACAAGACTAAAAGAGTATGTATCAAATGCAGTTGCACAATCTGCGATAAATAGCGGTGTAGCTAGAAAAAAGAATCTTTAATGGAAGAATTCCAATATAAGCTAACAATGTTTGGTTTTAGTGCATTATGCGAAGATATAGAGGAAGTAGAGAGGCGACTATCCCTCTACCCTGCTGAAAGATACGATTTAGAAAATGGCGATGAATGCTTTTTAATAGACTTACAAACAAGAGAAAAATACGAAATAATATTAAATAAAGATAGATTCACAATCAAATTTCATAACTAAAATCACAAACTTTTCTAACCTCACCTTTTAAAAATAAACTTTTATTATCCTCTCTTAGATAAACTAGCTCTTTGCTTGCCGGTTTAAAGGCTTGCATATTCATTGCACAACCTTCTAATAAAAGTCTATAAAACATAGCAGCCATACCAGTCCCACAAGCTAGAGTTTCACCCTCTACTCCACGCTCAAATGTGCGTATTGAAATATACTTACACTCAATTTTTGCTACATTTACATTAGCATTGTATTTGTGTCTTAATTCTGACATTACTGACGAATCTAACTCAAAAATGTCATCTCCAAAAGTTACTAAATGCGGAACGCCTGTATCTATAAGCCACCAAGATGAGTTAGCCTCTAATATATTCTTATCTATGATATTGGCAATTCCAAGCTCACTTTCGACCATATTATTATCTACTCTAATGTTGATGACACCAGCACCACTTAAGAATCTATGATTCTTATCTGTAAGATTCATACTTACAGCATATGCACCAGCAGCTCTACTACCATTACCACACATACTAGCCACGCTACCATCTTGATTATAAAATTCCCACTCATAATCATAGCTATCATGCGGTTTTAGAACAATAAGTCCATCAGCACCGATTCCTTCATGCCTATTGCAAATCTTTTGTGCTAATTTAGAATATGGAATAACATTGTGTTTAAATAAATGGGTAATTATAAAGTCATTGCCACTAGCAGAATACTTACTAAAAAACATAACAACACTCGCAAATAGCCCAAAAAGGGCTATGAAATTAACCTAATAGGGAATTGAATTTATTTTGAAGATATTGTGCATTAAATGAAGCTACATACAATGAAGCATTTTCTTTTAATTTAGCAGTGTTTAGCTCATTGTAATTTTCAGCAATATCATTGTCTTGCAAATTGCTTTCAGCAGATCTTAGATTAACAACCGTATTCATATCGCTATTAATTGTAGATTCAATACGATTCATAACAGCACCAATATCGCCTCTTTTTGAGCTGACATTACTTATAAAGTCCAAAATGCTTTGTTGGTTTGTAACTTGCAAACTAGAAGTATTTGGTGATTGCAAACTAAAGTCTATAGGACCACTACCAAGCATGAAGCTCATTTGACCACCAAAAACATTCTTTCCATTAAATGTAGCTTGAGAGATAGAATCATTCATTGATTGTGTTAATGCTTGAGATTCGCTCTCAATCATTGCTCTTTGATCACTATTTAACGCAGGATTCCCCAAAGCAACTGAAAGCTCGTTCATTCTAATAGCAGAATTAGAAATTTCTGATAATGCACCATCAGCAATTTGTAGCACACCTAGTGCATCATTTGCATTTCTAATACCTTGAGACATAGAATTTGCTTGTGCTAATAACTCATTAGCAATAGCTAAAGAAGCACCATCAATAGCTTCTATTGGTCTAGGAGATGCAATTTTTTTAATAGACTCTTTTTCTTCTTCTTTGGCTTTATTTATAGATACCAAACTTTCATTTATACCAGTATTTCCAATTTTCATAATATCTCCTTTCAATTTAATTTACTTCCTTGTTAAATATTATACTACAAATATCAAGCATTTTTCATTCCACTTTTATGACTTTTGCTCCAAATATTTAGTATGTATCACACCTCTTACAAAATCATCATTTTTCATCATTTCTTTATGAAAATCTATAGTAGTCTTTATGCCTTCTATGCAAAATTCATCTAATGCTCTTTTCATTCTTGATATTGCTTCATTGCGATTCTTGCCCCATACGATAAGCTTACCAATCATGGAATCATAGAACATAGGCACATTATATCCAGCATAAGCATGAGTATCTATTCTTACATTATTTCCACCAGGTGATATCCATTTTGTTATTTTCCCAGCAGATGGATAGAATTTCACAGGATCTTCTGCTGTGATTCTGCATTCAATAGCACAACCATTAAATCTTATATCATCTTGCTTTGGTAGTTCTTTGTCTTCTGCAATATTTATCATAAGCTCGATTATATCAAGCCCACTTACAAGCTCACTTACAGGGTGCTCAACTTGCAACCTTGTATTCATCTCCATAAAATAAAAATTTTGATTAGAATCTAGCAAAAACTCGTAAGTTCCAGCACCGACATATTTTATAGCCTTAGTTGCAGTAATTGCAGTTTGCAGAAGTTTTTCTCTTGTTTGTGGTTCCAAAGTTGGTGCAGGAGATTCTTCAATTAACTTTTGATGTCTTCGTTGCAATGAACAATCCCTCTCGCCCACATGCAAGACATTTCCATGCTTATCTGCTAGAATCTGAACCTCTATGTGCTTTGGCTTATCAATGAATTTCTCCATATAAATTGTGCCATCACCAAATGCACTAATAGCCTCACTTTCAGCTGCCAGGAATGCATTAAACATATTTTCTTCACTATCAACAATCCTCATTCCTCTACCACCACCACCGGCTGCTGCTTTTAGTATCACAGGATAACCCATTTCATTTGCTAATTTTTTGGCTTCTTCTTTTGAGGATACTGCACCATCACTTCCTGGTATTACAGGCACTCCAGCATTTTTCATTACTTCTTTTGCTTTACTTTTATCACTCATTAGCGCCATTACATCAGAATTTGGACCTATGAACTCTATATTATGATGTTTGCAAATTTCTACAAAGTTTTGATTCTCGCTCAAAAATCCATATCCCGGAAAGATTGCATCTGCGTTAAAAAGCTCCGCTGCAGAAATAATTGCAGGTATATTTAAATAAGATTCACTGCTTTTATCACCACCAATACACACCTTCGCATCGGCTAAATCTAGGTAATGAACATCTTTATCAGCAGTAGAATACACCGCTATAGCTCTCTTTCCCATTTCTTTTATTGTTCTTATAGCACGCAATGCTATCTCACCACGATTAGCTACCAAAATGGTATTAATCTCTCGCTTTAAAGACATTAGATTTTCTCCACTACAAATAATGGCATATTGTATTCTACAGGTTGTGCATCGCTTGGCAATATCTCTTTTATCACACAATCAAACTCTGCTTCAATTTCATTCATAATTTTCATAGCTTCAATAATTGCTAAAGTTTGACCTTTTTTAACCTTATCGCCTACATTTACATAAGCTGGTGCATTTGGAGAAGGACATCTATAAAATGTCCCAACCATAGGAGAGTTTATAGTCTCACCACTTATAGTTTTGGGAGCAGATTCTGCACTAGGAGACTTTATTTCACTTGGTATCGCTTGTGGTTGTGGAGCTTGTGCTACACTTGCTGGGATTATTGCTTGTGGAGCTACTTTACCACCCTTTTCTAGCTTAATTTTAGAATCTTCTTTTGTAATACTAAGAGAGCTAAGAGAGCTTGAATCAAAAATTTTAATTAACTCTTTTATTTCTTTGAAATCCATAACTAGCCTTTTTCATGTAATTCTTTTGCTATAATAGCACAAAATGATAGTAAAAAACTTTAAGGCAAATTATGGGATTAAAAGAAGATAGCTGGATAAGAGAAATGGCACTAAAACACAAGATGATAGAGCCATTTTGTGAAAATCAAGTAGGAAAAGGCGTTGTAAGCTATGGACTATCAAGCTATGGCTACGATATAAGAGTAAGCAATGAATTTAAAATTTTTACAAACATAAATGCTATGGTTGTAGATCCTAAAAACTTTGATTCTGCCAATGTTGTTGATTTCATAGGCGATGTGTGTATTGTCCCTCCAAACTCATTTGCACTAGCAAGGACTATTGAATATTTTAAGATTCCTAGAAATATTTTGGCTATTTGCCTTGGTAAAAGCACCTATGCAAGATGTGGGATAATCGTAAATGTCACTCCTTTTGAACCAGAATTTGAAGGACATATAACAATAGAAATAAGCAATACAACGCCACTACCTGCAAAAATATATGCAAATGAGGGAATTGCACAAGTTCTATTTTTACAAGGAGATAAGGATTGCGAAGTAAGCTATAAAGATAAAAAAGGCAAGTATCAAGAACAAACTGGAATTACACTACCTAGAATCCTAAAATAGTCTTTGGGATTCTCCCAATCTTGCCTAATCTCTACCAATCCATCTAAAAACAATCCTTCTAGCTACTTTATCTATCACTCCTCTTAATGCACTCCAATGCATAAATGCTCCTCCAAGCAATCCAATTAAGCTACCAATTACAATATCAAACACTCTAGATTTGATAATCAAATCAGGGTCATAATTCATAAAGCTAGACACCTCTGCTAAATATGTAGAATAAGGCGTTAGAAACACCATAGCTAAGGCATAATTTCTAACTACTAAAAACTCTCCACAAAACATAAAAAACATCATAAGCAAAGCAAAATATATGGGAGGGAGTGAAAAATGCAATAAAAAATACGAAAAGCAAACACCTACAATAGTGCCTAGAATTCTTTGAAATTGCTTGACCCATATTTGCTTAAATGTAACAGCGGTTAAAACTGCAGCACAAGAGATTCCAACCCAATATCCTCTATCAAGCTCAAAAAAGCTCTGCAAATACATAGAAAACGCAACAAAAAAGGCAATAATTATTGGATCAATAACAATAACTCCAAATCCAAACTCTCCAAGCTTTGGCACTGGCTTGGGAGAATGATGAAAGACATATATAACAACTAAAGAGTAAAGCAATACCATAACATTGGCAAGCATAGTGCCTAAGGCAACAAGTCCTATGGCAAATGGATAATCTTTAATATCAAAATGTATATAAGTCCCTAAAATTGCAGCAAATGTAAAAAAGAAAAAACCCGGAGCACCTATGCTAAAATACCTAACAACTTGAGCACTAATCATCGTAACAAAAAAAATTATAATAGGTATCAAAAATGGAAAAGACTGCCCAATAAGCCCTAAAGCAAAAGAAGTAGTCATACCAAATGCACAACAAAAACAAACAACCATTTTATGATAAATAGGCGTATCTTGCACATATAAAAAAATATTTGCGCCTATTATTGCTACAAGTCCTAAATCTGGTCTATTAAAATAACCCGCAATAAACAAAATAATACCAACACCAAGCCCAGCAAAAAATGGCATTTGCCAAAGTCTATCACTCTTATTCCATGTAAAAATCAATTTTACACTTTCAATTATTTTATTGTATTGCATGGCGCAACCTTGCTTTTTGCACCATTATAACACCAAATATTGATATAATTACAAAATCTAGCACCAAACATAAAAGGAGGACTTACCATGAATAAAATTGTTATGACTTTTACAATGTCTTTATTGTCTCTTAATGCAGGAAATTTATGTGATATAAAAACCAAAATAATAGAACAAAAAATAAACATAGCAAAACAATCAAATCTAAAATACACCAAAGAAAAGCTAACAATAGCACTAAACAATCATCTAAAATATTGTAACGATAAAGATATAATAGAAAATCAACAAAAAACAATCAATAAACTAAAGGATAAATTAGAAGATAAAGAATATGACTTGCAAAAGGCAAAATTCAAAGGCAAAGATATGGATAAAATATCAAAACTAGAACAAAAAGTTCTTGATATAAAAAGAGAATTAAACTTAGAAATATCTATATTAGAGCTATTAAAAAAGGAAGTAAATGAAAATAATAGCAAGCAACTTTAAAACTAATCACACAAGAAAAAGCACACAAGAATTCATAACAAAACTAGATGAATCTCTAAGTCAAGATTCAAACAATAGAGTTTTTGTATTCCCTCCTAATACAGCACTCCTAGAAGATAGTTTCAAAAATCTAACAATAGGCTCTCAAAATGCCTATCCAATAGAAAGTGGGTCAGTTACAGGAGAAATAGGGCTAAATCAACTACAAGAATTTAATATAAATACAATTCTAATAGGACATAGTGAGAGAAGAGAGATTATAAAAGAAAGCCAAGAAATTTGCATTGAAAAATTTAACTTTTTTAAACAATATGGATTTACCATAATATACTGCATAGGAGAGAATCTAAAAACCAAGCAAAATGGACTAGATTCTACTTTAAGCTTCTTAGAATCTGAACTTTTAGGAATTGATATAAATTATGATAAATTGATTATCGCTTATGAGCCAATATGGGCGATAGGCACTGGAGTTAGTGCAACTTGCAGTGATATAGAAAATGTGCATAGTAAATTAAAACAAAAATTAGGTAAGATTCCACTTCTTTATGGAGGGAGCGTAAAGCCAGATAATACAAAAGATATACTAAGCATAAGTGGAGTTGATGGAATCTTAGTTGGCAGTGCTAGCTGGGAACTAGGAAGCTTTTGTAAAATTTTGGAAAATTCTAAGGAGTGTTAAATGATAATGCAAGGCAAAAAGGGACTTATAGTAGGAGTTGCTAATAACAAATCAATAGCATATGGGATAACAAAGGCATGCAAAGAGCAAGGTGCAACAATAGCTCTAACATACCTAAATGAACAATTAGAAAAAAGAGTAAGACCAATAGCAGAAGAAATTGGGGATTCTAAATATGTATATGAACTAGATGTAAGCAAAAAAGAACATTTTGAGAAGCTAAAACAACAAATACAAAAAGATTTCGGCAAACTTGACTTTATCGTGCATAGCGTAGCATTTGCACCAAAAGATGCACTAGATGGTAGCTTTCTTAATACAAGCAAGGAAGCATTCAACACAGCTATGGGGATATCTGTGTATTCTCTAATAGAGCTATGCAGGGAATTTGAGCCACTACTAAATGATAATGCTTCAATTTTAACTCTAAGCTACTTAGGAAGTGTAAAGCATGTAGCACACTATAATGTAATGGGGGTTGCAAAAGCGGCACTAGAATCTAGTGTGAGATATTTAGCACATGATTTAGGAGCTAGAGGCATAAGAGTAAATGCAATTTCAGCAGGACCAATAAAAACACTAGCAGCAAGCGGTATTGGTGATTTTAGATTCATATTAAAATGGAATGAACTAAATTCTCCTTTAAGAAAAAATGTAAGCATAGAGGAAGTTGGAAACTCTGCTATGTATTTATTATCTCCTCTATCAAGTGCGGTCACTGGAGAGATTCATTATGTTGATTGTGGATACAATATAATGGGAATGTGTGCAGTAGAAGAAAGAGATGGCAAAGCATCAATGGTTTGGGAACTAGACAAATAAAGGAAAGGTATGGAAGCACAGCTTATGAATCTAGCAATAGAAACCTACAAAATAACATTAATATTATCGTTACCTATGTTGCTTGTAGGACTAGTTGTTGGTTTATTAATAAGCATATTCCAGGCTACCACTCAAATAAACGAAATGACACTTACATTTGTTCCAAAGATTCTAGCAGTTATTGTTGTGATAATCTTTACAATGCCATGGATGCTAAATATGCTACTTGACTTTACTGCTAGAATCTTTAACATGATGCCAACTTTTATTTTTTAATGCAAAAAAAACAAATAGACTTCTCAAAATACACAAGCATAAAAATAGGCTCTATAAATGAAGTAACAATAATAGAATCTCCGCTTGATTACTATGAGATTCTAAATACTTACAAAACTCCAAAAATCATAGGTTTTGCAAATAATTTGCTAGTTGCACCAAATACAAATGAACTAATAAAATTAGGAAATGAGTTTGACTATATAAAAGATTGTGAAGACTACCTAGAAGTAGGAGCAAATACAAAAAGTGGCAGACTATTTTCTTATGCAAAGAAAAACAATCTATCTGGTTTTGAAATTTTATGTGGTTTGCCCGGTTCAATTGGTGGGATTATAAAAATGAATGCAGGTTTAAAGGAATATGAGATAAAGAAGAATCTTTTAGGAATCTTAAGCATAAAAGATTCTCGCAAGTTAGAGTTTATAGATTATAAACTACTAAACTTAGGATATAGAACAAGCAATATAAATTCTCTTATCTTTGCAGGAATCTTCAAAAAAGAAGTTGGCTTTAATGAATCTTTAGTGCCATTATTTAGGCAAATGAGGAGTAATCAGCCAAAAGAACCAAGCTTTGGGAGCTGTTTTAAAAATCCACCAAATAACTTTGCAGGGAAGATAATAGAAGAATGCGGACTAAAAGGAATTGGTTTTGGCAAGAATAAATCATTAATGTTTAGCCCAAAACATGCAAATTTTTTAATAAATCTAGGGGATTCATCGTTTTTTGACGCAATAGAGCTAATAAGTCTAGCAAAACAAAAAGCACTAGAGATTCACAAAATACAACTACAAGAAGAAGTCCAAATATTACAAGGAGAATGATTGAAAGCATATATCGGCGTTTTGGCAATTAGCTTTGCAGCATTTGTATTAAATACTTCAGAGTTTGTGCCAATAGGTATTTTAAGTCTAATAGCAAATGATTTTGGGATTGGCGAGAGAGAATCAGGACTGCTAATTACAATATATGCGTGGGTTGTAGCATTAGCTTCATTACCACTTATGCTTACATTTTCAAAAATGGAGCTAAAAAAGTTGCTCTTAGGGGTTATTTTAGTCTTTGCAATAGCACATATAATATCTTTTATATCCACAAATTACACAACACTAATGATATCTAGAATCATAGTTGCACTATCTCATGCTATATTTTGGTCTATTGCTACCCCAATGGCAGTCAAAGCAGCTCCTAAAGGTAAAGAATCTCTTGCTTTAAGCATGGTGGTTAGTGGCTCTGCAATAGCATTTGTAGCAGGGCTACCAATAGGCAGAACAATAGGCTTGTATCTAGGCTGGAGAGTTACATTTTTATGTATAGGAATAGTAGCGTTTTTAGTATTTTTTGCAATCTTAAAGACATTCCCAAAAATGCCAAGTGCAGGTGCTATAAAGCTAAGAGATATGCCAGAGATTCTAAAAGCTCCAAATTTAATCACTATCTATATAATTACTGCAACAATAATAACGGCACACTTTAGTGCATATAGCTATATAGAACCATTTTTTGCACAAATTGCATACTTTAACAATCAAGTAATAACCATAATGCTATCACTATATGGGATTATGGGATTTGTTAGCAGTGTGATATTTACTAAATACTACAAAAAAAATGAAAAAATATTTCCATACATTGCATTATTTGGGATTATGCTAAGTTTAATCCTACTAGCAGTTTCTGCGAAGAATCCTATAGCTTTAGTTAGTCTATGTATTGTATGGAGCTTATGCATAATGCTCTTTGCCCTAACTTTCCAATCACTAGTTATAAACTCTGTTACAAAAGGCACACCCGTTGCTATGTCAATGTTTTCTGGGATTTATAATATAGGCATAGGAGGAGGAGCATTTGTCGGAGGTATAGTAGTAGAGAGGGCTTCAATTGGACTAATTGGCTATGCAGGAGGTGCTATTGCCTTACTTAGTGTGATTTACTTTCTTATAAGACCAATTAAATCTAGCCAACAGCACTAAGCTGTTAGCTCCAAACCTGCACTATCATTTCCTTTTGGCAATTTAGTTTCTACATTCTCATCTACACCTACTTCATCGTTTGCTTCCTTACTTTCTTTTGTAGAATTTGCCTTGCTTTCTTCTTTTTGTAATTTTTCATCTTGTTTTTCTTTAGAATATATAAGAAACCTACTCTCTTGTTGTTTAATTAAGCTTAGAATCTCACTTTGACTCATAGGCTTATCACTCATCATAACTGTCGCATAAATACCTTTAAAAGCTTTAGAAATATTCCATAGTAATCCTTTAGCATGGATTTTAAATAAAACTACCAACAAATACCAAGATATTTACAAGCTACATCTTGCAATATTAGGTTGCTTATCTGTTTGACAATTTCCATAAAAGGTGCAATTAATAGCAAATGAATTTGTAGCCAAAACAAACATTAACATGGATACTGAAATAATTTTTTTCATAATTTACTTCTTATAAATAGTATTACCATACATACTACATCAACAAATATAAATTATAAAAAATTTACATCCAATCAACTATCTTAGTAACCTCACATACTTCAAAGCATTTTATAGTGCTATTTTGTGGTTTTTTAGGCAGTATTGCTTTATCTATACCTAGAGATTGTGCTTCTTTTAGTCGTTGTTCTATATTTGGGACATCTCTAATATCACCAACCAAGCTAACCTCACCAATAAACACGCTAGAATTTGATATCACTCTATTTCTAAAGCTAGAAATAATTGCAGCAACAATTGCTAAGTCTGCAGAAGTCTCTACAATTTTAATCCCACCAGTAACATTAATAAAAACATCATATCTATTTAGCGGAATCTCAAGCTTCCTCTCCAAGAGTGCTAAAATCATATTTAGCCTATTACTATCAAACCCAGTTGATGAACGCTTAGGCATACCATAAGCACAATCACTAACTAACGCTTGAACTTCTAGCACCAATGCCCTACTACCTTCTAGCACTACACTTAATGCACTGCCTGGACTTGCTCCTTTAGAGGCAAAAAACATCTTTGAAGCCTCTTTTGCACCAACTAACCCATTTCTTTTCATCTCAAAAATACCAACCTCACTAGTATTTCCAAAACGATTCTTAAACCCTCTTAAAAATCTAAGCTCCCTACTTGAATCCCCCTCAAAATACAACACACAATCAACCATATGTTCTAAGATTCTAGGACCTGCAATAGAGCCATCTTTTGTAATATGTCCGATTATAAAAATACTTATTTGCAAACTTTTTGCAAGTCGCATAAGCTCAAATGTAACTTCTCTAACCTGCGATACACTACCTGCACTAGAGCTTATTTTTTCACTATATATAGTTTGGATACTATCTATTACAAGCATGCTAAACTTATTTTGATTGGCTTTAATAGCACTAATTATATCTTCTAGCTTTATTTCATTTAATAAATACAAATTATCATCTAATGCATCTAATCTCTCTGCCCTCATTCTTATTTGAGATGCACTCTCCTCGCCACTTACATACAATACGGATTTATTATTTTTTGCTAAATTACTTGATATTTTAAGTAGCAAAGTTGATTTGCCAACTCCGGGGCTTCCACCAACCAAATATAGCCCACCAAGCACGATTCCACCACCAAGCACTATATCAAACTCACTCTCACATGAGCTAAACCTTATATATTCTTCATCTTTTATTTCTGTTATTGGAGTAATTTTTACATCTAAAGGAGTAGTGCCAAAGGCTTGTATATGCTCATCTTTTAATTCTAAAAAACTATCCCAAGCATTACAATTAGAGCATTTACCAAGCCACTTTGAACTTTGGAATCCACAATGCTGACATTCATAAATTACTACTTTTTTCTTTGCCATTTAGTTGCCATATATTGAATCTAAAATAGTATTTATATACTCACTCTCATCAAACTCTACCAAATCATCAGCACCCTCTCCTACGCCAATGTATAACACAGGCACTCTTAGAGTATGTATAATGCTAAATATAGCCCCACCCTTACTTGTGCCATCAAGCTTGGTTATGATAACACCATTTACACCATTTAGTGTTTGGCTAAATATCTTTGCTTGTTCTATTGCTGAAGTGCCTTGAGTGCCATCTAGTATTAGTATTTTCCTATGTGGTGAGCCTTCTTTTGCTTTGTTGCAGATTCTCATTATTTTTTCTAATTCTTGTTGTAAATTACTTTGATTGTGCAATCTTCCTGCAGTATCTATTATTACATTATCTATATTTTTTGCCACTGCAGAACTTATAGTATCAAAGGCGACCGCACTAGGATCATGTCCTTGTTTAGAAGCTATTACAGGAATCTTTAGCCTATCTCCCCATAATTGCAACTGCTCAATTGCAGCAGCACGAAATGTATCTCCAGCCCCTAAAATGACGCTATTTCCATTCTTTTTATATAAATTTGCAAGTTTTGCTATTGTGGTTGTTTTACCAGCTCCATTTACCCCAACTATCAAATCCACAAAAGGCTTAGCTTCTACTTTAACTTCCTTTACCTTATCATAATAGCTCTCTCCGCGGAATAACCTAAGCAATGCAACTTCAAGTTCATTTTTACTTATCTCATCACCAAGAGGAGAGAGTATTAGCTCGACTAATTCATAATCCATATCAGTAGATATCAAAATTTCCTCAAGCTCATCTTTGCTTAGCTTTTTCTTGGCTTTTGGTATTAGCTCTTTTATATTTTCTGTTGTTTTTTGCAGAGTTTTTTTAAAGATTCCAAACATATCTATCCTTGATTATCTTTATTTAATAATTGTGTAATGTCAAATTCAAGCATTTCTTCAGGTATAGCACCCAAATAATCAATAACATATGATCCATTATCATATAAAGCTAGTAACGGTATTCCTTCTATATTTTGCAAGTATTCCAACAACTCAAGCCTAAAATTATCAACAATGATTGGCATTTTAATTTCATTGCTATTTACAAACAGCATAACACTACTTTCAAAATTCTCAATTTCTCCAACAAAATCATCAATAGGGATTCCATAAATCTTGACTTTGTTATCAAATTGCATAGACAATCTTTCCATATGTGGCATAACACCCAAACAAGGCTCACACCAAGTAGTAAAGAAAAACAACAAAACAATCTCGCTACTTCCTTTAACTTCTAAATTTTCTAATAAATTATCGCTTGTTGCTTGTATCTGCTTTATCTCTACCTTTTCACCATTATTTGCACTTAATGTGAGATTTATTAATTTTTCACTTTTGATTTGTGCATCATCTATATCTTTTCTTGTATCACAACCAACAATCATAAAAATCATAAACAACATAACAATTAATTTCATATCATAAACCTAAAAAATAAAATTTGCCGATTCTAACATTTTTTGTAAAATTTACTATTAAATGTAAAATTTTATAAAATTTTAAAAAAACCATAGCTATAATCACATTTCTTTTTTAATTTGCGGGAGTAGCTCAGTGGTAGAGCACAACCTTGCCAAGGTTGGGGCCGCGGGTTCGATCCCCGTCTCCCGCTCCATAATCATAAAAAGTATAAGTTTTTATTTTATGTTTATAAGCCCAGGTGGTGGAATGGTAGACACAAGGGACTTAAAATCCCTCGGACATTGCGTCCGTGCCGGTTCAAGTCCGGCTCTGGGCACCACTTATTTTGTTGTTTTGTTGGCGACATAGCCAAGCGGTAAGGCATGGGCCTGCAAAGCCTTGATTCCCCAGTTCGAATCTGGGTGTCGCCTCCATTATCGGGAGATGGCTGAGTGGTCGAAAGCGGCGGTCTTGAAAACCGTTGAGGGTCACACCTCCGGGGGTTCGAATCCCTCTCTCCCGGCCACTTTATTTTCACACTTTATTTTCATTGTTCTCTAGCATTGTTCAAGCACAACAAGTAAAGTCAATACAAAAGTAAAAAGAAAAGATTCAAGCGATATTACAAAATGCTAAATTTTGTTTGTATTGAAATATAAAACTTTAACTATTATTTGCTAGAGCAAACCAAAATATAAACGCTTCTTATTAAGTATTTTATGTAGATATAGTGGAAGCAGACATCACTCCCACTAACAAACTAAAGACAAAAGCCAAACAAAGCTTTTATAGCTTATTTAGATTAAAGCATACTAACAAACACAAGAACAACTTAATCTTTTAAATAGTATTCAATAGTAGATACAACCCTTATAGTCTTTATATGCTTTGTATTTTTATCTCTATTTTGTATGCTAAATTGACCTTGAGAAGCTTTCTTTATCTTACCTAGACTGCTATTAGAATCTTGTGCAAACTTACTTGCAACTTCTCTTGCATTATTTGTAGCCTCCTCTATCATCAAAGGCTTTATATCATTTAGTTTTGTATATAAATATTCTATTTCATAATTATTAATTTGTATGATAACGCCTTGTTTGCTCAAACTTGATAAATTATTCATCACATCTCTTGCAAGTTTTATTTTATCAGTATATAGAGTAAGTCCACCAGAACCATCATATCTATACGCAATTTGAGCGTCGCTATTATATGAATTACCTATTTTGTCATTTATAGTATTTGGCATAAAGGTTATTTCATCATTACTAAAGCCAGATTCAAGCAAAAAGTTATAAATTTTCTTAGAATCACTCTCTAGCTCTATTGATAAAGCGTTTAAATCATTACTGGCTTTGCTAAATTGTATCGGCAAGACAATAATATCTGCTTCCACTTCCCTTTGACTTAGCCCCTTAACAATAACACTTCTTTCTTTAGATAGAAACTCCTCTCCAAGTTTCAGACCACCAAAAAAGACTACTATACTACCAATTATAAATGCTAATCCCAATATAAAAGCACTACTTCTAGACATAAAAACTCCATTTTCTCTAAATTAAAACTTGATTTTACAACAAAAAATAAAAAGAGTGTTAATTCTAAAAGCTAAGATCCAACTTAGTGTTGAAGCTTAGACTTTTAAGAAAGAAGATTGTGAAGAATTGAATTTATTCCTCCCTTAGAGGGAAGAATTGCTTACCACCACATACCTAGTCTTAATAGACCTGAGTGAGATGATGTATCGCTTGAATAGTTACCATTGTAGTTTAGAGAAACTTCAACATTATTAGTAATCATATAGCTTAGACCACCCTGAACATATTGATATGTGCTTGGTAGATCAACTGTTTGGCTAATGTGATTATTGTCAATTCTTACAGCTGTATCAATATCACCTGTGAAGTTGTTTTTGATACCTGCACCGAAATTTGTGCTAAATACTGGTGACCATTGAGCTAACCAGTTAAATCCTATTTTACCTTGTAATAGATTTGCATCGCTTTCTTCATAATATTGATTGCCTATTACAAAACTATCAGTATTTAATCTATCATAGCTTATACCAATTTCTGGTGAAATTACATGAGCATCTGTTAGATAGAAATTGATACCTAAATCAGCGCCAGCACCAAAGTTAGCACTATCTACGCTTGCATCACCAGTTCCACTTCCTGCTGTTGTGCTTCTTGAAACATCTGAACTAATTAACGCAGCTTTAGCTATAGCTTTTACATAGTATTCTCTGCTTTCTGTTCCACCTAATACTTTATAGTAGTTTAGACCACCATAGAATGTTAAGTCATCTTGGTTGTATGATGTAAATCTAGCACTTGTATCATAGCTACCACTTTCAAATCCAAAGAAGATACCAACGATACCTGCATCATATAGATTCTTTTGAGCACCAGCAACAAGACCATAAGTGTTACCTTTTAGGTTTTCAAATCCACCTTGTAGATCCATGCTATCAGCTGTATAGTAAGGTATCGCATAGAAATATGTATCTCTATTTGATGTCGCACTATATGCATCTGTAGAGATTTGAGCATATTTAGCTAGGTTTTCAAAATTAACATCACTATCATTGTAGCTAACTTGTTGTGTTCTACTTGTTTGATCAATTGTAGCTTGGATAGCTGTTGTTGTAATTGAATCAATAAATAGAGATCTTCTAGCACTAACATTTGTTAAACCTTGAGCCAAGATAGCACCTGCACCATTTGCTACATCTACACCAATTGAGAAACCTCTTACTCTCTTTCCATCACCATTTTCAGAAGTTATTGTATCAATGAATGTATCACTAATAGTGTATAGATCATCTTGGATTGCTAAGTTAGCAGATGTTAGACCTCTACCACCATTAACACTTGAAGCACCACTATCTAATTCATATACTAGTGTTCCATTGCCACTACCATTGTCTTTAATGGTCCATTCAGCAGAACCTATACCTGTTAATAGACCGTTATTATCAACACCATATACTAGATTATCCATATTATATACTTGACCTATTTCAAAGCCTTGAGTTGATAGATCTAGCACTATAGAATTATTTAGGAAGTTTACATTTTCAAACTTACCTTCATTACTTGTAGATACATAGATATGTGAATTAGCATTCATCTTATTTGAATCTGTATTAGCACCAGAACCAATAGTTGTAAATACCCACTTACCTTTTGGAGTTGCAACATCTGCACCACTACCTGTATCACCACCACTTCCATCTGTTGGAGGAGTTACTTCTGCAGGAATAAATGTGCCTGATAGATATCTTTCATCACTTACTCTGTATGTATATCCAGGAGTGTTGTTAAATGTTGATGTGCTTTCATTTAGAGTTAGTTTCCAAGATTCAATATTAACACTTGCATCTGCACCGTCAACACCAATTTGAGATTGTTTATAGTTTTTAACATTAACTAGTCCAGTATTGTTAATAGAAATAGCTGCACCACCGCTAGCTAGAAGGATAGCACCTGAACCATTTTGAGAGCCAGTAATTACTCCAGAGTTATTTACTCTTACACCATTGTTTAATGATATAGAATTTGCACTATTTGCTAAAGCAATTGTTCCTTTGTTATCTAGAAGCTTATCGATTGTTCCAGTTCCAGCATATACGATTGAACCTGTCTCATAGTTTCTTAGATTGTCGATTGTGTTATTGTTAGTTAAACCAACTTTACCAGTATCAACATTTCCAAGTGTAGAGTAGTTGTTTAAGTTTACAATTGAACCAGAACCATTAGCTATAGTTATACCATTTGTAATTGTTCCGTAGTTGTTAAGAGTTCCAATATGACCACCACTATTGCCACCAACTAATATTTCACCAATTGAACCTGTTTCATAGTTAGTAAGCGTATTAATAGTTGCAACAGAAGAAGCATCCAGTTTGCCACCATTTAAAGTAATTTTTCCAGTAATTGTTCCTGAGTTATTAAGGGTTCCAATACCATTTCCACTAACATCAGTTAGGTTGATATTACCATTAATGCTTCCAGTATTATTAAGTGTAGCTAT
>NZ_JAQHXS010000008.1:12830-98082 GCF_027859275.1 Helicobacter sp. WB40 | reverse complement strand
CAACACCAGCAGCAGTATTAGCACCTGAACCAATAGAACCTGTATTTACTAGGGTATTAATTGTGCCATATGAAGAAATGCCACCATTTACTATTGTTGTTATTTTACCAGCATTATTTAATGTGCCAATATATGCATTCGCAGAAGCATCAGCATTTGTAATTTTAGAAATAAACCCAGTTTTTGAGTTAGTAAAGTTAGTAATATTACCGCTATTTTCAAATCCAGTTTTTGTATCTATCTTACCATTGTTAGTAAAGTTTTCAACAACACCTTCATTCAATATCGTAATACCACCTGAATTATTATTTGGCAAGTTTATTTCAGAGAAGCTTCCGTTATTAATCCAGTTTGTTATAGTTCCTTTATTAATTAAATCTACTGAACCGCTATCACTTACTGTTATATTTGACTTGCCAATTACAAAGTTGGTAATATTACCTGTAGTTTCATTAATAATTTCAAAAGCTCCACCCTTAGTTGCAGTAACATTATTATTTAGATTTATACCACCTAGAGTGCCAGAATTAATTACTGAAGCTACAGCAGAAGCAGTAGAATCATTTGCCATAGGACCAGCAACTTTTATTTCGCCATTTAGATTGATTGAACCTTTAATTGTCCCACCATTTTTGATGTCTACATTAGCAAAACCACCATTTACACCTACACCTTTGCTTTCTATATTTATTTTACCTACATTTACATCTTTGCCAATTGTTCCTTCTGCTGTGTTTTCAAATACGAAATCACCACCTAATGCACCACCAGAAACATTAACATCTATTGCACCTATGTTTACACCACCAGTAATCGCACCACCATTTGTAACAGAGATACCAGAACCACTAGCTTTGATGTTTGCATTTACATTCACAGATTCAATGATTAAATTTCCACTGATTGTGCCACTATTAATAATTGCACCAGTAGCTGATGCTGAACCACTAACATTCAGTTTGCCAAATGTCATATTTCCATCTATTGTGCCGTTATTTGATATAGTTGCGCCACCACCAGAAAAAGTAATATTTCCAAAATTGGCACCTTTACCAATTGTAGCATTGTTTGTGATAGTTCCTTGTAAATTAGAAGAACCTTTACCATTAATAATGCCATTTGTTATATCAAAGTTTATAGTAACGTTCTTGTCACCACCGCCACTAAAACCATTAAGGTCTAGGGTTCCACCTGATAATTCTGAATTAATAACAACATTTGCATCGCCTTTAACTTTTGAACCATCAGTATCTATACCAGTATTTGTAGCATTAGCAACAGTTGCTAACACAGACACACACGCTAGTGATAACACTAGACTCTTCTTACTTGCTGTGAATTTTTTATTAGTCTTTTTCTTCACAATCTTCTCCTTCTATAAAAATTAAAAAACTCTAAATTATACTATTGCAAATATTAAAATAAACATAAAGCAAACAATAAAAATTATTTCTCATAATATATAAGCTTTCTCTCCCTATCTTCTTTGCTATCTGTATCGGTAATCTCTGATGATAGATATACTATATAGAAGTTATTTTCATATATGCTATTTACTAGTTTTCCTTCACCTTTTACTATTATTTCTGCTTGTTTTGCTAATAGTTTAGACCCCATATATTTACCAAATGAGGGAACAAATAAAGTAAGAGAAAACACTAGAGATAATACATATAATATATAAAATACACTAGAGATGATAGGCAATGCAAACCCAATACCCAAAATAATCGCTAATGTAAAAAACACATAGAAATTAACTACATTTCCAAAGAATGGATTAAAAAACTCTCTTATCCCATAGAAGTGTATATAGTTGTTATAAATAGCCGCCCAAAACACGCAATATAAGACAAGCGTCAAAAAAATTCCTACTAAAATACTTTGTAATATATCTGCTGCTTTCATTATCTTAGCCTTTTTATGGTTTTATTATTTAGCTTATAGATTTGTGATGGTTTGCCTTCATACAAACCTCTCTCATCTAATATTACTATATCTGCACTATTTATAGCAAAGGTGGTTTCAAAATTTTGCTTATGTGGATTTGCCGAAGTGGAATATAGATAGTCAAAGTTATCTAATAATTTTGAATGTTTAGAATCTTTTATTACCCTTATTGCTTTATTATTCTTGTAGATGAATGTTGATTGGGTCTGTCTTCTTACTTTATTTTTATGTATATTTGGGATTCTAGCTAGTGATTTTAGATTTGATAGTTTGCTTGTTGTAATTATTATCTTTTGATTTATGCTTCTGTTTTTAACTTTATTTAGTAGACTTGGATCTTTGGAAAGGAATCCAGCCGTAGTATCGCTTTGAGCTAACAATATAGGATACATTTATACTTCTAGTAGATAATCTTGCAGTGCTTTTACTTCATTTGGGTTTGTGTGCTTTATCTCATATACTGCATTTACTGCTACAAGTGCTGCTTCAAGAGTGGTGAAATATGGGATATTATTTCTTAGCACTTGAGTTCTTATTATATCAGTATCACCTCGACTAGAAGATTCATCGCTAGTATTTATCGCTAGAGCTATCTCTCGATTTGCTAGCATGTCAGCGATATTTGGTCTTCCCTCGCTTATCTTTAACACTTCTTTACATGGGATATTTAGATCATTTATCGCCTTTGCAGTGCCTTTTGTGGCACATAGGCTAAATCCTATCTCTTGGAGATTCTTAGCTAATTTGCCTACTTGAAACTTGTCTATATTTCGTAAAGAAATAAATACCTCTCCACTTGTAGGAATCTGATTCTTACAAGCTAGTTGGGACTTGGCAAAGCTTATGCTAAAGCTATGGCTAATGCCCATAACCTCTCCTGTAGATCTCATCTCTGGTCCTAGAATCATAACCGCACCTTTTAGCTTATCAAAAGGAAATACAGATTCTTTAACCGATATGTGCTTTAGCTCTTTAGGTTTATAAAGTCCATTTTCGTATATAACCCTACCATATCTGTCATATGCTTTTAGAGCGTCTTTTAGACTACCATTTACCATTACATGTGTAGCTACTTTTGCAAGTGGGATTCCAGTAGCTTTGCTCACAAAAGGAACGGTGCGTGATGCTCTTGGATTAACTTCTATTAGATATAAGGTATCTTCAAAAATCGCATATTGTATATTCATAAGCCCTACTACGCCTAGATTCTTGGCGATTTTCATTGTTGTGCTCTCTATTTCTCTTATTCTTTCTTTACTTATGCTAATGGTAGGTATAGAACAAGCAGAATCCCCACTATGAATCCCTGCTTCTTCTATGTGCTGCATGATTCCTGCAATATATACCTCATCTCCGTCGCATATTGCATCTACATCTAACTCTATTGCATTTTGTAAAAATTTATCCACAAGCACGGGAGAATCCTCACTTAAAGTAACGGCTTCATTTATATATTCATGTAATTCAGATACATTATGCACTATTTTCATCGCCCTACCACCTAGCACATAACTAGGACGCACTAGCACTGGATAGCCTATTTGCTGTGCTATATTTATTGCTTCATCTTTGTTAAATGCAGTTCCATTTTTGGGCTGAAGCAGTCCGTTGTCTTCTACGAATTTTGCAAATTTCGCCCTATCTTCTGCTATGTCGATGATTTTTGCGTTTGTACCTATTATATTCGCACCTATTTTAGTTAGAATCTTAGCTAGTTTAAGCGGTGTCTGTCCGCCAAAATGCACGATTATGCCATCTGGCTTTTCTCTTTCTATTACAGATTGGACATATTCTAGTGTTATTGGTTCAAAATATAGCACATCACTTGTATCATAATCCGTGCTCACGGTTTCTGGGTTGCAATTATACATAATGCTCTTTATCCCCATATCACGCAATGCAAAACTTGCATGCACACAGCAGTAATCAAACTCAATGCCTTGTCCTATGCGATTTGGTCCACCACCTAGAATTAGGACTTTTTTCTTTGAATCTTGCTTTTGTGTGTCTTGTGTATTTGTAAATGGAATTGTAGAGTATAGATATGAAGTCTGTGTCGCAAACTCTGCTGCACAAGTATCTACTTCATTATAGGAGTGGATTATATTATGCTTCTTTCTTAGTTCAAAAATATCTTCTTCTCTAAGCTCTAAAGATTCTTTAGAATTAACTAAAAAGCTAAGCATTCTATCACTAAAGCCTAGTATTTTTGCCCTTCTTAAAAAGCTAGAATCTCCTAAAGATTCGAATGATACCTCTTTTTCAAATTCTATGATTTCTTGTATTTGCTTTAAAAAATATGGGTCTATTTTGCACCACTCATACACTTCTTCTAAGCTTACATTGCGTCTAAAAGCATCAGCGATGTAGAGGATTCTATTTGCATTTGGGATTCTTATATTTCTTTGAATCTCATTTAAATCACTACTTATTTGGTTAAATCCAAAAATCCCTGTCTCAAGACTGTTTAGTGCCTTTTGCAAAGATTCTTTAAAAGTAGTGCCTATTGCCATAACTTCACCAATGCTCTTCATAGAAGTAGTAAGCGTGGAATCTGCTTGTGGGAATTTTTCAAAAGTAAATCGTGGAATCTTAGTAACAATATAATCAATACTAGGTTCAAAACTTGCAGGTGTGCCTGTGATGTCATTTTTTATCTCATCAAGAGAGAAGCCTACTGCAAGCATTGTAGCTACCTTGGCAATAGGATATCCTGTGGCTTTTGAAGCAAGTGCAGAGCTACGCGATACACGCGGATTCATCTCAATAACTGTCATTCTGCCATTTTTTGGGTTTATGGCAAATTGCACATTGCTTCCACCAGTATCTACGCCAATCTCACGCAAGATTTTAAAAGAAGCATCTCGCATTCGTTGATATTCTTTATCAGTTAAAGTAAGCGCTGGGGCAATAGTTATAGAATCTCCGGTATGCACTCCCATTGGATCAAGGTTTTCAATACTACACACGATAATGCAGTTATCATTTTTATCTCTAATAACTTCCATCTCATATTCTTTCCAACCAAGAAGTGATTCTTCAATTAGAATTTCACTAATTGGGCTCACATCAAGTCCATTTTGTGCTATTGCTTTAAACTCATCGATATTATAAGCCACACCACTGCCACCACCTGCAAGTGTGTAACTAGCACGGATAATAAGCGGGAATCCTATCTCTTTGGCTGCCTGTAACGCTTCTTCTATATTATACGCATAGCGTGATTTTGGTAGATCCATGCCAATTTTTATCATCGTTTCTTTAAAAGCTTGTCTATCTTCTCCCTTTTTTATCGCTTCTGGGTTTGCACCTAAGAACTTGATACCTTCTAGCATTCCCTTCTCATACATGCTCATCGCAACATTTAGTGCCGTCTGTCCGCCCATAGTTGGCAGTATCGCATCAACTTTTTCTTCTTTGATAATATTTGCAATAACTTCTTCAGTGATTGGCTCTATGTAGGTTCTATCAGCAAAATCTGGATCTGTCATAATGGTAGCTGGATTTGAATTTATAAGCACAACTTTATAACCTAGATTCTTCAAAGTCTTAGCGGCTTGTGTGCCTGAATAGTCAAACTCACAAGCTTGGCCAATAACTATGGGACCTGAACCTATAAGTAGAATTGTTTGTATATCATTTCTCTTTGGCATATTATCTCTTTATTATAATTTACTCCATGATTTGTTAAATGATTCTAAGTCGTATAAACTGGCCTTATGAAAGGCTGATTTTACGATACATATCAACTCACTTGCAGTAGTGTTAAAATCATCATTAATAAGCAGATAGTCAAAATTTGAAATATTATCTAGCTCACACCTGGCGTTTTTAAGTCGTTTTTTTATGGCTTCACTATCCATATCGCCACGCGATATTAATCTATCTTCTAATATCTTGCTATCTTTTGTTGTTACAAACACCGAAGTTGTATGATTTGGAAAGGATTTTTTAACATTTACCTGTCCTTGCACATCAATATCAAATATAACTAGCTTCCCTTGCTCTAATGCATTTAAAATAGGAGCTTTTGAAGTGCCATAATAATTCCCATGAACCTCTGCCCATTCTAAAAAATTTCCTAGCTCTATATCTTTTTGAAATTGTTCTTTTGTAACAAAATTATAATGAATCCCACACACTTCTCCATCTCGCATATCTCTTGTAGTAGATGAAATAGAAAAATAATGGTTTGGAAAAGATTCTTTTAAAGCAGTATAGAGGGAGCTTTTACCGGCACCACTTGGACCTGATAGAATTAAAATTACTCCCTTTTGTTTAGAATCTATCATAGATCATCTTTTTTTGGGAATTGTATGCTAATGTTAATAGTAGCACCATTTAGCAATTCCTTTAAGCTCTGTGTTTGCAATGCTTGTAATGCACCTATTAGTCCATCTAGTGAAGTAGCAGAAATATTTGTAGGAAGATTTACACTTTCATTTGGTGCATCTTTAGGGACTATTGGTGCGGTATTTGGCTCTTTTGTTATAGGCTCTCCTAATGCCTCGCTTAAACCCTCTAAGCTTAAAGCTGAAAATTCATTATCATTAGCCTCTAGCTTTGATTCTTGTGATTCTTTTACTTGTGGCAACTCATTACTAGCGTCATTTATCATATCTTCTTGCATTGTGTCTTCTTGTGAGAATTCTTCGTTATCTTGTGGAATCTCTAAGAGTTCATCTTGTATATCCTCTGTGATTGCACTTTCATCTGCATTATCTTGTTCTTTACTATCTCCTAGAATGTCTCCTGGTTCATCTTCTTTAGATAGTTCATCTAGAGATTCAAGCTTCATATCATCAGCTATATTATCACTTGTATCTGTGCTTACCTCATCTATTAGGCTATCTAGGTTTTCATTTTCTGTTAGAGATTCTTCTGTGTTTGCACTTTCGCTAGATAGATTAACATCATCAAGTGCGGAATCCTCCGTGCTATCCATGCTAGAATCTGCATTACCTAAATCACTAATACTATCTCCTAATCCCTCAACACTATCCATGCTATCAATATTTAAATCCATAATATCTGTAAGGCTAGAATCTGCAGTATCCACGCTAGGTTGCTCTTGTGGTAGCTCATCATCAAAGTTTAGATTATCTAGTGCATCAGCCAAACTAGCAGTATCTAAAGTATCATCTGTGCTATTATTCTCATCTTTCTTCTCATCAAGCTCTGATAAAAGATCACTTGTATCTATCTCTTCATTGCTAGAATCTTTACTCTCATCATCAGCTGAAAATTCATCAAACTGCTCTTTATCAAAGTCTGACACATCACTCACACTTTCACTTGTATCTACATTTTCTTCAAAGTCAAATGATTCATTAGCTCCTTCCATTGGATTTTCGAGTGTGCTACTAGAATCTACATCTAATGAAACATTATCAAGCCCAATATCACTATCACTAGGCATATCTAAAGACTCATTATTAGCAGAATCTTCACTAGCTACAACTACACTATCACTATCATCATTTAGTAGGGTTTTAATTTCATTTACATCATCTTCATCTAATACACCTGAAGTATTATTCTCATTCATATTTGAATCCTCATCATCTAATCCTAAATCATCTAATCCAGACAAATCAATATCACCATCTAACCCAAAATCATCTAAAGAATCGTCGTTAAACTGCGATATATCATCTGACATATCAGATTCTGCGTGTGTATTCTCTGCGGCAATTCCAGTTAGTTTGCTTAATAGCTTAAGTAGGTCTGTTGGCAAAAATGGCTTTTGGACATATTCATCAAAGCCTTCTATCCTGTCTGTTGATTTGGAGAAAAATAAAATTAACTTAGAATCTGCGTTATTAGCCTTGTAGGAGCTAAAGAGTGTTTCATCATAACATTCATCATCTAATAATAAAATATCGCTAGTGTTTGTTATGTCTAGTTCCTGTGATTCTTCTACATCTAGTCCTATTTTACCAGCACTTAATGTTACAAGCTTTGTAATAATCGGATTTTTATTAACTAAATACAACTTCATAAGAAACACTCCATGACCTAGTTTAGACCAAAATCTGCTACAATTCTAGCACTTTATATCTTAAAAGAAGGAATTTTATGATAAAAAAATATCTTGTTTGTTTTATTGCTATTTTATCTTTTGTTTATGCTGATGAAATATATTTCATGCCACAAGAAAGCAAACAAGCAATAAAGGCACTAACACAAACAATAAAAGAATCATCAAAAAGCATAGATGTAGCCATATATAGCTTCACAAATAGGGAAATATCAAAAGCACTAAGAGACACTGCTAAAAAAGGTACAAAAATAAGAATAATCTATGATAAAAAGGCAAATAAAAACCCAGATAAATCAACAATAGGCTATCTAGCGAAGCTAAAAAATGTAGAAGTATGCACACTGGATGGAGAATTATCAAAAAATAAAAAATATACAGGGCTAATGCACCTAAAAATGGCTATTATCGATAGCAAAAAGATAATCTTAGGCTCTGCAAACTGGTCTAAAAGTGCATTTGAGACAAATTACGAAAATTTAATAATAATGCAAAATAAAGAATTCATAACAAAGGCACAAAATGCCTTTGAACTCATGTTTAAAAAATGTGAAAAATACTAAGACGCTTTAAAAAGATTCCCAAAAAGAGTTTCTGTGTTTTGGTTTATTTTAGAAACTAGAATCTCTTTGTCTATATTTAAAATTTCACTCATTTTATCAAGCACTAATGGTATATAGCTAGGCTCATTTCTCTCACCTCTATAAGGATGAGGAGTAAGATATGGCGAATCTGTCTCTAAAAGGAGAGATTCTAAAGGTATTTTTGGTAAGACTTCAACTAGCTTTCTTGCATTTTTAAATGTCAAAACTCCGCCAATACCATAATAAAACCCATCTTTTGCTAAAGATAGAAGTTGAAAATCTGCATTAAAGCAATGCAAAATACCACCTACAAGCTCTTTAGAGTATTTTTGTAATATTTCTAAAGAATCATTTGAAGCATCTCTTATATGGACTATTAATGGCTTTTTATGCTTTATTGCTAGTTTTATTTGAGATTCAAAGACTTCTTTTTGAAGTTCTTTTAGCTTTTCTGCACTTTGTATTTGTGTCCTATTTAACGCTTCTTCTATATTGTAATAATCCAACCCACACTCACCTATTGCGACACATTTTTTATCCTCAATGAAAGATTCTATGAATCTTTCATCATATAAATGAGGATAGTTTGGGTGAAGTCCAGTGGCAAAAAATACACAATCATGCCTATGAGATATTTCTTGTGCTCTTTTTGTGTCATCTGGGTGTGCTGCTGGGATTATAAATCTAGTAATTCCATTTTCTTTTGCTCTATTTATCACTAAATCTAAATCATCAAAATATCGTTCATCATCTAAATGACAATGTGTATCGCAAAGCTTCATAATAATTCCTTTATGTTAAAATAAAATTCTAATACAACATGCCTTAAAGGATTGATAGATGTTTACAGGCTTGGTTAGAGAAATTGCACAAGTAAAAAGCCTACAAGACAATAAACTGACAATAATTGCAAAACACAAAGGAAAACTAGGTGATAGCATAGCTGTAAATGGTGCATGTCTAACAATTATAGAAATATTAGAAAATGGGTTTTCCTTAGAATTAAGCGAAGAGAGCATAAAAAATATAGCAATAAAATCATACAAGAATCTAGTCCATATAGAACCAGCACTAAAGACAAATGACAGACTTGATGGACATTTCGTGCAAGGGCATATAGATGGTATAGGAGAAATCACAAAAATAATAAAACACAAAATAGGCACAGACTTTTATATAAAAACAACACAAGAAATACTAAGTCTATGTATCCCAAAGGGAAGCATATGTATAAATGGTATTAGCCTAACTATAAATGAAGTATTACAAAATGGAATTAGACTAACAATAATCCCACACACATTGCAAAATACTTTACTCCACACATACAAAGTAGGTGATGAAGTAAATATAGAAACAGATATGTTTGCAAGAATGATAAAACATTTTTTAGATAGAAAGCCAAATAGTCCGCTCACTTGGGAAGCAGTAGATAGAATCTTAGGAGCGTATTAGTGCAAAATAAACACATACAAAAAGCCGTCGCTCTAGCATATGAACAAAATAAACAAAGAGCACCAAAAGTTCTAGCAAAGGGGGAAGGACTATTAGCAGATAGAATAATAGAAAAAGCAAAAGAATTTGACATACCATTGTTTCAAAGCAAAGCATTAGTGGATTCATTAATGGATTTAGAAATAGATAAAGAAATCCCACCAGAACTATACAAAGCAGTAGTAGAAGTTTTCATATGGTTATACAACACAGAAAATAAAGCTCAAGCAAGTAAAAATTAATAATATTTTAAAATATATTTAATAAATGCTTAAGTATAGTTTCAATTTTATTTTACAAATAGGGGGGGGGGGGCAAGATAGTGAAGCCTTCATTAAGCATACTCATACCAAACTACAATGGCGAACAAACAATCACAAGAACTCTAGATTCAATCCTAAATCAAAAAACAAACTATCCATACAAGATAATAATAAGCGATGATGCCTCAACAGATAATAGTATAAAAGTAATAGAAAAATACAGAAAAAAGCACAAAGACAAAATAAAGCTAATAAAACAAAAGAAGAATCTAAAAGTATGTAAAAATGCAATAGCACTATACAAGCAAATAGATAGCGAGTATTTTTGTACACTTGATAGTGATGACTACTGGCTTAGAGATGATAAGATAGAAAAAGCACTAAATTTCTTAGAATCTAACAAAAACTACACGAGCTATCAAGGCAAAACTCTAGTTAAAAAGCCAAATGAAGATTATATATACATTGATTATCCAATTGATCATTCTTGTATGTTTCTCTCGCTACTAACAGCTGATGAGAGAGATAAAGTAATACAAAACAAAACACTCACACAACAAGACTTAGAATTAATAAAATCTCCAATGTCACATCCTACTATGGGACATACTAGTAGTTCTATATTTAGAAATTGTCTAAATAATTATATGCACATTTTTGATAATGCACTAGAAGATGATATATATGGTGGGGATAGCTTTAGGAATTTTGTACATTTAATACATGGCTTTTCATATCATTCTACTGATGTAGATTCTGTATATAATATGCATGGAAATGGTGTGTTTAGTAGTATTAATGAAGATTTATTGCATTATAGATTGGCACATTTGTGGTATCAATTTTGGGAATTTAGTAATAGACAATTCATACTTCCCCTAGCAACTTCATTTCGACACTATTTAACAATACAAGACAGACTAAAAACAATAGCATATAAAGCAGTGGATAATCCACATTATAGAATTCCAATAATGCAAAAAGTCTATGCTGAACACTATAACAAACTAAAAGGATTTTACTCTACTAGCGAAATATTTAAAGATATTATAAAGATAGCTTAAAGTTATGACAAAAAGGGTATAATTAGGGCTTTTTAGTTTTAAACAAAGGACAAATTATGAAACTTGTAGTATGTGGCATTGGTTCTGCTTATAAATATGCTATGGAACTAATAGATGATAGTTGTGAAATTATAGCCTTTATAAACTCTTATGAGCTAACAAGGGGGGGGGGGGGGCAATTTAATAATAAACCCTTAATAAATATCTCAAAATTAAAAGATATAGAATTTGATTATATTTTAATAGCAAGTGGAAACTTTGAATCTGTAAAAGAAGAACTACTAAGAGCAGGTATTAATGAATCTATAATATGCGGTTATATATTTGAAAGAGAAAATAATCCAAAAATACAAGAAGCACTAAAATTACCAAATGAATTTGTAAAAAGGTATCTCAACTTAGATCTAACGCAAAAAATAATGCCAAAATGGAAAGCAAAAAACTTCCAAGCCGTAACAATGTGGCATGAAAACACACAAGAAGGATTTGACTTTATAAGAATCCAAACACTATATCTACTCTCACAACAAATACTGAGCAAAAATGTAAATGGTGCGATCGCTGAATGTGGTGTATTTAAAGGAGAGTTCGCAAGGATTATAAATAGATTATTCAAAGATAGACAATTTTATTTGTTTGATACATTTGAGGGCTTTAGTCCAAGTGATATAAAATGCGAGTTTGGATCTACTGATTTCTTTAATAAAGGATTCAAAAATACAAACGCTAATGCAGTATTAGAATCTATGCCACATAAAGAAAACTGCATAATAAAACAAGGTTACTTTCCAGGGACATTTGACCTAGATGATGAGAAATTTGCATTTGTTAGCTTAGATATGGATTTATATAAGCCAATGAAAGACGCATTAGAAATATTCTACCCTAGATTAAGTCAAGGTGGATACATAATGGCACACGACTATCATAACAAGGTATTTAGTGGCACTAAAGAAGCCATAGATGAATTCTCCAAAGAACACAATGTAACTATAATTCCTATTGCGGATCTATTTGGCTCTGTGATTATCGCAAAATAGTTATTGTTTGATAAAAAAATTAACAAGATTCAAAAGATGTGCAAATGTAAATTTATATCTTTTATAAAGTAAAGTTGCACCTTCTTTTGTATTATAAAAATTCATAATCTTATGATAACCCCAAGTCTTCCTTATATCATGAGGCGAACATAATGCCATGCAACCCCAAAAAAACTCCAAGGTATCTTTAAATGGCTTTATCCCTGTAAATTCTATCTCATTTGCAAATGTCCTAGATAAAAGCTCTAAATCATCATATGCAATATAAGAATCCAAAAAATAATGCGTCTCTAAATATTCTCTCATTCCAGTCTTAGCACTTGGAGCACTAGCACCAGATACAGCACTTGGTAACCTATAATACACAACTCTTTCTTCTAACACATCAATTTCACCAAACTTAAGTAAATCTATGTGCATTTTATAATCTTGGTAGTTACACAATGATAGTGGCAATGGATAAATTCTCTCAAAATATTCTCTCTTAACACACATTCCGGGTGATACAAAGAGATTTGACACTAAAAATGTATGTCGCAAGAACTCTTCTGTGCTTCTTTTTTGCATATTTAAATATCCATTCATATGACTATGAACTACATTGTTATTAATATCTATTGGGATAAGCTTGGTATAAATTGTAACTGCTTTGCTATTATTGTGGGCATTTATCATTGTCTCAATGGCATTTGGAGCTAGAATATCATCACTAGCACAAAACATTAAGTATTCTCCAGTGCTTTTTTCAAACGCACTATTAAGTGCAGCATTCATTCCTAAGTTATGCTTATGTTTGATTAGCTTTATTCTCTTATCTTTATAGCTTTCTATTATTTGTATGTTTGAATCAGAAGAGCAGTCATCAACAATAATTAGCTCAAAATCTTCACAAGTTTGATTTAATACAGAATCTAAGAAATACTTCACATAGTTTTGATGATTGAAACTAGGTGCTAGTAATGATAATTTTGGTGATTTTTTCATTTTATCCCCTTAAATTTTAAAAACTCATCATAATCTCTAATATACTCATTCTCATCATAATACTCACTAGCTAAAACCATTAGCACACAATTAGAGCTAAAATTCCTCATCTCTCTCCATATTCCAATGCCAATATATAGCCCAACACTAGGAGTATCTAGCTTTATAACTTCCCTACTCTTTCCACTATCGAGCACAAACTCGCACTCACCACTTAACACAACTGCTACTTGTTCCAATCTTGTATGTGCATGAAATCCTCTCTCTTTATCGCTAGTATTGTATATATAATACACTCTCTTTATACAAAATGGTATGTTTTTATTTTCTTCCAAACTCACAAGATTTCCACGCAAATCACCCATAACGCTAAAATTTAATAATTTATAATTTCTAAAATCCATATTGCTTTGCATACCATTGTATAGTTTTCATAATCCCACTCTCAAAGGATTCTTGCGGTATAAAACCTAGCTTGTTTTGTATCTTAGAGGCATTTATTGCATATCTTCTATCATGCCCTGCTCTATCTTTTACAAATCTTATTTGCTTTGTATAGGATTCTTCTTTTGGGTATAGCTTATCTAGTGCCTTACAGATATACTCTGCGATATTTATATTTTGAATCTCACAATTCCCACCAACATTAAAACTCTCTCCAAAATAATCACTATGAAACACCAAGTCAATAGCCCTTGCATGATCATCTACATATAACCAATCCCTTATATTTTTCCCATCTCCATATATTGGTATGTCTTTGTTTAATAATGCGTTTCTTATTATTGTTGGGATTAGCTTTTCATCATGTTGCTTTATCCCATAATTATTGGAACAATTAGTTATAAATCCACATAAACCATAAGTATGAAAATAAGACCTAACAAGCATATCGCTAGATGCCTTAGAAGCTGAATAAGGAGAGTTTGGTGCATAGGAGGTAGATTCAGTAAATGGCTCATCATTAATCTCTAGTGAGCCATATACCTCATCTGTGCTAATGTGAAAAAATACATGTCTTGCAGAATCCTTACACACAAATGGCTCAACAAACCAAGCATTATAAGCATTATGCAATAGATTAAAAGTGCCATTTACATTAGTATTTATAAATACACTTGGATTTTTAATAGAATTATCAACATGAGATTCAGCAGCAAAGTGTATGACAGAATCTATTTTATGCTCCAAAAACACTTCTCTAACAAAGTCAAAATCACAAATATCGCCCTTTATAAAAGTGTAATTTTCTTCGCTTTCAACTTCTCTTAGATTCTCCAAACTCCCAGCATATGTCAAAGAATCTAAGTTAAAAATATGATAATTTCTATACTTTTTAGCAAAGTAATTTATAAAATTACTCCCTATAAACCCCGCTCCACCAGTGATTAAAATATTCATCGAAAGCCTTCTGATACTTTTTTTAGATACTCACCATACCCACTCTTTGCCAAAAATTCCGCTCTTTTAAGCAGAGTTTCCTTGTCTATCCAGCCATTATTGTATGCTATTTCCTCCAAACACGCTACTTTATAACCCTGTCTTACTTCTATTGTCTGCACAAAACTTCCAGCCTCAAGCAGACTATCATGTGTCCCAGTATCAAGCCATGCAAACCCACGCCTTAGAATCTGTGTCTTTAGCCTTTTATTGCTTAGATATACAGAATTTACATCAGTGATTTCTAGCTCACCTCTAGTGCTTGGCTTTATGCTCTTTGCAATATCAATGGCTGAATTATCATAAAAATAAAGTCCAGTAGCCGCAAAGTTACTCTTTGGCTCTTGTGGCTTTTCTTCTATGCTTAGTATGTTCTCACTCTCATCAAACTCCACTACTCCGAATCTATGCGGATCATTTACCCTATATGAAAATATAGTTGCGTAGTTATTTTTTGCATTTTCTTTTGCTTCTTTTAGCATTGGAGATAAACCCTGCCCATAGAAAATATTATCCCCTAAAATTAATGCCATATCATCGTTTTTGACAAATTCTTCTGCTAAGATAAGCCCTTGTGCTAGTCCATCTGGAGAGCTTTGAATCTTGTATTCTATATTCATACCAAGCCAATCCCCACTGCCAAAAAGCTCTCTAAATCTATCTATATCACTTGGAGTTGAGATTATTAGCACATCTCTAATGTGTGCTAACATAAGTACGGAAAATGGATAATAAATCATAGGCTTATCATATATTGGTAGGAGTTGCTTTGATATGGTGAGTGTTGTAGGATATAGCCGTGTGCCACTACCACCTGCTAAAATTATGCCTTTCATAATTCTCCTTTTAATTTTTTAATTAGCGTTCTTATTGGGTGGCGTGTAGAGTTTATTTTGTATTCTAGTTTTTTCATTTTTAGATATATATCTCGTGCTAGAATGTCTAACTTTTCTTGCTCTCTATTTTCATAAATGTCTAAAAGCTCATCTCTAAAGGCTTCACATCTTAGTGCTATACTCCACCACTGCCTAATATATGGAGTAGCTACCAAATGACCATAATTGTAAAATGGTTCTACAAATGAATCCCAAGGCTTCAAATGTCCTATAAAATGAACAATTCTAATATCTTTTAGTGCCTCATTATAAACACTTTCTTCTTCATTTATGTTAGCATTGTTCTTACCTCTAAATACTAGCTTATTAGAAGGAAGTAGCAAATAATAATTAAACTTTGGAGATAAGATCTTCGTCTTATCCTTTATAACTACATTTAGTGCATCTTGATCTGGAAACATAGATTCATAATTACTTAGAAACTCTATACATGTTTCTTCTACTTTATGCTCTCGCCATTGCTTCAAATTCACAAGTAATAAACCAGAGTTAAAATAAATGTTTGTATCTAAAGTGACATAAGATAGCTTTTGTCTTTTAAGAGCTAGTGGTCTTTTATTCTGTGGTCTATAAAAGTCTAGCACAACACCAGCTATTGCCTCGCCTAAATCTACTTCAAACAAACAACTAATATCGCCAACTACAAGCATATCAACATCTAAATATAAACATCTATCGATATCTGTTGGCATAACTTGTGCTAACTTCAGTCTATAATAAGCTAGATAGTTTTGATTCTCTCCCCATAAAGGTGAGCCTTGAAAGTCCTTATCACCCATATGATGTAACTTTATGCTAATTTTGCAATATTTACTAAGGCTATTAGTTAGAAGCTCCATTTTATCGCTTATTTCTTTTGAAATTTCATTTGTAAGAATGTGTATCATATATCCATTATCATGTGGGCTATTTTTAGCTATGCTAGAGATTAAAACAGCAGCATATTTCATATATGATTCATCAGAATTAAGAACAATGTGATACATAAAACACTCCAAAACAATCTAAATACAATTGAAAATTGTAATAAATTTATCTTTAATAGTAAATTTAGCACATTTTATTGAATCTTTATGCAAGTTTTATAATAATCACACTTCCAAAGCGATAAGTAGGGGAATGAATCCGAACAGGCTTTGAATCTTAAACAAAGGACAAATAATGAAAAAGTTACTTTTCGTATTTATGGCATTAGCAGGTTTTGCATTTGCTGCTGAAGGTGGAAGCAATGGAGAAATGCTACTTGCATATTCTGCAATTGCTGCTGGTATTGGATTAGGTATTGCTGCATTAGGTGGTGCTATTGGTATGGGTAATACTTCTGCTGCTACTATTTCTGGTATGGCTAGAAATCCAGGCGTTGGCGGTAAGCTAATGACAACTATGTTTATTGCTTTAGCAATGATTGAAGCACAAGTTATCTATACACTTGTTGTAGCTTTAATCCTACTTTATGCAAATCCTTTCTTAGCAGTGCTAGGACTTTAATAATATTTAGATTCTGCTTTTGCAGAATCTATTGCGCTGGTGGTGGAATGGTAGACACACCATCTTGAGGGGGTGGCGGGGCGACCCGTGCGAGTTCAAGTCTCGCTCAGCGCACCACAAACTAACATGGAGTATATGTTGATACAATTTATAATAATCATCCCAATATACAACTCACAAAATACTCTAAAAAACACGCTAGACTCACTAAAGAATCAAACATATAAAAATTACAAAGCTATTTTAATAGATGATGGGAGCACAGATAATAGCTATGATATAGCACAAGAATATACGCAATATAACAGGATAATCTTGCATAAACATAAAAATAGTGGAGTAAGTATAGCTAGGAACAAAGCACTAAAAATAGCACAAGAAGAATACGAAAAAACAAAGGCTAAAGATATATATGTATGCTTCCTAGATTCTGATGATTTATTAGAAAATTTCGCACTAGAACATTATAAAAACATAATAGAAGAAAATAAAAATATACAATGCATTTTAAGCAATAGCGTATATTATGCAAATTATGACTACACAAATAAAGAACTGCAAGAAAATTACTTCTTTAACAAAGAGATAATAAACACAAATCTAATATCGCCACAGCAAATAGCGTTTCATTTAAGAAATGAATGGCACTCTCCTTGCATGTATTGCTATGATGCAGACTTTTTATTCTCTACCAATATAAACTTCATAGAAACAAACATACTACATGAGGACAACCTATATCACACAAGCATAATGTTAAAAACAGAAAAGCTATACATAAACAACATAGCAGTATATACAATAGTAAAGTCAAAAGATTCCCTAACTAGATCAAATATAACCCTGCAAAAAGCACAACTAGAAGTAAAATCATTCTACACAATAATACAAGAATATGAAAAACTATTAATAAATCAAGAATCAAAATTTTGGAAAAAATTCCTAAAAAGAAAAATAAGATACCATGCAAGACGATTATTTAAATATATCCTATATACTGGGTATTTTGATATATACACAAAAAAAGAAATTCTAAAATACAGAAAATACTTTTCATTTGGTAAAATAGTGAAATTATATCTGCTAGATAAATTTCCAAATATAAAAGAAAGGCTATGAGAATCCTATGTATCACAGACAAGCAAATAAATGAACACGAAACAGCTCTAAAGGGGATCTTTGAACACCATATTTTAGAATATTGTGAGTGCTATATGGTGTATTTTACAAAAGATTCAAAAGTTGCAATAAGCGTTGATAACAAGCTTATATTTCCATATTCTACAAAGCATAGAAATTTCGTAAAAACACTCCTTAGACTTAATTACAATCTAAATGACTTTGATTTTATAATTGTTAGAAACTTTTATTCAATAGCAAAGCAGATTCTACCATTTAGTCAAAAAATAGTGTTTTGGGAGACTTTCCCACATGACTATCGTAGAATCTATGAAGCAAAAAGAGATAAAAAAGCTATTCTTAGAAAAAGCATAGAGTATAAAATAAAATACTATCTGCATACAAAAATCCTAGAAAAATGCCTAGCATACATGGGCAGCACTCCTCATTTTAAAGACATGTTTTATAGCCATCTTACAATTCCAACTTCCTACATACCAAATGGCATTGACTTTAGTTTGTGCAATTTAGAATTAATAAAGAAAAATATAAGCCAAATAAATACCCCACTCAAACTACTCTACATAGGCTCAATAGATAAAAATAGACAAATGTTAGAGATAATAGACGCTATAAATGAAGTAAATAGTGATTTTGTATTAGATATTTTTAGCTCTAGTGAAAATTCTGAAATGGATAAAATAAAAGAAATAACCAAGCAAAATAATAAAATAAGACTAAGGAATTCTGTTCCATTTAATGAGATATTTAATATAATCCCAAACTATGATATAGGCTTAGGCATAATCCCAAACACACCGCTATATAGCGTAGCCTCTCCAATAAAGGTAATGGAATATGCAAGTAATGGTGTAATCCCTCTAATAAATGATTTGCCAGAATATATAAGATTATTTGATGAAAATAGTGCATTTTTTACAAAATTTGACAAAACACATATAACAAGCACAATAGAATCGATAATCAAAACAGACAAAAATAAACTAATAGAAAAAAAACAAAACTTACTAAAACTAGCACAAGCAAAGCTAGATTACAAAAATATAGCAAAAGATATTTACAACTTTTTGCTAACACTCTAAAAGTCTTTTGTATATCCCTTCTATTTTATTCCCCATTGAAGAAAGAGAGAAATTATCCACCATAAACTCTCTATTTATTTTTATATCTACCCTTTTTTTTAGCACATCTATTAGAGCTTTTATAAAAGATTCTAATGTCGCATCATTTGTAAGGATAAAGTTATTATCACAATACAAATCCTTCAAGCTCCCAATATCAGCGGCAATGCAAATCTTTTCCATAAATAGTGCTTGCATTAGTGCTTGAGATACTCCCTCTCCACTATCTGAAGTAAGAACAAAAATATCAATAGCCTCTAAAAACTCTGCTGGATTATCAATAAATCCAATTCTTCCAACATAACTTTCAGCAGATTCTATTTTCTCTCCATTTTCATTTATATAGCCACATACAAGCTTATCTAAGTATTCTTTGCCAACTCCTCCACCACCGATAGCAAAATATACATTTGGATAACTTTTATGAATCTCTCTTGCAAGAGAGACAAAGTTATCAAACCTCTTAAATCGTCTCAAAATCCCTAAAAAACCGACAACTATTTTTTCTTGCGGTATATTGTATTTTTTTCTTGATTTTTGCTTATCATATCGCATAGGTGCGAATCTTTCCTCATCTATGCCTGTTGGCACAGATAGGATTTTATCACTTTTAATTCTGTTATCTTTAATCATTGCTTCTTTTACACTCTCACCAGTTGTCATTATAAAATCAGCAAGTTCGTTTATGAAGTTTAGCCTAGAGCTATTTATCTTATTTGATAGATGTCTTGTGCGTATGAATTTTGCATTACTTATAAGAGAGGCTAGACCACCTACCCAAGTATCTATCCCACTATGAGTATTGATGATTTGAAAATTATTTTCTTGTGTTATTTTTTTAAGCTGCAAAATACTTCTTAAATCAAACTTCCCAGAAAATGGCACAACATAAGTATCAAAGCCAAGTTCTCTAGCCTTTTGCAATATCATACAAGAATCCCTAGTAGCAAGTGCTACATAATGTCCTCTTTTTCTCATTTCTTGCATTTCAGCTATGATTCTCATCTCTTGACCACCATAGCCATCACTCCACTCTGTGTGCAGTATCCTATATGCCATATATATCCCTATATACAGCCTCTAATAGTGCAAATGGATATAAAAAATGCTCCAAAGCGTGAATCCTCTCTTCATAAATTTCTAAAGATTCATACTTTGGTATCACCCCTTGAGCTATTATCTCTCCACTATCAAGCTCACTAGTTACATAATGCACACTAACACCCCCTAGCACCATAGGGGAGTTAAAGCTATCTTCTATACCATTTGCACCTTTATATAATGGGAGCAATGAAGGGTGGATATTTATAGCTTTAAAATTATTTGTAAAGTTAGGAGTGAGAATCCTCATAAACCCAGCTAAAACACAAAGCTCAATATCATGCTCTTTTAGGATATTTACAAGCTCCATATCAAAGCTCTCCCTATCCTTGCCCTTGCTTTCACACACTATTGTTTTAATCCCTTGATTTTGTGCTCTAACCACACCATAGGCATTTTTTTTATTGCTTAGTGCTAGAGCTACATTTATACTAAATTTATTTCCATCTTCATTATCTCTAGCTTCTCTAAACCCCCTCTTAAGCCCAGAGATAAAAAATGATTCATGTATTGGAATCTCATTTGTAGGGATAAATGTTTTATTATGTAATTGCCTTATTAATCGCTCTAAGTTACTGCCATTACCGCTAAAGAGTATTGCTATATTTTTTTTCACTTAAATAATTCTCCGTGCTTTGTCTTTAGATTCTCTATATTTGCCAAAATTTCCTTTACACCATACTCTACACTTTCATCATCTAATTCTTCGACATACAAATCTAGTGCTTTTTCTATTTTGTCTTCATCTACTCCTGCTAAGAGTAGTGCTACACATAGCATATCACTAAGCTGTATTGAGAGTTCTTCTACTTCTTCTTCTAGTTCTTTTATTCTATCTTTACTCATATTTGTCTCCTTTGAAAATTTCTTCTATCATAACCTTTATATCATCATATAAAAAACTCTCCTTAAAACCCTCTATCTTACCACCACTAGCATTAAAATGTCCTCCACCTCCAAAGTATTTAGAAGCTATGGCACTTACATCGCATTTATTATTTGCTCTCAAGCTCACATTTCCTCTAGTATTAACATCAATAAAAAAGTCAAAATCACAATTCGTTTTTAAAAACAAATTAGCCACAACAGAAATACTTCCTAGCCCATAACTCAAAAACCCTCTATATCCATCACAATACACAAGAGAAGATTCTGCTCTTTTGCTTAATAGCTTATTTTGAAAATTTGATATTAAATTATCAATACTATCACTATTTAACTCACCACCTAAATATCTCTTTTTAATCCCCAAAATACTATTATCAAGCTCTATATAATTATTATTTAGTCCAAGAATCTTTGAAGATTCTTTTAATAAATGAAGCTTATAGCCCCTATCATCATCATCAAACATAAATCTACTAAACTCTCTACATTCAGCAATTATACGCATAGCCACCTTGCCAAACTCAAAGGCATAGCTATTCTCACACCACAAATCAACACTATTTATCATATCCACCATAGGAGATAGCCAACTTTTAGTCAAATCTAACACTTCATACCTGGCACTTAGCGTATCATAGACTATTTTTGTAGCACATCTTGTAGTATCTAGCACATACCATTCATATTTTGCTGCACACTCTGCACCACTTTTGTGATGATCTAGTAGTTCGAAACTAACGCTATATCCATTTAAATTTAGCTCAAAAATCTCATCTTTTAAACTCTGACATTCACTTAGAGTTAGATTTAAATCACTAATTATTATATGTGCCTTATTTTCTTTGTTTTGTTTTATATTCTTTATTATATGTTCGATTCTTGCCATTACTTCTTTGCCATAATTAGCATTATAAAAAAACATCTTAGTTGCAATATTTTTATAAATCTCACTACTTACAAGCTGACAACCATACCCGTCTAAATCAATGTGCGAAAGGTGGTGAATGTGCATTATCTACCTTTAAACTATAAAATCTACCATTCCTAAAATCTCATATTTGCTTTGATGATCTATCTCTGCAACTGATAGCGCAACTACTTTTCTAGAGATTCCATACTGATCTACAAAAGTAGCTAGTGGTTTTCTTAATATCATAGGCACAGCACCTATTATCATAGGTGAAGCACCAACTGATACACTCTTATTATATGAAGCCACAATAGCATCAAATAGGCTTTGAGATTCAGTAGGACTTAGGCGCAATCTTTGACCAATTTTACTCTGGTCTGGTAATCTCTCTAATAAAAACTGCTCCAAAGCTGGTGAAAGCACAAAATACTTTAACGCACCATCATCACTTTTGAAGTTATAAGTAATAACTCTCTTTAAAGAAGCCCTAACATACTCCACCAAAGATGGCAAATCAGCCTTATAAGCAGGAGCTCCATTTGCTATTGCTTCTGAAATGCTTAGCATATCTCTAATAGGAATCTGCTCATGCAACAACTCTTTTAATACATGTTGAATGATACCTACGCCGACGCCTTTCATTTCTTCTGCTAATATAGGATAATCTTCTCCTAGTTTTGATACTAGATTTGATACTTCTTGTCTTGTTAATAGCTCCTCTGCATATTGTTTGATTACCTCTTGAATATGCGTCGAAATCACCGTTGCACAATCAATAGTAGTATATCCTTCTATAATTGCATCTTCTTTTTTATCTGGGTCTATCCAATATGCGTCCATACCAAATACAGGCTCTTTTGTAGGAATCCCATCTGGTGGCTCACCAACAAAGCCACCCGGTATTGCTAAGAATTTATCAGGCATTATTTTGCCTTTTCCAATTTCTACATCTTTTAAGAATATTTGATACTCATCTGGTTCTAAATTCAAATTATCCCTCAAATGTACCATAGGGACTAAAACACCAAGTTCTGTTGCAACTGCTTTACGAATCTGCCTTATTTTATTTACAAGCTCTCCACCTTGTGCTGGATCTGCAAATTTAATTAGCTGATAACCAAGCGATACTCTAAGAATAGTAACTTTTAATGCCTTATCAAGCTCTGCTTCCTCTCTCTTTCGCCTTGCTTCTTCACTCTCTTGTGGCTGTGGTGGTTGGGAGGCGACTTGTTGTGCTTGTTGTGTGGCTTTTTCTTGTCTTTGCTTTGCTGCATTTAGTGCTGCTTGTGGGTCTAATTCTTCATCTTGTTTTGGTTTTTTTAGTTTTTGGAACATGGATTCTACAAACTTCCATACCTCGCCATCTTTTTGCTTGTTTAAAAGCAAGGATAATGATAGAAATAACAATCCAACAAACCCAAGCGATAAAGTAGGAAGTCCCGGCACTAACGCAAACATAAGCAGAACACAACCAACAATTAACAAAGTCTTAGATTCATTAACTAGCTGGTCTATAATTCCTGCAGCGAAGTTTTCTCCCTCTTTACTAAATCGTGTAACAATAATACCCGTAGCAGTAGATACAATAAGTGCAGGAAGTTGAGATACAAGCCCATCACCAATAGTAAGGATAGTAAAAGTAGAAGCAGAATCTGCAACAGACATATCTTTTTGAAATACGCCAATTAAAAATCCGCCGATTATATTAATAAGCGTAATTATAATACCAGCTACTGCATCACCTTTTACAAACTTATTAGCACCATCCATAGAACCATAAAAATCCGCTTCAGCTGCTAGTTCATCCCTTCTTGCCTTTGCTTCTTCTTGTCCTATAAGTCCGGTATTTAAGTCCGCATCAATAGCCATTTGCTTCCCGGGCATAGCATCTAGTGTGAATCTTGCCTTTACTTCAGATACACGCGTAGAACCATTAGTAACAACCATGAAATTAATAATTACCAAAATAATAAATAAAATAACACCTATTACATAATTTCCACCGACAACAAACTGCCCAAATGCAGTAATAATATCACTAACAGCCTCTGGTCCCATGTGTCCATTACTCAAAATCATTCTTGTAGTAGCGATATTTAAAGAAAGCCTAAATAGCGTAACAATCAAAAGTAATGTCGGAAATGCTGAAAAATCGGTAGGCTTTTTTACATAAAGTGCAATTAAGATAATAAGTGCGGAGAGTGCAATTGATATAGCCAAGAAAAAGTCTAATAATGCACTAGGTAGAGGCACGATAATGATTGCTAAAATAGCAACGATAAAAAAGACAACCGTTAAATCTTTTGAACCAGTTAGAAATCCAAAAAATGGAGCTATCTTTCCTAATAATGAACTCTTCGCACCGCTACTTTTAGCCAACTTATCTCCTAAAGACAAAAATAATCTGATATTCTAATCTACTTTAGCCCATAAAATCAATAAATCCACTAAGTTTTAGCAATTTTTTACAATTTTATGCTAGAATCTCGCCTTTATTTTAAATTACCAATCAGGAGGTCTAAAATGGCTCAAGATTCGGCGAAAAAGAAAGAAATTACTTCTGCTTTTGCTAGAAATCCAAAGGATACAGGTTCGACAGAAGTGCAAGTAGCACTACTAAGCGATAGGATAAAAACTCTAACAGATCACTTAAAAATCAACAAAAAAGATCACTCAAGTCGTTTAGGATTAAGAAAAATGGTTTCTCACAGAAAGAGACTTCTTAGCTATCTTAAAAAGAGTGATTTTAAAAGATATGCAACACTAATTGATAAATTAGGACTAAAAGATAGAGGATAATCTCTATCTTTGCAAAATGGAAAACCCGCTAGTCTCAATAATAATACCAATACATAACGTAGAATCCTACCTAGCTAGATGTCTGCAATCAATAATAAATCAAACATATAAGAATCTTGACATAATCTTAGTTGATGATGGAAGCACTGATAATAGCCTAAATATAGCACTACAATACGCACAAAATGATAATAGGATTCTAATAATCCAAAAACCAAATGCACTGCAAAGTAGCGCAAAAAATATGGGACTAGAATTTATTCATGGTAGTGAGCTTAGAGAGTGTATATTTGGTAATACAACTAAAGTTACATCATATACACAAAACTCATTCAACGAAGAATCCAAAATAATAGACAAAGAAACAATACTAAAACACTTCACAACAAACAACAATCACATAAAAACAAACCTAGAAGATATAAGCACACTGCTAACACAAAAGCTACCAGAAGATTCGTGGATTAGATTTGTAGATTCTGATGATTATCTGCCACTAGATAGTATAGAAAGATGTGTTAGAGAAACACAAAACAACAAACACTTAGAGCTTGTTAGCCACAGTATAACAAATGATAATAACACAAACACAAACGATATAACTTGCGATTCTTTATGCAGATATGAATCTCTATCATACGATAATGGACTAGAAATGCTAAAAAATCACAAAAAATATATTTCTTCATTTTGTTGGCAAGGGATTATAAATACAAATATACTAAATAGATACAACTTGCGACATCAGTTAGGAATCTATTGTGAAGACTTAGATTTTGGGACGATATTATATGCTTTATGCAGGGGATTTTTATATAAAAACTTTATAGGTTATATCTACACAATAAGAGAAAATTCAACAATGCACTACACTAAAACAATGCCACAGAAAATGCCAAGAATCTTAGAACCACTAAGAGGACATTTTACAAATTACAAAGACTTGGGAGAATATTTTCTATCATATTCTAAAGTAATTGCAGCATTACACATATATAGATTCTACAAACAAATAAATTTACAAGATAAAAAAGCATACAAAAAATTATTCACAACATACATACTGCACTACATTTTACATTATAAAAACAAAGATATACTAAATCTAATAAATAAACTAAAAGAAGAAAAACTAATTAAATACCCAAGACTAATTTTTCTATACTCTAAAGCTAGGGAGATATACCGCCACCCTAGCAGAATCTTTAAGTCTAATTAGAAATGAATATTGTAAAATTTTAAAAAACTTTATGGAGGCTATATGCGTATTGTATCTTTTAAAGATCAAATCTTGCAACTACTAGGAGATGAACCAACACTAGATATAAAAGCACCAAAGGTATTGCTAAGAAGCAGGAATCTGTCATATGTAGAAATAGCAAAAGAAACAGAATCCCAAATAATAATGTCTCTACCTAGCCTTGATACTTCTGTATGCTCTAAACAAACAAAAGAAATAAACCAAAAACTAGCCTCCAAAGAGGGGTTTCATACAATTATAGTTAGTATGGATTTACCATTTGCGGCAAATAGATTTTGTGCAATTTCTGGGATTAGCAACCTAACCTTTGCTAGTGATTATGCAAATAAAAGTTTTGGCTATAAATATGGCACTCTAATAGGTAATGGAATCTTGGAAGGACTTCTAAGCAGGGCATTATTTGTAATTGATAAAGGGATCCTTGTTTATAAAGACTTTGCAAATGACATAAATGATAAGCTTGATTTTAATAAAATAGAAGATTTCTTAGCAAAAACATATAACTGCTAACTCCAACGCTTATAATCATAGTCTATCCCCAAACTATCGCACCATTTACCCAAAATTAGATTCTCAATATCATCTAATGTTCTCCCACTATAACTACCAAAAAGCGGAGGAGAAATCACAACTCCAAGCCGTGAGAGCTTTAACATATTCTCTAGCATAATAGCACTAAATGGCATTTCTCTAGGAGCAAGAAGCAATTTTCTACTTTCCTTTATCATCACATGTGCAACTCTAGTAATTAAAGTATCACTAATCCCACATGCAATCTTTGCTAAAGTATTACTAGAACAAGGGATAATAGCCATACAATCACATCTAAAAGACCCACTAGAAATACAAGATTCTAAAGCTGTATCATCAAAAATCGTTAAATTTTCTACACCGCTAAAATCAACCTTTATATCCTCACTCTGTAACACAAGCCTTGCACCATTTGATATGACAAGATACTTTTCAATCTCATTAGGCAAAATATTTAAAAACCTAAAACCCAAATAAATAGCACTAGCACCACTAATGCCAACTACAATACGCCTCATATAAGCTCACCCCTACCCTCGCTTATGATTCTTATTTGATATGTTTTTTTATCAATCTTGGCTTTTATTACATCTCCTATTGCCGCATTTTTTTGTGCTTCTAATAAAAACTCTAATAAAACACCATTCTCCCTTATGGCTACTATTACTTTATCTCCCTTTCTTACTACAATCTTTGGCACAAGCCTATCTTCTGTAACTATCACATCACTTGGAGTATAAGATCTAGCAGCGATATTTCCTAATTGTGAAGATTGCATAAGTGAGCTTGAAACTTTTTCAAATGGTATTGTTACTATTTTTGCATTATTGTATGATATCGTCTCACCACCGCTAATTGGAGAAACAGTCTGCACAACATCTAAAGTCGCATCAACATAATACTTAAAGAATATTTTCTTTCTTCTCTCATCTCCCTCTTGCATTAGCACATCAAATGTCCCCTCATTTCTCTTTAATAATCTTTTGCCAAAGTCAATTTCTTTAATCCAATCTCCCTCAAAGTCGAAAGGCGTCATCTGCTCTAGTATGATTTCTTTTATTTGTATATTATTTTGTCTATATTCTTGCAAGAATAAAGAAGCTATATATCTCTTAATCCCTTCAATATCACCACTACTCTCTTTTTTAAAGACAACAATAGGACCCTTAGCACCAGCTTGAATCCCCTCTTCTTCAAATTTATTTATAAGTTGTGAGCTTTTTACTCGAAATATATGTGAATTCTTTGGTATCTCAAATAGCATAAAGTCTTTTTCTATATCCTTAAATAGATGACTAGAATACACTTTATTATCCCTAAATCCATATTCCTCTTCTAAGACGACATAATCAAGCCCAAAGACATAATTAATAAACAAAGCCAAAAAAATAAAGATTCTCATAAATTAAACCTTAAGATTCTAAGTGCATTGCTAACTACACTAATGGAACTAAATGCCATAGCCATTCCTGCTAAAGTTGGCGTAAGCAAGATTCCAAATGGATAAAGAATCCCAAACGCAACAGGGATTAACACAATATTATATATGTAGGCAAAAAATAAATTTTGTTGTATGTTTTTTAGTGTTTGCTTTGAGATTTTAAACACAGATACAATGCCTTTAAGACTATTCTTTAAAAGCAATACATCTCCAACTTCTTTTGCTAATTCAGTCGCACCTACAAAGGATATTCCAAAACTTGCTTCCTTTAACGCCAGTGCATCATTTATCCCATCACCTACAAAGCACACTCCTCCGCTTTTATTTAACTCTATTATTTTTTCTACCTTTTTAGCAGGAGTAAGATTAAAGTAGAATTCGTCTATTTTCAACTCTTTTGCGACATTTCTAACTGATTCTTCATTATCCCCACTTAGAATAACTGGCGTGATATTCTCTCTCTTTAGCCACTTTACAACATCATAAGCCTCATCTCTAATGCTATCACTTAGATAAAATACGGCAATAATCTTGGAGCTATTACCAAATGCAACTGCATTATTCCTAGCGCCGCTAAACTCGCAATTAACTTGAGAACAAACCCAATCTAACGCACCAAAATAATATTCTTCGCCTCTAACGCTAGCTTTAATGCCTTTTGCTACAAAATATTCTTTCTTATCAAGTGTGCAAGATTCATAGTTATTTGTAAAGTTTAAAATAGCCTTAGCTATTGGGTGCGGATTATTTTCTTGCATTGCTTTTGCAATCTTTAGAATCTCTAATTGATCACAAGAAGATTCAAGTATAAAAAAGTCCTTTACCATTATTTCACCCCTAGTTAGAGTGCCTGTTTTATCAAATGCTATATATTTTATATCTTTTGTCTTTTCATATATTTCTGGTGTTTTTATCAAAATATCATCTCTCTTAGCTCTAATTGACGCACATACTATAGCTAATGGAACAGCAAGACCCAATGCGCAAGGACAAGATACAACCAAAATACAAGCTGCAATTGATAATGCAAAAATAGGAGAATATCCAATACTAACCCAAAACATAAAAGCTACCACACTAATTAACAAAACCAAAGGAACAAAAATAGATGCAATTTTATCAGCCAGGATTCCTATTTTTGGCTTTTTTACATGCGATAATTCCAAGAGATCTAACATTTCATAAACAAAAAACTCACTAGAATCTTTTGTAGATTCAACCATTATTTCTCCATGATATACGACACTGCCTGCAACAACCAAATCTCCTACCTTTAGATTCCTTGGCATTTCCTCACCATTTATATGAGTGCTACTAACTTCTGCTTCACCGCTAAGAATAACGCCATCAAGTGGAATTTTCTCGCCACCTATTACAAGACATTTATCGCCTTTTTTAATATCACTTATATCAATAAAAGTTTGATTATTATCCTTTAAGATTCTTGCCTTTTGTGGCAGAATTTGCGTTAGAAGTCCTAGTTCATCATTTGCATTTTTTTTTGCTTTTGACTTTATATATTCTCCAAATAGAACAAAACAAATAATCGAGCTTGAACCCTCAAAATAATATCCATCGCCAAAATCATAGAAAAATAAGTATAAAGAATAAAAATAAGCAACAGAAGTCCCAAGTGCAATAAGCACATTCATATCAGCACTTTTCGTTTTAAATACACTTAAAGATGCTTTATAAAATGGATATGCACAATAAAATTGCACAAATGAAGCAAATAATAATTGCAAAAATGCAGACATTGAACTATGCCAACCACTCATATGCAAAATAAAAATAACCAAAAAACAAGGCACAGCAACGAAGAATCTCTTCTTTAAATCATTAATGTATTTTATTTCTAATTCTTTTGAATTATCCACTAAAGCACTAAATCCATAAGAATTTATAAGATTGATTATTTCTTGTGTATTAATAGAATTTTCATGAGATATTTTTGCTTTTCCACTTACTACATTTATTTTTACATTTTTTATAGATTCTAACTTTAAAAGATTTTTTTCAATAGTAGAAGAACACGCTGAACAATGCATTCCACCGATACTTAATCTAGCTACTTCCATATAAATCTCCAAAGTTATTTTTCAGTATTTTTTATGAAATAATGCTTTATACTTGCTTTTTAATTTCTTAAGGGTTTTTAATGATAAATAGAAAGAAAATATATAATCCAAACTCCACTGAAGGCGTAAATGACAGAAAAATTTTTGGCGGAAATCCAACAAGTATTTTTGAGCTTAATAAAATAAAATATCAATGGGCGTATAACCTATGGAAAGTAATGCTTGCAAACTCATGGTTCCCAGAAGAAGTCAATATGACGCAAGATAAAAGAGACTATACAGATGGACTAACACCAGAGGAAAAAATAGGCTATGATAGGGCTTTAGCGCAACTTATATTTATGGATTCTCTTCAAACTAATAATCTAATTGATAATGTAAATCCATATGTAACAAGCCCAGAGATAAATCTAATTCTAGTGCGTCAAGCATTTGAAGAGGCATTGCATTCACAAAGCTATGCAGTAATGGTTGAATCAATTTCTGCTAACACAGATGAAATCTATGAAATGTGGCGAACAGATATGCACCTAAGAAGTAAAAATGATTATATTGCAAATGTTTATGAAGAGCTTGCCAAAAATCCGACAGAAGAAGCATTGCTAAAGGCTATGTTTGCAAATCAAATTTTAGAAGGCATTTATTTTTATTCTGGTTTTGCATACTTCTACACTCTTGCACGAAGTGGTAAAATGCTAGGAAGTGCTCAAATGATAAGATTCATACAAAGAGATGAAGTAACACACTTATTATTATTCCAAAATATGATCAAATCTCTAAAAAAAGAAATGCCTCATCTTTTCACAAAATCACTAGAAGAAGAAGTTATAGAAATGTTCAAAGAAGCGGTGAAAATAGAAACTGCATGGGGAATTTATATAACTCAAGGCAAGATTTTGGGGCTAACTAGCGAGATAATAGAAGAATATATATGCTATCTTGCAGATGATAGACTAAAAAAAATAGGAATGTCACCAATATACAACGCAAAACACCCTATAAAATGGGTGGAATCTTTTAGCTCATTTAATGACCAAAAGACCAATTTCTTTGAAGGCAATGTTACAAACTATGCAAAGGGGAGTATAAATTTTGATGATTTCTAAGCAACTATACGCATTACAAGCAAAAACAAAGCAAAATTTTGAGGACAATCTAAACCACATAAGAGAGCTAATAATAAACTGCGATTTAGATTCAATTATACTCTTGCCTGAAGTATGTTTGACTAATTTTGCCTATCAAAAAATGGAAGAAGCATCAGAGTTTGCTAAAGTTGCAACACAAGCATTACTTGATCTATCACAAGAAAAAACAATAGTAACTACAATGATAGAAAAATATAAAGATGGCTTTTACAACAATCTAAAGGTATTTCATAACAAAGAACTATTGCACAAGCAGAGCAAAAATAAATTATTTCCACTAGGCAATGAACATTTGCACTTTAAAGCAGGCGACATAGAAGAAATTACACCATTTAACATAGATGGCTTAAAATGTGGTGCTATAAATTGTTTTGAACTTAGATTTATAGAACTTTGGGAGAGATTAAAGGGTTGCGATTTGATACTTGTCCCTGCCCAATGGAGCAAAGAAAGAAAAGACAACTTTGAGACCCTAACAAAAGCACTAGCAATCACAACGCAAAGCTTCGTAATAGCAAGTAATGGTGCAAATGATAGCATGGCAAAAGGAAGTGGAATCATAACTCCACTTGGATATGAAACTAGAGATGACACAAAAGAAATAATAAATCTAAAAGCAAACTTCAATGAAGTAGCAAAAGCAAGAAAATTCATTGACATAGGATTATAATGCAATCTGTAAAGACAGCCAATATGGTAAAAGAAATACACAGAAGATTCTCCATAAGCAAAGAAGTTGAAAATGCTATTTTAAGTGTAAATAGAGAAATTTTTGTACCTAGTGGATTTTCTTACATGGCATATAGCCTAGATGCATTACCTATGGCAGCAGATCAATGGATAAGCTCTCCTCTAACGGTTGCTAAAATGACTGAATATTTAAAATGCAATGGTGCTGATAGTGTGCTAGAGATAGGCTGTGGCAGTGGATACCAAGCTGCAATTTTAAGCAAAATAATAAGAAGAGTATTTAGCATAGAAAGAATTGATAAACTACTGCTAGAAGCAAGAGAAAGAATAAAGCTGTGCAATATAAGCAATATACACACAAAGCTAGATGATGGACAAAATGGCTGGAGTGCTTATGCACCATTTGATAGGATATTATTTTCTGCCTCTCCTATGGAAATACCAAATGCAATAATAAGCCAACTAAATGAAGGTGGAATCCTAGTTGCACCAATACAAACAAACAACAAACAAATAATCACAAGATGGACTAAGAAAAATGGGTGCTTAGAAAATAAAGAAGAGCTTGAATCTTGTGCTTTTGTCCCAGTAAAAAATGGTTTAGAATAATTTAATTTAGGGGGGATATTATGGAAAACATGGACTTAAAATATGTAATGCATACTTATGCTAGAAATTATACCTATTTTGTTAGAGGTAAAAATGCTACTTTATTTGACAAAAGTGGCTTAGATTATATTGACTTTACTTCAGGCATAGGTGTATGCAGTGTAGGACATGGGAACAAAAAATTATCCAAAACAATTGAGATTCAAAGCAAGAATCTAATTCATACTTCTAATCTATACGCAATAGAACCACAAGCAAAACTGGCAAAAAAGTTAGTCAAACTAAGCGGATATGATATGAGGGTTTTTTTCTCAAACTCTGGTGCTGAAGCTAATGAATGTGCTATTAAAATTGCTAGAAAATTTGGGAATTCATCTAATAGATATGAAATAATCACACTTGATTCGTCGTTTCACGGACGCACGATTACAACACTAAAAGCAACAGCACAAGAAAAAATGCACAAATTTTTTAATCCATTTCCAGATGGATTTGTCTATGCAAAAGACTTAGATGATATAAGAAATAAAATAACTGATAAAACATGTGCAGTAATGCTAGAGCTAATACAAGGTGAAGGTGGAATCTCTCCACTAGATAAACACAAAGTGCAATCCATAGCAAAATATCTAAAAAAGAAAAATATATTACTAATACTAGATGAAGTGCAAAGTGGAATTTATAGAAGTGGAGAATTGTTTGCCTCAACATTATATGATATAACACCAGATATAATAACCACCGCAAAAGGCTTAGGTGGTGGTGTGCCAATAGGTGCTACATTAAGCACACTAAAAGATATTTTCTCATTTGGAGATCATGGAAGCACATTTGGTGGCAACTTCCTATCAACAAGCGCTGCACTAACAACACTTGATATACTAAGCAATCTAAAAGAAAATCACAAACTAGATAAAACAATAAAATACTTCAACAAAAAGCTAGAAAAATTCCAAAAAGAATATTGCGATATTTTTACACAAAAAGTAGGAATCGGGCTTATGCTGGGCCTTAGAATGAAAGATGAAAATACCCTAAAGACACTAATACACAAAGCTCATAAAAATAGGGTGCTAATCTTAAAAAGTGGCAAAAATACCGCAAGATTCCTTCCTCCTCTTACAATATCAAAAGATGAAATAAACGAAGGTTTTAAAAGATTAAAAAAATCCATAATTTAAATTACATTTTATTTTTTTATTATAAAATGAAATGATATTTATAATGGGGGGGTTATATGAAAGACAGAATCGTGGTGGCTACGGACTTTTCAGACAAAAGTTTGGTTGCATTAACTAAAGCAATCTATTTAGCAAAAAAATTACAATATACTTTAGATGTCGTGCATATAGTAGAATACTCTATATTCCACGATCCAAAAAAAGATAAAAAAGCCGGTAAAAATGCTCTAGCAAAATTTATTGAAGATAAATTTCCAAACCCAGAAGTTGAAATACAGCAATTTTGCTATGTAGGATCTATTAAGAATCTTTGCGAACATGCTGATGAGAGAGGATGCAGACTTTTATGTATAGGTGCAACAGGAGAAAATCACAACATATCAGAAATACTACTTGGCTCAACAACAAAACAAATCATAAAAAAATCAAACACACCAATACTAGTAGCAAAAAATGAATCTCTATCTGATTATGTAAATATTTTTTCACCAACTGACTTTTCAGATTTGTCTATAAAAGTCGCAAAAACAACAAAAAAGATTTTCCCAAATGCAAAAATAATTTTTTATCACATGATCAATAGACCATTTGAAATGAGACTTGGACATTATGGTGCTAATGATGATGAGATAGAAAAATATAATCAAAAATCAGAACAAAAGGCAAAAGAACAATCAAGAAAATTTTTAAAAAACTTTAAAGATAAAAATGAAGTTGTGCTAGATAGTGGGATTTTGTCTTATACTAGACTGCTAAGTGTTGCAGAAAGCAAGAATGCATCATTAATAGCACTACCTACAAGTGGTAAAGTTAGCTTTTTTGCAATTGATGTTTTAGAGAATTCTCAAAGTGATGTTCTTATTTGGAAAGTATAAATAAGCAATAATGAACGCCCCTTTATTTACAAACAATAAAGAGAGGGTGTTTTTCTTTTTATTCTTATTAATCATATTAGCACTCACACTTTCTTATAAATACTATATTTTCCTAGAGTTAAAAGCACAAAAAACACCACTAATACAAGCACAAGTCTTGCTTCAATATACAAAACACAAGAATAATAATGAATATTTTGTATTAAAGTTAAAAAGTGATTTTGGAAACTTTTATACAACTTCAAAAGAAGACTTACAAAATATACAAGGTAGATTAATAAACTTGCGTGTTATATTTAATAAAGTCTCTTTTTTGGGATTCTTGCGTGGATTTTATGCACCTAGCTTTAATATAATCCTACTAAAAGAAAAACCAATAAACAACAAAATAAAAGAACTCATAATAAGCCAACATAACACACAAATAATGCAAGAATACTATCTATCACTATTCTTAGCAGAATCCCTACCAAAAGAGTGGCGTTCTCTAGTGCAGGGCTATGGAATATCACATATATTTGCCATATCTGGTTATCATGCTGGAATCTTAAGTGCAATTAGTTTTTTTATGCTTGGTCTATTTTATGTTCCATTGCATAAAAGATATTTTCCATATAGAAATAAATTTTATGATTTAGGCTTCCTAGCACTTAGCATACTTGTCATATATTATCTATTCTTAACACAATCCCCTTCATATCTTAGGGCTATTGCATTGTATGGATTTGGGTTTTTGATGTTTATAAGAGGGATAAATATCTTAAAGTTAGAAACTCTATTTTGGTGCGTTGCTATACTCTTAGCATTATTTCCTAGCCTTATATTTTCATTGGGATTTTATTTTTCATGTATGGGAGTGTTGTATATTTGTTTATTTTGCAAATATATAAACTTAAAGAGTGGGATTATAAATAAGATTCTATATATCGCTTTATTTAATATTTTTATATTTATAAACATGGCTATTATTTCTTATTATTTCTTTAATGAATTTTCATATCTATCAATACTATCACCAATTTTTACCTTACTTTTTGTAGTGTATTATCCATTGGTTTTATTCTTGCATTTATGTGGCTATGGAGGGATTTTAGATTCGTATCTTTTAGCATGGTTGGCAATAGATATAAACACAATCACACTTACAAAAAGTTATGTGCTATTTTTAGCTACGAATCTCTTAAGCCTACTAGCTATAAAGTTCAAAAGTGCATTTTTTATGCTTTTTATTTTGAATCTTTTGTTTTTTTGTTATGCGGTTTTCTCTCAGATACAAACACTCCAATAAGCACAAAAATAACACCAAAAATCTGCAACAAACTAAGCTTATAATCAAGCACAAAAAATGCAACAACAATCGTAATCACTGGAGTTAAATACACATAAATATTTGCTGATACTGCACCTATTAACTTTGTAGCATAAAACCACAAAACAAAACAAATCCCAGTCGAAAAAATGCCTACAAACAATAAGTTTATCGAATTTATAAAATCCAAACTTTTATAAAATGCAAAATTAAAATCAAACACAAAAGACAATGGCAAAATTAACAAAAGCCCATAAAATAGAATCTTCCGCACACAAAAGATAATATTATAATGCAATAATTTAGCAATCAAAATAGCATACAATCCCCAAGATACGCTAGATAATAAAGCTAAAATATCACCCTTTAAATTAAAACTCAAAAAAGATTCAAAATTTAGCAACACTACGCCAAAAATCGAAATAAAAAATCCAACAAAAAATAATAAGTAAGGTTTTTCTATGCGTAAGAAGAATGCACATATACATGTCCATAAGGGCGAAGTGGCAATTATAATGCTCACATTTGAAGGGCTTGATATTTCCATGCTCAAATTCAAAAACAAATTATAAAACACAATTCCAAGCAATGAAGCAAGTAAAAATAATAGCTCTTCTTTAAGACTAAGAATCTTGCAAAATTTAGGATAAACAATAAGCAAAAACAAATATCCAATAAAACACTGCAAAACAAGCAATGTAAATGGATTAAAAGATTCTAATAATAGACTTGTTTGGATATACAAACTAGACCAAATAAATACCGATAAAAACGCTAACAAATGACCTTTAAGCATTGTTTTCCATGAGATATTTTAAATTTGCATGGAATCTTACTAAATAATCTCTAGCTAAAGGATAATCATCATAAATAAATCCCCACAATGCCCATATATAATTTGCTATTGCTTGCCCCTTTATCACGCTATCATACTTTATATCACCATACATTTGACATACTTTGTTAATCTCGCTCTCACACATAAGCAATTCTGATGTAAAATTCCCAAGTTCTAATGCAATAGAAGTAAATTCGGCATATTCAAAATCAATAAAACAAACATTATCCCCATCATATAAGATATTTGGCAATTGCAAATCCCTATGACACAACACACTAGGAGCGGTATCTAGCTCTTTTGCTATATTAAGCAGAAATCTCTTTTCTATTTTTGAAATTAGAATTACTTTAGCTTCTTGTTCATATTTTTTAATTTCATTTACAAGCGATAATTTTGGTATATAACTATAATCTTCATGTTTGATTTTATGCAATATATGCATTTGGCTTATTATTTTCTCCAAGACATTATCATTTAGCTCATTACATTTTAGATGATGATAACTCTGCAAAAAATCACTCAAACGAATCCCACTTTCATAGAACTCGCATTTTGGAGTGATGTTATATTTTTCTATAATCTCAAAAATTTGTCTTTCTTTTTTTCTATTTATTATTCTATCTATATCTTTATTTGCAATTCTAATTACTTTATCTTTGCCTAAGAATCTTATTTTGTAATTTATATTTGTAATTCCAGCTAACCTAGTAGCCTCTCCATTATCAGAACATGCTTGTGCTACTTCTTGTGGGGTTAGCATATTTTGTTGCAAGGCATCTTTAAAGCTATCTATTTCTACATAAAATTCTCCATTATCAAACACATATACTCTAGTGTATCTAAATAGCTCTAAAAATAAAGCCTCCCAATACTCATCATCACTACATTTAGCTAGAGATTCCAAGATATAAGGCATATCAGATTCATTATCAAAAAATGCTACACCATCTCCTAGTGAATTTGCACAATCAATATCAATATCTAAAAGCACACAATCGCTACTAGTAGCATAACCCCAGCATTTATCTTTGATTACTTGAGCCAATATTTGCGTAACGCCAAATCGTGCATGATTTAAAGGAGACTTAGTTAAATACAAATCACCATTTAAAACTAAAGTTCCCTTTTGTATGAAATCTTTTGCAAACTTTAATGAGGCAGCACTATTTTTACCTTCATAGTCTTCAAAAACTATTTTTGTAAAGCCAAGCTTCTTTTGTAGCTCATCAAAAGATTCATGCTTATACCCACATACAACAACTATATCATCAAAGCCATTGTCTAATAAAAGCTCAATATTGTGCTCTAAAATACTCTTACCATAAACCAATAAAAGTGGCTTTGGCGTATGCAAAGTCATAGGTCTTAGTCTGCTACCAAGCCCTGCTGCTAGAATTATAGCTCTCAAAATTATCCCCCTAAAATATCGCCTATATAATCTAAAATAGCTTCACAAGACTTACCTATGTTATAGACTTCATCTTCTCTCATTTGTTTATATCTTGCTTCTTCTTTTTTATAGTCTATATTGTCCATTAACTTTTTTAGGGATTCTAAACTACTTGCTCTTAAATCACTAAATACATACTCTCCATTTGCTAATTCGCTATCATTCATAGGATATGGCATAAAAAATAAACAAGGACGTAATGTAGTATAAGAAAAAAGCCTACTAGTAGAACTCCAATCAGTAATCATAAATGATATATTATTAAAAAAATCATATCCAATAGAATTATTGAAGCTAAATCTTTTTTCGTCTCTAAATCTGCTTAGTATAGTTTTATAATATGAATGATTATTAGAAAATGCTAGTGGGTGAGCTCTATACACAATATTAAAAGTTGTGTTTTTAAGCAACCATTCAATTATTAGAATCTCTAATCCTGCAAATATATTTACATTAGCTTTTCTATCATATTCTACATACCTTAATGTAGGTGCATAGCATATTGTATTAGTATCTTTAAAAGTATAATTTTTAATAGCATAATCAAGCTGTGGATAACCGCATTTTATAAGCTTATTTGAATCTTTTTCTTTAAATCCTTCTAATGCTCTCTTGCTAGGCACTAAAACCCCTGTATGATACTCCAAGTTCCCACAAGCACCATTTAGTCTATGTGGTAGATAGATTCTCTTTGCAGTCTTACTTAAAAATGTCTTATCTATCTTGCCTTCTAAATACCCAACCTCATCTGCAGTAATTATTAGATCAATATTAGGTATATCCATATTTAGATAATATGTCTGATTATTCTCAACAATTATCCAAGGTATAAACATGCTATGATGACCCTTCTTTTCAAACTCATCATTACATTTCATAGAATACACAACAATTACATTATATCTCTCCATTAACCTTTCTATTAGCTCACCATATTGAGATCTATAAGTTGGATAATATGAGACTATTACTATATTTTCCCTATCATTACTTAGCTTAGATTCTAACTCCTTTTTTGTAATACTTATAAATTTGTTTATTTGTTCTTGCACCAAATCAATCATACTAAATCTCCATCTAAAAACTCTAATATATTTTGTCTTCTGTCTTCAAATGTTTCACTAAGAGTTTGCACCACAGAATCTAACTCACTAATAGAATGTGCAACATACGCTATTTTTGGTAATAGTAAATCCAATTTATCATCACTTAAAGACACATTATCATATCCCGGATAGAAGAAAATTGCTGGTTTTAAAAACGCACAAGTAAAAGCAAGCAATCTAGCAGAACTATCAGTTATCAAAAAATCACACTCACTAGCTTCAGACAAAGAATCTATTTGTTTTACATAGTGTAAAGAATCGCATACTGTCTCATTATATTTTTGTGGAGTTTTTGTGCTTGGAAGATATAATATATTATTGCTTTTAGCTATATTTTGCCCCCCTCCCCCGCAGAGAATTTAGAATCTCAATATTTACAATATCATAACTAACCATGCAATTTGCATGAATAGTATCTGTCTCAAGCCTAAATGATGGTGCATATAAAATATCCATGAATATCCCCTAATATTTTAAGATCATAAATTCTAACCAAATTTTGTTTTTTAACCAAAAAAAGATAAAATCACGCATACTTTTTAAGATTTTTTTCAAGGATTTTTGGTGAATAACTTTATCTCTAAAGTTAGTAAAGGCATCATTGCAATACTACCTTTTTTACTATTGTTTTGGATTTTTTCATTTGTCTATGACTTTTTTGAGGCAATTTTCCACTCCGTATTTGGCATTACAAACTCGAATCTTTTTATCACCATAGTGATTTTTATACTTAGCATTTGTCTTTTATACTACATAGGACATTTGCTAGACAAGAATAAGGAATTTTTGCTAATTAGTATAACAGAGATGATAATTGCTAAGATTCCATTGGTAAAGAGTATATATTCAGGCATCAAAGAAGTGTTAAATATCTTCTCTGGCAAGGGCAAAGAAGGGTATCTTGGGGTAGCATATGTAAATGTGGGCACAATGGAGTTAATGGGATTTATAACAAAAGATGAAGGTGAGTTTTTTTGGGTATTTATACCAACAACGCCAAACCCAACTTCAGGATTCATCGCCAAAATAAGCAAAGAAAATATAAGAATGTCCAACCTATCTGTAAGTGATGGATTTAAGAAAATCATCTCTCTAGGCGTAAAGTGATGCTGCAAAAAATAAAAGACTTTAAAGAGCTTGTAATGTTTGAACATAGCATTTTTTCACTACCATTTATTTTCATTGCTATGATCACTGCACAAAATGGTTGGTTTGGATTAAAACTGCTTATATTTGGGATTATAGCCACATTAAGTGCCAGAAATTTTGCTATGGCATTTAATAGATATGCTGATAGGAAATTTGATATAACAAATCCACGCACACAAAATAGACCAAGTGTAGATGGCAGAATCTCACCTAATGGAATGCTAATTTTTATCTTGGTTAATGCGATAATTTTTGTGCTTATAGGATATTTTATAAATCCTCTGTGTTTTTATATTTCTTTTCCTATTTTAATAGTCCTTGCTAGTTATTCTTTAATGAAGAGATTTACATCAATGGCACATTTAATGCTAGGATTATCACTAGGATTAGCACCTATTGCTGGGGTGATTGCGGTTTTAGGATATGTGCCACTTTGGAGTGTGTATTTATGTCTTGGTGTGCTATTTTGGGTAGCTGGTTTTGATTTATTATATTCTCTACAAGATATAGCACATGATAAGAAAGAAGGTTTATATTCAATACCTAGCATATTTGGGGCTCAAAAAGCAATTTTAATTTCACGAATCTTCCATGTCTTTACAATAATATTTTGGGGTCTTTTTATTTATAATGCAAACTTAGGATTATATATGTATATTGGACTTTTAATATCTATGATTGCATTAACTTATGAGCATTATTTGGTGAGAAAAGACTTTAATAATATACCAAAGGCGTTTTTTGTTGTTAATGGTTATTTGGGTATTGTATTTTTAATATTCTGCATAATTGATTTGATTCTTTAAGGATTTGCATGGAAAAAAGTCGTCTTATAAATACAACACTAAACATACAATACGAACAAGCCCATATAAAAAGCGAAGAATGTGCCAAAGAATTCAACAAACTAACACAAAGCGATGAAGACCCAATAGGTGAATGGCTAAGAATCATGCGTGCTAAAAAGGGTAATTTTGATAGCGAAAATACAATTGTCTTAGAATTATTAGTAGAAATATACAGAAAGCTAGAGATTCTAGAAAACAAAATAGAAAAAAATCCAAAAACATACATACCACTAGAGTATTCATCAAATATATCTACAATAGGACATGGGTGTTTTGCACTAGAAGATTCAAATCTATTAGAAAATACGCTATATTATGGAAGAGTTGAGTTACCAACATTCCCAACAAGAATCGTTCCTATGTATTTTAAATACAACAAAGAACTAGCATTCATAGAGCAAATACACGCTAGAGACGAAATGGAGTGGGATAGCTATGTAGCAAGCAAAGAAAGAGCATTAATAAGAATGATAAAATCAGACAAAAAGGCGAATGTATGATAAATGAAGAAAACCTAATGTTATGGGTAGCAGTGGGTGCTGGAGCTATTCTAATATTATTAATTATATATTTATACATAAAAGAAAATGAAAGTACCAAAAGAACCAAAAGATATGAAAAATCAATAGAAGAACTAAACAAAGAAGTATATCGCCTACAAAAAAAAATAAAAAATACAGAAATGAATGTAGAGCAATTTAAATCAAATATAAAACAACAAATATACCAAGACATGAGATTAGAGATGAAAAATCTAATAGATTCAAACCTTCACTCATCAGTAATGCCACTAAGAAGCCAAATTGATTTATTGCAAAACCAACTTGAAAACTCTAAAGATATGCTTGAAAATAAGATATTTGGACTTGAAGATAGAATAAAAGAATTTGCCTACACACCTACGAATCCTACTAACATTGATGAGGGCAGAATTATTTCTATGTTTAAAGATGGTTGGAGTGTAGATTCAATAGCAAAAGAGCTAAGAATCGGAAAAGGTGAGGTAGAATTTACATTAAAATTTGCAAATTTAAATTAGGTGAAAGAAATGCAGTTTAAAATACCAGCAACAAGTGCGAATCTAGGACCTGGCTTTGATACTTTAGGATTAGCTTTAGGGCTTTATAATAAAATAACAATAAAACCAGCCAAGATTCAAAGCATACATGTAGAAGGCGAAGGCACAAAAAACACCAAAATAAGAGTTGATAACGCATTTGTCAAAATATTTAACGAACAGCTAAGAAGGCTAAAAATTGAAAAACAAAACTTCAAATTCACATTTGAAAATTCTATTCCTATCTCAAGAGGGCTAGGTAGCAGTTCTGCAGTTATAGTCGGTGCTATTAGTGCGGCCTTTAAAATTGCCAAAAAAGCAATAAATAAAGAAGAGATTCTAAATATAGCACTATATTACGAATCTCACCCAGATAATATCACTCCAGCACTTGTTGGAGGATTTAATGTATGTATGCTAATGCATAGACAAGTAAGATTTATAAACAAAAAATTACCAAATACAATAAAAGCAGTAATTGCAATCCCACAACAATCAATCTCAACACACCATTCAAGACAAACACTGCCAAAGAGATACTCGCAAAAAGATGCTATTTTCAACATATCGCATTCGACATATCTTGCTAGTGCCTTTTTTGAAGAAAGGTGGGATTTATTAAGAGAAGCAAGTATGGATAGATTCCACCAATTTTACAGAATGAAGCAAGTGCCAATCTTATTTGATTTACAAAAGACTGCACTAAATAATGGTGCTTTGATGAGCACACTATCAGGAAGCGGTTCTACATTTTTTAATTTATGTTATAGCGATGATGCAGATAGACTACATGCCGTGTTAGAAAATAAATTCAAAAACATAAAGATTCTAACACTTCCATTTGATAACAATGGCGTATCCTTTGAAGAATTTTAAGTTCTAAAGTGATATAATGGAGATTTTATGTCAAACCCTACTAGAATGTGTATAAAGTGCAGAAATAGATTGTTACAATGTGAGCTAATTCGCCTTCAATATATAAATTCAAAACTGATAAAGTTTAGCGGTTTTGGTAGAAGTTTTTACATATGCCACACTTGTAAAGAATCTAAAAATATTTCAGATATTTTGCTTAGGGTTTGCAAAATTGACAAAAAATACAAAGACCAAATAAACCAAGAATTAAAGGAGTTGTTAATATATGGATAAAATCCGTATTAGTCAAATAGCAAAAGAGCTTGGGAAGACAAGCAAAGAAATACTGCAAAAAGCACAGGAATTAGGACTAGAAGCAAAGACGGCGTCAAGTGCTGTTAGTGCAACTGAAGCAGAAGAGTTGTATAACTACATAATATCAGGCAAACTACCAGAAGGCAAAAAAAAGGCTAAAAAAGAGACAAAAGAAAAAGAAAGCACAAAGCCCAAAAAAGAAACAAAGGCTAAAAAAGAAGAAGTAAAACAAGAAAAGCCAAAAGAAGAAGTAAAAGAAACAAAAGAGAAAGAAAAAGAAAAAAAACCATCTATTCCAGCTAAGAAAGAAGAAGTAAAAGAAACAAAAGAGAAAGAAAACCAAATAAAAAGAACTGGCTTAAGAATCGTCAAAAAAAGAGAACAAGAAAAGCCAAGCACAAATAACGATACAAAAAAAGAAAACCCAACAAAAACTCTACAAGACCTACTTGGCAACATAGACACGGAAGATTCTTACAAAAAAGACAAAAAAAAGAAAAAAGACAAGCATGTAAATCACGCCAAAAAACATAGCAATGATTACAAAATGGACTTGCTAGATAATAGAGAATTTAATTCAACTGATGACGATGAAGAAGAAGGCGTTATACTCTTTGATCTAAGCGTTCAAGATGAAGTAGATATAGATGAAGATGAAAATGAAAAGAAAGCAACAACCGATAGAATAAGGGTGCAACGACACAATCCTTTCATGGAGCAAGGTAGCACAAGGCGTTCTAGCAGAAAAAAAGCACCAAAAGTGCAAAAAATCCAAGAAGCAGTAAGCGGTGTGGTAAAAATCCCAGAAGAGATTCGCGCATATGAATTTGCAGAAAAAGTAGGCAGAAGCATAGGAGAGGTAATAAAAATACTCTTCAACCTTGGAATGATGATAACCAAAAATGACTTCCTAGAAAAAGATGCAATAGAGATTCTAGCAGAAGAGTTTGGTGTTGAAATCGAGCTTATAAATACTGCTGATGAGCTTGATTATACACAGCTACATGATGATAATGATAAAGAAGAGCACCTAATTACAAGAGCACCTGTCGTTACAATAATGGGACATGTAGATCATGGTAAAACTTCACTGCTTGATTATATAAGAAACACAAAAGTAGCACATGGTGAAGCTGGTGGAATCACACAGCACATAGGTGCATATACAATCACAAAAAATGACAAAGAAATCACCTTTATTGACACTCCCGGACACGAAGCATTTAGCGAAATGAGGGCTAGAGGTGCTTCTGTAACAGATATAGCAATAATAGTAATAGCAGCAGATGATGGCATAAAACCACAAACCATAGAAGCACTAAACCATGCAAAAGCTGCAAAAGCACCTATTATAATAGCAGTAAATAAAATGGATAAGCCAGATGCAAATCCCGATAAGGTAAAAGCAGAAGCCGCAGAGTTAGGATTCACACCTTTAGAATGGGGTGGAGAATATGAGTTTGTGCATATTTCTGCTAAAACTGGTATGGGTATTGATGACTTATTAGAAACTATCTTGCTTCAAGCAGAGATAATAGAGCTAAAAGCAAATCCAAACAAGCAAGCAAGAGCAGTAGTCATTGAAAGTAGTCTAGAAAAAGGCAAAGGACCAGTAGCAACAATAATCGTGCAAAATGGAACTTTAAATGTTGGAGATAGCATTATTGCAGATACTGCATTTGGTAGGGTTAGAGCAATTACAAACGATCTTGGAGAAAATATAAGCAAAATAACTCCTTCTGGTGTTGGAGTAATAACTGGTCTTAGCGAAGTGCCTCCTGCTGGTTCTATACTTCTAGCAGTGGAAAACGATACAATAGCAAGGGATTATGCACAAAAAAGAGCAGCTCACTTGCGACAAAAAGAACTATCGCACTCAACTAAAGTATCTTTTGATGAACTAAGCTCAATGGTTGCAAAAGGTCAGCTAAAAAGCCTACCTGTTATTATAAAAGCTGATACACAAGGAAGTTTAGAGGCAATAAAAGGAAGTTTAGACAAGCTTCAAAACGAAGAAGTGCAAGTAAATGTGATTCATAAAGGTGTAGGAGGAATCACAGAGAGTGATGTTACGCTAGCTGGTGCTAGTAGTAATTGTGTGATTTTAGGATTCAATGTTCGTCCAACTGGAAGCGTGAAAAATAAAGCCAAAGAATTGGGCATTGAAATTAAGACATATTCGATTATTTATTCATTAATCGATGATATTAAGGCATTGCTTGGCGGATTACTATCTCCTGTGCTAGAAGAAGAAAACACCGGTCAAGCAGAAGTAAGAGAGACATTTAGCATAGCTAAAGTTGGCGTTATTGCTGGGTGCTTTGTAACTGATGGAGTAATCCAAAGAGGTATAAAAGTTAGGCTAATTAGAAATGGTGTTGTAATACACACTGGCAATATAGCATCGCTAAAGAGATTCAAAGATGACGCAAGAGAAGTTCAAAAAGGCTTTGAATGCGGAATTATGCTAGAGAGTTTCAATGATATACAAATAGGCGATGTATTTGAGACATTCAAAGAAGTGCATAAACAAAGAGAGTTAGATTGAAAAGCATAAAACTCCAACGCACAGAATCTCTACTAAAAGAAATAGTAGGGATAGCACTATCGCAACTAAATGATACAAGGCTAAGCTCTCTAAATGTAGTAGATGTGCAATGCTCTAAAGGCAAGCATAATGCACAAGTCTTCTTAAGTGCAGACTATGACGAAAAAGAACAAAGAGAAATACTGCAACAACTAAAAAAAGCAAATGGGATCATAAAAGAGTATTGTCTTGAAGAGACTGGCTGGTTTAGGTGTCCGGATTTTAAGTTTATATTTGATAACACACTAGAACAACAAAATAAATTAGAATCTATATTTCAACAAATAAAGAGTGAAAATGATGATAGGCAATGAATTAGAAGCAAAAATAGAAAATCTCATAAAGTCACTAGAGTGTGAATTGTATGGAATTGACATTCTAAAAGAAAATGATAGCAAAATACTAAGAATCTATATTACAAAATCACCACAAGTAACGCTAGATGACTGCAAAGAAGTAAGTCTTGTGCTATCACCACTTTTAGATGTTGAATTAGAAAATTATGACAATTATTTCTTAGAAGTTAGCTCACCGGGGATTGAAAGAGTGCTAAAGACAATGGTGCACTTCAAAGGTGCAATAGGCGAAATGGTAAAAATAAAGACAATTAATAAGCACGAATATAAAGGCAAACTAATAAAAGTAGAAGCAGAATCTTTAGTTATAGAAGATGGAACAAAAATAGAGATTCAAGACATAAAAAAAGCACAAACATTTTTCATATGGTAGATGATAGCTTTTATTTAAATTTAGCGATAAATAGAGCATGGGAATATCAGTGTATAACTATCCCAAATCCAGCCGTAGGTGCTCTAGTCATAGATAAAAATGGGCAAATACTAAGCATACAAGCACACAAAGAAGTAGGCACACCTCATGCAGAGGTATTAGCCTTAAAAGAATCTTATATAAAACTAACCAACGATAATAAGATAGAAAACATTACAGATTCTGCTGAAATTCACAAATATCTGCTTAAAAATGCAAAATCAATCTTTAATGATATAACAATGTATGTTACACTCTCTCCTTGCACACATGTGGGCAAAACTCCTTCATGTGCAAATCTACTAAAAGAGCTAAAAGTTAAAAAAATCATAATAGGAAGTGAAGATATAAACAAAAATGCACAAGGCGGTGGAGAGCTATTAGAACAAAATGGGATAGAAGTTATATATGCATACAAACAACAAAAAATGCAAAAAGTAGCGCTAAAAGCTAAAGAGTTGCTATTGCCATTTATATCATTACAGAGTAAGGATTCTTTTGTGTTATTTAAGTATGCAAGCAGACTAAATGGTAGCATAGATGGGGGCAGAATAAGCAATGAATCTTCGCAAATATTTATGCACAACATAAGAACCAAAGTAGATAACCTGCTAATCTCTGGTAAAACCATAATGCTAGATAACCCAACACTAGATTGCAGATATGCTACTTTAGATAATAAAAAAGCACCAAACATAACAATTCTAACAAGAAATAAAAATCTCCCACAAAATGCACCATTATTTCACATAAATAGAGAAATTACAATCACAAATACGCCACCAAAGCCAAGTGGGTTTATTATGATAGAAGGTGGCATTAGTATGCTAGAGTCTCTAATAGATATGGTTGATATGATTTTATTGTTTTTAAGCCCTACAATCTCACAAAACACGCTAATACATACACTAAACTTGAATCTAAAGATTCTACATACATCAGAACTTGATGGGGATTTATTAATATGGTTAGCTAAAAAATAATGCTAACTCATCTCCCAAAAAATAATCACTTGCAATAATTTTGTTACCATTTTTATAAACTTTATTTTCTTGCAATAGCAATTCACACTTTTTAGAATCTAAAAACTTACAATCAACCCCAACTAAAGAGCGAAATCCCAAAAATAACCTCTCTAAGGCTATATCTTCTATGCTTAGATTTTCCACTCTTGGAGGTGTGCCTTTTATAAATGATTCTATTTTGGATTCCTCATAATATCTAGTGCCTTTTAGACATGATACAGCACCAGCACCAACCCCTAAATAATCAGCACCACGCCAATATGCTAAATTATGCTGACTTTTATAATATGAATCATTAATAACCCTCCCATAGTTGCTAACTTCATATTGTTTAAAGCCTGATTTCTCTAAGAGACTTCTAACAAAATGTCCCATACTATCAAATCCGCAAAACTCCCCTATAAACTCTTTTTTATTTTGAGTAAAAAACCTACTTCCAGAATCTATGCTTAACTGATATGCTGAAATGTGATTAATATGTAGTTTGGAGGCTATTTTCACTTCATCTTCTAAAGTTTCTCTAACACAAAGTGGAGTGCCATAAATTAAATCAATACTAATATTGCTTAATCCTGCACTAGTAGCAAAGTCTAAAGCATGAAAAATAGAATCTCTACTATGATCTCTCTCCAAAAACTCTAACTTTTCTTTATAAAAACTCTGCACACCAAGGCTAAGCCTATTTACTCCAAGATTTTTTAGGTGAAATATCCACTCTTTAGTGCATGAATTTGGATTTGCCTCTATGTTTATCTCACTATTTTCTATAAGATATGGATTAAAAGTCTCAAAGATTCCATTGTATAAATTATAATCAACAACACTAGGCGTCCCACCACCAATATAAACAGATGTAATTTTGTAGTTTTCTTGTTGTAGTTTAGATCTTAGAGTATCTCGCAAGAATCTCATATAAGATTCTTTTAGATGATTTTTATTTATTTTTGAATTAAAGGCACAATAGCCACATTTACTATCGCAAAATGGTATATGAATATAAAGTGCAATTTCCAAAGAATCTCCAAAAATGCAAATTATATCCAAATACCTAAAATCAAATACTAAAATATATAGCTAAAGCAGTAACCAAGAATCCAAGCAATACAGCAATCATAGAACCTTTTCTGTCTTTTTTGCAAAATGCAGTTATAAACAATCCAGAAATATATAATAAAACTAATGCAACAGAAAATGCTATGGCTAAAATATCAAAATAATACTTGCCAGCTGCCTTGTGTAGTAGCAACACCACACCATATAAGTTTCTATCTATCGTTTGTAGCGTATAGCCTTCATTGTCTTTATTCTTTAATAGCACCACTTGATATTTTAAATTCCCCATGCTATGAGCACCTTTAGCAAACCTAACTTCAGTATTGCTAGGTATTGCTAGATTGTTCTCTTTAAGTGTATTTAGCATGATTTCTTGAATCTTTTCTGCGTTAATTTCTGAATTGATAGCTACCTTATTTATCTCTGCACCTGCATTTTGACGATAGTCAAATATATATCCAACACCAGTGATTGCATATATTAGTGCCATTGGTATAAAAAATAAGCTAACATATAGATGAATCTTCATCCAAGACTTATTGCTGATTAACTTTTTCATTTTAATTGATATTAAAATTCAAACTTATAGTTAATCCACATATTTCTGCCTTCATAGTAGTCTTTATAACTATTTGCATATGCTACATTGCCATTATTTAAATACTCATGTGGAACAAAGAAATCTCTATCAAACAAATTATTAATGGCCAAACTAATGCTTGAAGACTTTGATAACTTATAACTCATACCCAAATCAACAACATAAAAATCTTTATACTTATCTAATCCCAGTATAGGTCGATTACCACCACCTTTAGATTTAGCTAAAGTATCATATCTACCTGTTGCTTTAATATATGAGCTAAGCTTACCACTAGTGTAATTTAATTTCAAAATTGCTGTGTGTCTAGGAACATTCTCAACCCTATCTCCACCAAGGACATTTTTTATCCCATCTTTATATTTTTTATCCAAAAATGTATAAGAAACATTTGCACTAAAGCCTTTATACTCTCCACTAGTTAGTGCAACCTCAACTCCTAAAGCCTCATTTCTACCTCTATTTACAGAATAATAACAACCAGTATCTACAGAACATTCTGCACCATTTGGCAACATAGCTTGATAATCATACATTTCACTTGATATCTCATCTCTAAACTCGGTTTGAAACGCTGTAATACTTACATTTCCATAATGATTAAAATCAAATATAGTTCCCAATTCATAGTTAATACTAGATTCTGGCTTTAAATTTGGATTCCCATAGTAGCCTAAACTATATTCTCCACTAGTTAGCACTTTTGCTTCTGGTGTTTTATAGCCCTTTGCTACCCCACCTTTTAAGGTTATATTATCAGTTAGATGATATACCAAATATCCTCTAGGTATGAATTCCCCATCAAATAAATCACTCTTTGCATATCTCAAACCACCAGTTAAAATAAGAGAATCTGTTATGTAATATTCTGCTTCAGCATATGGAGAAATTGTTGTTTGATCTTGATCTTTACCTTGCAAAGCTCCAGCACTAGAAGCAAAAGTTACGAAATTTTCATACATAAATTGTGCTCCAGCACTTAAAGACATGCCACCAAGATTCCCCATACTAATTGGGATTATTGCCTTGCTTTCAGCGATATAGACTTCACTATCCAATCTTGCACCTTTACTTACAGCACCATTACCTGCAATAGAGCTACTACCGACCTCGCTTGTTGTTTGTGATTGCAGATATGTATTTAGCGTCCCAAAGTGATAATATCCATCGTGATTTAATAGTAAATTATTCTTTCTATACTTTTTATTTACCGCTACACTTTTACCTGAAGTATTGTTTGTAGCTGTTTTTTGAAAATAATGCTCCGCATCAAAATACATATTATTTTGTTCATTTATAGTCCAATTAAGTCTTGTGCCTATATTACCCATATCAAATGCACCGGGAGAATGACTAGGATATGCTGTGTTTGGATTGCTTAGATCTGTCTGTGTAGGCCATTTTAGATTGCTCTTTTCCCTTGTTTTATATTGACCTCTTAGTGAAAGAGATAGTGTATCTTTTAGCAATGGAAATGCCAAATAAGAATTTATACCTTTATAATTCCCATATAAATCTGGGTGCTGTTGAAACTTTGTATCAAATGAAATTGTCCCTGTTACTTCACTTGGATTCTTCTTTGTGATTATATTTACCACACCACCTACAGCATCTCCACCATACAAAGTAGAAGCAGGACCCTTTATAATCTCTATTCTCTCAATCATAGCTAGTGGTGGCAAATATGCATTATCAGCTTCTCCAAATCCATTGCCTTGGAATCCTCTAACTGAATTTTGCCTCTTGCCATCAACTAAAACAAGCACATAGTTTGAACCATAACCCCTAATATTAAACGAGTAAGTTCCAAGTTTAGATACACTAACATCAACCCCTGGAACATCTTTTATGGCATCTGCAATATCAGCCACTGGTCTATTTTCCAAGTCTTCTTTTGTGATTATAGATATACTAGCAGGTGCATCTTTTACATCTTGCTCAAATCCAGTAGCACTAATTACTGAAGTATCTAATCTATACTCATTTGCATAAACATTGGCAGATAAAATACCAGCTAATGAAACACAGACAACAAGTTTTTTCATTTCCATTCCTTTTAATTCTAATAATAAGAATGGATTTTATTTACTATTTGTTTAAAAATATATAAAAATGAAAGTTAATCTTAAAATTGAAATTATTTATACCAATTTCTAAGTTTTCTATCTAAATTATAAGATACTCTAAAAAGGGCAGGGACGATTAATAAACTAAGAATCATTGAAAATACAAGTCCTCCTATCATAGCAATTCCCATTGGAGATTTAATACCACTTCCAGCTCCACTTGCTAATGCTAAAGGCAACATTCCAAAAACCATAGCAATGGTAGTCATCAGTATTGGTCGCAACCTTTCTTTGCCAGCCTCACAAATAGCCTGTGCAATCTCAATGCCAGATTCTATCTTTTCGTTTGCTACATCAATTATAAGCGTAGCATTTTTTCCAACCAATCCCATTAAAAGCATAAGCCCCATAACACTAAAAAGACTGATAGATTCACCACTTATAAAAAGTGCGAAAAATGCTCCACTAAAGCTAAGTGGCAAGGTTGTTATTATAATTAATGGTTGCAATAAAGATTCATAAAGTGCTGCTAAAATTAAATATATAAGGATAAATGCCATACTCATAGCAACGATAAATGCTTCATTTGTCTCTTGCATATACTTTGCATATCCTTCAATTTTATATCTAACCCCATCTAATAGCCATGAATCTGTATTGTTTTCAACATAACTTGTAGCCTCTCCAAGACTTATTCCATTACCCAAATTAGAATACACCATAATACTTTTCTGTCTATCATAATGCTTTATAGAAGTAATAGAATCTATTTCTTGTATATCAACTAAGCCTTCTAAAAACACTATATCTCCTCTTTTATTCCTTAAAATCAATCTTCTTATATCATTTATATTTGACTTTTGTGTGCTTAGAAGAACTATGTCATATTCTTTTCCATTTTCTTTAAAATAAGATATAGCATACTCCCCGCTAAAAGCATTGCTAACTGCTAGTGCAATTTCTTTTGCACTAAAGCCATATTCATTAGCAACACTCTGCTTTATATCAAGCCTTATTTGCGGTGTTTTGGGCTTTATGTCAGTGTGTATATCACTATATTTACCACTACTTTGCATAAGAGATTCTAGTCTATTTAGGCTTTCTTGTAATTTTTCATCACTAAATGAATAAAGTGCCATCTGAAAAGGTGAATCATCTTCGCCAAGACTAATTTGTGGAATCTCAATTAGCGTAATATCCATATCAAGCTTGCTAGAATATGGCTTATATACTTCTCTTAGAGATTCCATTATCTCTTGCAAACCTCTATCTCTTTTATTATATGGTGTTAGTTTTACATAGATTTTCCCTTCATATACCTTCCTCTCTTGTGTGAATCCTATATTTAAAATGCTATACTCAACTTCAGGCAACCTATCCAAATAAGCTTGAATCTCCAAAGATTCTTCTTGCATTTTTTCCATTGAAATTCCGGGCTTACTTACTAATCTTATATCAAACTCTGCTTTATCTTCAGAGGGTAAAAACTCAACTCCAAGCCTAGAAATTAACAATAAAGAGCTAACAAAAGCTAAAAACACAAGCAAAATAACACGCCAATTATTTCTTAATACAACCTGCAAGATTCTGCTATAAAACTCTTCAATATTGGTAAAATACTTTTCTGTATTTGCGTAGAATCTGCTTTTTTGTGTAGTTATGATTCTTGCTGATAGCATTGGGATTAATGATATAACAACAAAATACGAAATAATAATTGAAGCTGATAGACTAAGACCAAAAGACACAAAGAATCTCCCAGTAACTCCACTCATATTTGCAATTGGTATAAATACAGATAATAGCATACACGATATAGCAATTAACGCAAAAGATATCTGCTTAACACCTTCATATGCTGCTTCCCTTCTTTCCATTCCTTGTTCTATTTTTTTATATATATTTTCAATTACAACAATAGCATCATCAATAATAATACCTATTGCAAGAGTAATTGCAATCATGGTAGCTAAATTTAATGTCATACCAAAGAAATAAAGACAAGCAAACGCACCCATAATTGAGATGGGCAAACTAAGTGCCGCTATTAGCGTTACAGAAAGATTCCGTAAAAATACAAACACTATGAAAACGGCCAAGAATGCACCTAAGAACAAATCAAATGAAACAGAATTTATGGTATCTTGTATATAATTTGTCGTATCTCTAACGATTGTTAGATCATAATCACTACTTATACTCCGCAAAAATGGAAGGTTCTCTAATAATCCCTCTTTAATTTCAATTTCATTTGCACCAGATATTTTTTGTAGCTCTAATAAAATCCCTTCACTTTGAATCTCGCCATCTGCTAAACTTGAGAAACTTCTCCTCTCCTTTGTTGAATCCAAAATTACAGCAATATCTCCCAGCTTTATGCCATTTGCGACAACTATATTTGCTAATTCTTCTACTTTATCTTTATCACTCTTACTTAGAATCTTCCACTCTTTATCTTTAGAGATTATTTTACCGCCATCTAGTTGGATATTTTGGGCATTTATCGCTTGTGCTATATCTGTATATGTTAGGTTGTATTTGCTAAGTGCGTTATTGTTTGGCTTTATTTTTATCTCTCTTTCCAAAAAGCCAACCATATTCACACTTCCTACACCCTTTATCCTCTGCAAAAGTGGCTTAATATTCAAATCAGCATAAGTATTTAATGCTAACAATTCTTTGGTGTTTGTGATTTTATGTTTAGGAGATATAAACAAAGATACAACAGGTGCTCCTCCTACATTATATTTTTCTATTATTGGAGAGTCTATATCATTATCCAAACTTAGTCTTGAGATTTTATCCCTTACATCATTTGCGGCAATTTCTATCTCTTTAGTAAGTTCAAATTCTGCAACAACAATGCTCACATTATCGCTACTAGTCGATGTTATCTTTTTTAGCTCATCAATTCCACTTATTGCTTCTTCTATCTTTTCTGTTACTTTGCTTTCTACTATTTCTGCATTTGCACCTTTATATATTGTTGTTATAGTAATTATTGGCACATCTACATTTGGATATAAAGATACGCTCAAGTTTTTTAGAGCATTAATCCCAAAAAACACTAATATTAATGCAAAGCTAAACACCAAAATCGGACGAGAAATAGCTAATTTCATGGTTGTATAAATCCATCTCCAAAAATACCACTAGGTATAGATTCTAAAAACTCCCCTTCGGCTATTGCCTTTTTTGTTTTATCATTTATACTTGGATATATTTTATTTATAGCAATTGGATTTTTGCTTATATTATTTTCTAATTTATTGCCAACTTTTACTTGTGTAAAATACTTAGAATCAAATTCTATTAAAGCCTTTTTTTCTTTAGATTCTAAAATAAATAGCTTACTAGATATAGCACCAATGCCATCGCCAACTTCTACAAATTTTTCTGAAATCACACCACTAAATGGAGCATAAAGGATTGATTTTTCTAATAATTCTTTTTGTAGCTTATAATTAGATTCTGCTTTTTTTAGCTCATATAGACTTGTTTTATATTGGGTTGCGATTTTTTCAAAGGTATTTTTATCTATTGCTTCTTTTGATTTTTCATAACGCAAAAATTGATCTTTTAAAAAGCTATGTTGTATCCTAGCCCCCTCCAAAAGTGCCAATGACACTTCTACACTAGCTTTTAAGTCATCATTTTTTAAAGCCAATAATTTATCTCCCTTTTTTACATGGCTTCCTACATCTACAAATATCTCTTTTATAATTCCACTACTAGATAGACTTAAAGTTGCCTTTTTTATCGGTTGTATATGGAATGTAGCATAAATCCCCTCACATAACGCTACGCCAAAAAACATAACAAAAACAACAACATATCTCACAAATACTCCTCTAAATTTTCCCCATTTACATACAAGAATTTCGCCTTTTGTATCTCATAGGAAAAATAAGATTCATCAAAAAAAAATTGTGCATTAAACAATGATGTTAGGGAGCTTAAATACTCTGTATAGTCTATTAGTTGAGCATTGAATTTTTCTCTTGCATAGCTATGAGATATTTGTGCTGATTTTAGTGCTGAAGTTGCCCATTTTATCTTTTCTTTGGCTGAATGGAGGGCATTTTTGGAAATTATTCTATCTTTATTATTTTTATCTACATTATATGCATACTCTGTATTTGCTGCTAGTGCGTTTAATCTAGCACTCTCTTTAGCAAAAGAAGTAGCAAAAGAATCAAAAATAGTAAAACTAACACTAATACCAAATACATTTTGATACTTTGGATCTTGTATATCAAAGCTAAATGGCAGTGTAGGTATGTTGCGTGTGCCATAGTTATAATTTGTGTATTTATTAAAAATAGTTATTGTAGGCAGATATGTGTATAGATTCTTAGAAGATTCAACGCCCCTTACATAATGTCTCTGTGATAGCAAATAATTTGGTAGCTTATTATTTGCTTCAACTTCCTTTAGCTTAGAATCCTTATTTATATCAACAATCTCTATCCCACTAAGAAGGCTCAAATTCTCCTTATATATGCTTATCTCCACCTTTATATTTTCTAAGTTATAAGAATTTTGCAAAAATTGCGACCTTATTGCCTCTAAGCTATCTTGTTGTATCAATCCAGCATCATATAAAATATCTTGTTTTTTTAGATTTTCTTGCAACTCTAATTGTTGATTCATTAATGCTTCTTGCTTACTTTTTGCAATAAGCAATGAATAATACTTGGTTATTATTTCTAAAAATACCTTCTCTTGCGTGTCTAAATAATCAAAATAAGAAGATTCTACTTTTGAATCTTGAATTTTTATTTTTCCTTCTCTTTTAAATCCATCAAATAAATCAAATGAACCCTCAACAAAGAATCCCTCTGCCTCTTTAGGATAGAATAAATCAGCATTTGTGGTATTTTGATAGTTATAACCAGCAGCTATTTTTGGGAGATAGTTAGAATATAGTGCATTTTTTTCTTGCTTTAGTGCTTGATGTTGGGCGATTTTTGCTTGTATTAGGGGATTATTTTTTGCATTTTGTATAAGTTCATACAGACTAGATTCAGCAAAGCAATTAACAATAAAACAAAAAAGTATCAATATTCTAAACATGTATTTCCAAAATGTTTCTTTGATTATTGCTAAAATATGCTTAATTAACACTATAGATCTTATCCGGCCTTATCTTAAATATTTTGTTCAATTCATCATAGATAACAAAACACAAATTCATACACAAGTTTGCCACTGATTTGTTTTATTTAATACCCTCTAGCTCTAAAACTTATTTACTTAACCAAAAAATTCATAAAAAATAGAAATCTACTATAAAATCCTACCAACCCCAGCAACCTCGAAATGTATTCGCATAAAATCCAAACTCCACAACCTCTTCTCTAATTTCAAAATTAACACTACCCAAAATCACATCACAAAACTTATTGGTTCATTTCTCATTTGCAAAATCTATAGTCTTTCTTTATCGATTATATACTTATTAATCAACTAAGACTATTTTAACTCCCACAGCTAGAATCATAAATTTTTATAATAAACTTCTTGCCATCTTTATAGAAAAATGCAGGGAACTCCTCATTGCTTACAATTCGCAAAAGATTAAATTGAGATTCCAAACTCTTTGTTATATCTAGCTCACTTGAATCTTTTGTGCGTTTTTGATAAAAGCTCTCCTCTCCAACTTGCTTTTTAGATTCTATATTCGGATATTTGTCTAAAAACTCTAAGCACATTTTTTGACACATTCTAGCTTGAAGCTCTCGCAATTCATCATAGAGTTCACCACCTTTAAGCCTTAGCATATCTTGCAGATAAATATCCCCACTATCTATGCCACAATCTGCTTCAAATAGGCTAAAAGTTATCTCACTCTTACCCTCTAAAACCTGCCAAAACATCGGCGACCAGCCCTTGCCCTTTGGCAAAGAAGAAGCATGGATCACAATATTATGTTTATTTGTATCTAAAAACTCTTTAGGAATTATAGAATGATAAGAGAGGATAAAGACAATCTCATAAGATTCCACAAAATATTTATGAGAGAAATACAAAGGACATTTAAGATTTTCTGCTAACTCTCTAGCATATGGGACAAACCACTGACTTTTAGAGGTTAGGATTGCAACTTTCATGCAACCCCCCTAAAAGACCTATAAGAGAGATTAAACCTACTAAAGCTTAATAGTCCCCCCCCCCCCGCAGATAAATCAAGCTTAACAAAAGACATTTCTTTATTTTCTTGTATTTCAAAGCCAAAGCTCTCATATAATTTTAATGCTCTTTTATTTTTCGTATATACACTAGAATACAAGGTTTTAACTTTTAGAGTATTTTTTGCATAATCTAATAAGTGTTGCATAAGAATCTTCCCATAGCCTTTAAGATTCGGATTAGCATAGATTCCAAACTCACAAGAATCTGAATTTATATCAACAAAATACACAACACCAATTGCAACATCACCACTATAAACCAAAAAATACTCCATATCTTTTCTATCTTTTAAACTTTTTATAAACTCATTATGAATCTCCCATGAAAAATTCTTTGCCTTCATAAACTCGCACACTCTTTTATCGTTTCTCCAAACAAATATAATTGCAATTTCATTAATATCTAGCTCGCTAAAGGATTTAAACTCTATTTTGCAATGATTAACCAACCTAATAAGCATAAAAGATTCTACGCTTTGTAATCCAACTTGCAATCCACGATATTTCGCATTTAGCTCTATTCCCGTTAGACTTCTTGGATGAGGATATTCACATAATTCTGACTTATAAAGATTCATAGCATTTATTTTTAACTCTAAAGTATCACTAATGTCAAAAAACACATTTGGAGAAAAGCTATGTGGATACTTCCACTCTGTTGATGATAAAACTTCAAAGCTATATATTTCGCTCACACACTCATCATTCATAGGTCTAGTTGCCGTAAGAACTGCTTGAAATGTGATTTTATGGTCAATATTTAAATCAGATTCATAATGCGTAAAGATAATATCTGGTTTTGTTTTTTGCTTTATTTTTTCAATACTTTTTATAATCTCTAATAAAGGCACACTATCAAAGGCATTATCAGGGAATCTTTCTCTAAAAACTTCACTTATGCCAATGCTTTTATTTGCCTTATAAAACTCATCATCTAAGATATCATAAGATTCTTGTGTAATATCACTCCTCTTAACTGCTCTACTACTTTTGCCCTCTCCAAGAACCAAAGTATAAGCCCTATGTCCTTCTTTTATCATTCTAGCGATAGTGCCAAAACAACCTAGCACCTCATCATCAGGGTGTGCTACTACAATTAATATGGTTTTATTTCTCATAAATTTTAAATCTCCCAGATATTGTTTTTCTATTTCTTTTAGCTTTATAAAATTCTATTTTAAAGTTACCAAGCTCAATGAAAGCTCTTGGATAAGTAGGTGCATCAAGCATTCTAATAAAGTCATATATAGAATCTAAATTTTTATTATTAATAGTTAGAATATTGCTCTCTTCTCTTTTTCGTCTTTTAAATATCTCCACATCTCCAACTTGCTTTTTAGGTTTTGGATTATTTTTTAAAATATATGGAATCATGTGGAAAAATATAATCTTAGAAGCTTTTTTATAGATTTCTTTAGCACTACCTTTAGAAATATCCAATTTGCTTTTTAGATAAATATCCCCACCATCTAAAATATCATTAACCTTTAGTGCAGATATTTTTGTGTGTTTTATTCCCATAATTATTAGGTTTTGCAATGGACTGCCACCTCTACCATAAGGCAAATCACTCATATGAAATACAACACAAGAAAAGTTTTTATAAATTTCAGATTCTATTTTCTCTGACCAATGAGGAAAGAAAATATATTTAGGATTTATCTTATGAAGATTTTGCAATGTTAAATCTTGCGGTTGTGTAATTAAATGTAATTTGTAATTTTTGCAAGAATCTTGTAGCTTGTAGAAGTTTTTTATATTCCATTTCTTTAGAGTTGCGATTACTATAACTTTCATTACGCAACCAAAGAACTAGAAAATGGAGCTACTAGGAGATTATTACCCCCCCCCCCACTATAAAACACGGAATCTAGCTTTATTAGATTCATCTTTTTATTATTTATTATTTTTTTACAAACATTTTTAAAGCCAAATTTACTATACAAATTTATAGCTTTTATATTTTCACTCTGCACTTGTGCTTTTAATTCTTTTACTTTTAGAGTATTAAAAGCATAATCCAACAAAGTCTCCATTAATATCACTCCATAACCTTTAAGATTCGGATTAGCATAGATTCCAAACTCACAAGAATTGCCAATTTGTATATTTATAAAATCTATAACTCCTATTGGAATTGCACCCTTATACACTAAGAAATATTCTTTATTACAAGTAGTTTTTAAACTCTCTAAAAACTCCAAATGCTCCTTGGGGCTTATTAGAGCATTATACATAAAAGGAGCTACTTTTGGACTATTACGCCATGATAGCACCATTATAGATTCTTCACAACTTAGCTTTGTAAAGTTTTTTAGCTCTATCATTTATAAATCTCTACTAAATACAGAGAAATCTTACTCATTCCGCCACTAGCTACCAAGATTCCTATGATTATTAACAAACTACCAACTATAAATTCAATCACTCTAAAATATCTCTTAATTTTATTTAATGCATTAAAGGCATATCCTATAAAAATAGAACACAGCAAAAACGGAATACTAAACCCTAAAGTATAAACCACCATAAGCCAAATACCTCTCTCACCCTCAAAAGAAGCCAATGATATAATACCAGCTAATATCGGACCAACACAAGGTGTCCAACCAAAGCTAAAACTAGCGCCAAGTAAGAATGGAGTTAAAATATCCTTTGCAAACGAAAATTTCTGTAATTTTGTAAAATCAAAAGTCTTTTGTCTTTGTATAGATGGTATTTTAATAACATTCATAACACATAATCCAAAAATTATTAAAATACCACCAGCAACATATGAGACATAACTGCTAAGCAAGATTCCACCACTTAAGATTCTAGCACTAACAGCACCCAAAAGAACAAATACAATCCCCATGCCAAATATAAAAAATATGGAATTCCTAAGCACAAACAAACGCGACTTAAAAGATAGAACTTCAGAATCTTTTAGCTCATTAATAGAAATATTAGAAACATAAGAAAGATATATAGGTATAAGCGGTAAAACGCAGGGACTAAGAAAAGTCAAAATCCCTGCAACAAGACTAATTAAAATTGGAGCTTCACCAAATAGCCCAACCAAAGATTCTTCCATAATTATCCTATCATACTAGGTAGCCATAGCGAAATTGCTGGTATATATGTTATAAGTATAAGCCCAACCAATAACACATACAACCAAGGTAGGACCGATACTACTACCTCTTTTAAACTAAGTCCAGTTAAAGAACTTGCAACAAACAAATTAAGCCCAACAGGAGGAGTTAGCATACCAAACTCCATATTTACAATCATAACAATCCCAAAATGTATAGGATCAATCCCTAAAGACACAGCAATAGGTAGCAATAATGGCGTCATAATCATGACAACAGAGCTAGGCTCCATAAACTGTCCCATAACAAACAGCACTAAATTTACCAATATTAAAAACATCCACCATGTCATATTTATGCTAACTAAATATTCAGCAATTATATGCGGAATCCTCTCGCTTGTTAAAAAGTGAGCAAAAACGACAGCAAAGCCAATGATAAAAAAAATCATAGCAGTAGTAATTGCTGCATCTAAAAATACTCCATACAAGTCTTTAAACTTAATATCTTTATAAATAAATACAGATACTATAAACGCATACATGGCACTAATCCCAGCAGCTTCAGTAGCAGTAAATACACCAGCATAAATACCACTAATTACAACTACTACAATTAATAATGCCCAAAATGCTTCTTTAAACTTCTTTATCCTCTCTTTTAAACTAGCAGGTTTTGTAGCGGTAAATCCGAGTCGTTTCGCTCCAAAATAAGCATACAACATCATCATTCCGCCAACTAGCAATCCAGGAATCACTCCTGCGATAAAGAGCTTTTCAATCGAGACTTCAGCAGTTACTCCATATACAATCATGACAACAGAAGGCGGAATCAAAATCCCAAGACTACCAGCAGAAGTAATAGCACCAACAGAATAGCTAGTAGGATAACCAGCCTCCTTTAATGCCAAAAACATAACAGAACCAATTGCAACAACCGTGGCAGGTGAGCTACCGCTAACAGCAGCAAAAATAATACAAGCTAAAATCGCACTCATAGGAAGCCCACCGGGCAAATGCCCTACAATACTCTTGGCAAACTCAACGATTCTATGTGCACTACTTCCCTTACTCATTAAAGAGCCAGCTAGTATAAACATAGGGATAGCCATTAATGCAGGCTTTAACCCATTTAGCATAATCTCTGGCACTCCAAAAATATCATAAGAGCTAAAAAGTAGCATCGTAGCAACAGCACTAACTCCAAGCGATATAGCAACCGGCACTCCAAGTAATAAAAGACCAAATAACAAAATCAATAAAAATGCAACACTCATCTTTAACTCTTTAATCTTTTATTACAGAATCTCTTATAATTTCAGCTTCAGCACTTTTTACAACCCTATCTGAAGGCAAGAAAGAGACTTCATATATTTTTTCCACACTTCTATATGTCGCACCCAAAAAAGAAATAGGCAAACATAATAAAAACACCCACAAAGGCACACTATGCAACGCTTCACTCATATAGCCAATCTCATAATTTAAATAACAAACCATAACACTTGCATAACACATAAATCCCAAAAATACTACACATAAAATATGGCTACATATTACGCATGTCTTTGCAATAGAATGTGGAAACTTCTCTATTAGCATAGTAACTGATATATGAACACCCTTTCTAAAGCCATATGCAGCACCAAAGAATGCTGACCACAAAAAACAATACCTAGCAACCTCTTCTGCCCATGTAAGAGAGCCTATCTCTGGGAAAAACCCAGCAGCATAACGCATAAATACATTAATCGCAGTTATTACAACTCCAACTGCCAACCCAACTACCGCAACATTTTTATTAATTGAAGCAATAATCACATCTAATATTTTGAAAATTTGTTGAACTTTTTGATTATTATGAGCCCATAAAAAGGGCTTTTTAACAATACCTAAAATACCCAAAACTCCCCCTATTTAGTATTTAAAGTCTTTTCAATCAAATCTTTGCCAACTAAATCATAGAATTTAGGATAAATGGAAATCATCAAATCCTGCCATTCTTTCTTTTGCTCATCTGTTAGCTCATATACTTTTGTGCCTGTTTTATCATCATTTTTAAGTCTATCTAATAAAACTTGCTCTTCTTTAGCACTCTCTTCTCTTTCATATTCGGTAGCTTCACTCATAGCAGTTTTAAATACTTCTTTTAAATCATCTGGTAGTTCTTGCCAAAACTTTTCACTTGCAACAACCAAATATCCTAAATACCCATGATTTGACATAGTAATAGAACTTTGCACTTCATAGAATTTAGAATTATAAAGATTTGATAATGGATTTTCAGCTGCATCAACTACACCTGTTTGAAGTGCTGAATAAACTTCACCAAATGGCAATACTTGAGGGATTGCTTTAATGGCTTTTGTTTGTTCCTCTAGCACTTTAGAACTCATAATTCTCATTTTTTGCCCTTGTGCATCTGCTGGCTCTATAATTGGCTTTTTATTTGTGCTAAATTGCTTAAATCCCGCGTCCCAATAATCTAATGCAACATATCCTTTAGCATTTATCACATCTTTTAGAATCTGACCTACTTCACCATCCATTACCTTATGTAAATGTTCTGTATCTCTAAATATAAAGGGAACATCCCACAAATTAAACTCCTTAGCAAAAGGGGCAAATTTTGAAAAACTAGGAGCAGCTAGTTGCACATTGTTTCTCTTTAGCTCTTGGAATACCTTATCATCATCTACAAGTTGTGCTGAAGGAAACACATGAACAACGATTTTACCATTGCTTAGCTCTCCAACTCTTTTGGCAAAAAAATCAGCTGCTTTGCCCTTAGGAGTATTTGCACTAACAACATGTGCAAACTTTACCTCATAAACCTTATCTCCATTAGCACTAGCACTCTTATTGGAATCTCCACCACACCCAACTAAGAATGCAAGACAAAAAACACCTACAAAAGATACAAGAATCTTTTTCATAAATACCTCCATAAAATTATTAGATTCTTAATTTTATAAAAAGTAAAACTTAAAATATTAAATTTTAATTTCACTTAATAAAACTATAGAATCTAAATGCTACTTTTTGAAACTATTTATAATTTGAAATTGCTCTATCTAAAATCTCTTTAGCAGCGTCTAAATCTTTATATTCCTTTACTTTCACCCATTTATTAGGCTCTAGCATTTTGTATGTTTCAAAGAAATTTCTGATTCTATCAAGTGTGATTTTTGGCAAATCTTCCAGGCTTTTTATATTGTCATATCTAGGATCAATCTTAGAAATAGGCACAGCAATTAGCTTCTCGTCCATTCCGCTTTCATCTTCCATGATTAAAACACCAATCAATCTAGCTTTTATAACGCTTCCAGCTTGAAGCGGATATTCATTAATCACAAGCACATCAGCAGGATCGCCATCATCACTTAGAGTATTAGGCACAAAGCCATAGTTTGCAGGATAAAACATAGCACTATACATCACTCTATCTACTACAACTGCACCACTATCTTTGTCAATTTCATACTTTATATTACTTCCATAAGGAATTTCAATTACAACATTTAGCTTACTAGGATTCTCACCTACTTCAATTTTACTTAAATCCATTTTGTCTCCTTAAATTTTACTCTTAATAAAGCGTTCCATTTCGCTTACTATCTCTTCGATAGTTCTTTCACCATTAATTTTATGTAAGATTCCCTTTTTGTTATAAAAATCTTGTATATCTTTTAATGGCTCTAAAAATACATTCATTCTATTATTAAACACTTCTACATTATCATCAGCACCTCTAGCACGACCAAGCACTCTATCGCATGCTACCTCTTTGCTAACCTCCACTTCAATAACAGAAGAAAGACTAATATCACTCTTAGATTCTAAGATTTTATCAAGCTCTAGCATTTGTTCTACACTTCTTGGATAGCCATCAATTAGCACCACATCTTTTGGAGCATTAGAAATTGCATCTACAATTGTCTTAACTACAATTTCTAAAGGCACTAAATTTCCCTTGCTTGTAAAGCTCTCAATTAGCTTTCCTTGCTCACTACCACTTGCAACTTCTGCTCTTAGAAGCTCCCCTGTGGAATAATGCACCATAGATTCTGCATTATTTTTACTAATAATCTCTGCATCAGTTGTCTTTCCACTTCCGGGTGCTCCAATAACTAAAAATAATTTTTTCATTCTTTCTCCTTATTTTTTTGTTTCTCTAACTCTAATATGTAGCTCCCTTAATTGCTCCTCTCCTGCAACACTTGGAGCAGAAGTTAGCGGACAAGTCGCTCTTTGCGTTTTAGGGAATGCAATTACATCTCTAATAGAATTTGCCTTCGTTAGAAGCATGATGATTCTATCTAGTCCAAACGCAATTCCGCCATGAGGTGGTGCTCCAAATTGCAATGCTTCTAATAGGAAGCTAAACTTATCTTCTGCTTCTTCTTTACTAATTCCAAGCAACTCAAATACTTTGCTTTGAATATCTTGCTTATGAATCCTAATACTTCCTCCACCAATTTCAAATCCATTTAGCACAATATCATACGCTACAGAGTTAATCTCTTCAATATCTTCTACATCAATATTTTTTGGCATTGTAAATGGGTGGTGCAATGCAGAGATGCTTCCATCATCATTTCTCTCAAACATAGGAAAATCAACAACCCACAAGAATTTATATAAACTCTCATCAATCATTCCCATATCAGAAGCGATTTTTTGGCGGAGTCTTCCCATATAATCCCATACGACTTTTTTAGCCCCAGCACCAAAGAATATAATATCGCCCACACTAGCACCAACTCTATCTAGTAATACTTTTAACTTATCTTCACTTATAAATTTAACAAGTGGTCCTTTAGCTCCTTCTTCTTTTACTTGAATATATGCAAGTCCTTTAGCACCAAATTTTCTAACAAATTCTTCTGCCTCTCCTAATGTCTTTCGGCTAAAGAAGTTATCTCCACCATTAACACACAAAGCTTTAAATCTATTTTTCTTAGAATCTTTTGCAATAGAAGCAAATATTTCATTAGAAGAATCTATGAATAAATCAGATACTTCAATAAGTGGTAGTTCATAGCGTAAATCCGGCTTATCGCTACCATAGCTCTCCATTACATCGCTATATGTATAATGTGGGAATGGAGCATTTACCTCTATACCACAAGCACCAAATATAGACTTTATAACCTCTTCAGCTACTTGTATTACATCTTTTTGCTCTACAAAACTCATTTCAATATCAATTTGAGTAAATTCAGGCTGTCTATCGAGCCTCAAATCTTCATCTCTGAAGCATTTTGCAATCTGAAAATATCTATCAAATCCACTTACCATTAAGAGTTGTTTAAAAAGTTGCGGACTTTGAGGAAGTGCGTAAAACTCACCATGATGAACCCTACTTGGCACTAGATAATCTCTAGCTCCCTCAGGTGTGGCTTTAGTTAAAATAGGAGTTTCTACTTCTAAGAATCCTAAATTACTTAGAGTATTTCTTGTAGCTTGTGCCACTTTTGAACGCGTGATAAAAATCTCTTGTAGTCTTGGATTTCTTAAATCTAAATAACGATATTTTAATCTCACATCTTCACCAACACTTTCATCACCAACTGCAATAGGAGGAGTTAAACTTTTATTTTCTATAATCAATTTGCTTACTAGAACTTCTATTTTTCCAGTTTTTAGTTTAGGATTTTCCAATCCCTCACCTCTTCTTCTTACTTTTCCTTTGGCTATTAACACATATTCATCCCTAACTTCTGAAGCGATTTTATGTGAATCTTCAAAGTCTTTTGGATCAAATACAAGCTGAACTAACCCGCTTCTATCACGCAAATCTATAAAGATAATTCCACCATGATCTCTATAAGTATTACACCACCCACATAAGCTTACTTCTTCTCCGATATTTGCCTCGTTTAGACTAGCACAATAATGTGTTCTCAAATTCTGCTCCTACAAGTTTCTAAAACTAATAAAAATCTAGGATTCTAACTCAAAAAAATAAAATAAACAATAAATCATATATCCACAAACTTATGGAATATTTTTTGCTTGAATCCCACTTAAAATTTATAAATTTAACTCTAAAGGGGTAGCTATGAGAGTAGGGACAAACTCCATATATTCAAAGCTTCAATATCAGCAAGATAGGCTAATGTCGCAACTTGATCTAACAATGCAAAGAATGAGTGGATTAAAGATTCAAATGGGTTATCAAGGCTCATCTATTTTTAGTAAAACTCTTAATTTGGATTACAATCTAACAACACTAAGACAAACAAAAGACATAGCAAACAATGCATTAACTTTTACAAACCATACAGACACAGCACTACAAGAACTAACAAAGTCTATGGATAACTTTAAGAGCAAACTAGTACAAGGTGCAAACGACATTCATAGTGAGACATCACGCCTTGCGATAGCAAAAGACTTAAAAGCAATTAGAGATCACTTCCTATCAATAGCAAACACATCGATAGGTGGAGAGTATCTATTTGGAGGAACAAATACAACAAACATACCATTTAATAAAGACGGCACATACAATGGCAACAATGGTTCTTTAAACGCTCTTCTTGGCTCAAACAATTCACTTCCGTACAATATAACAGGATATGAACTATTCTTTGGTTCTGATAGAGATACAAATAGGGTAATAACAACAAATGTCCCAAAGTATAATCAAAGCAAACTAAATCCAGAAATAATGGATCCAAACCATCCAACAGGTCAAGGAGAGGAAGTATATATAAAAGCTGATGATACTCTAAGAGATCTAGTAGGAGATAATGATGGAGATCCAAGCAATGACGCTCCAGAAGTATTTTACATAACAGGCAGGAGACCAGATGGCACACCTTTTAAATCAAAATTCCAAATGGATGTAGCATACACAGATAAAGATAGTGCTGTAAAAGTACAAGATTTGCTAGATAGAATCGGAAAAGAATTTGGAAATACAACAACAAATAAAGTTGTAGATGTAAGGCTTAATGAATGGGGTCAAATTGAGATTAAAGATCTAACAGGCGGTAGATCAAATATAGAATTCCACATGGTTTCAAGCAACTATCGAGATCCAAATAATCCAGATGGAATAGGTGTTGCTGATATGGATGCATTGCTTAGCAGTGGTGCTAAGGTTAATACATATGTTCAAAGCCCATATCTAGGAAGTTTTTCTAATGATTCTATTGCTTCAGTAGAAGACTACAATGATCATAGATTACATACAATTCCAACTACATTTAGAACGCATAATAACGAAATAGCCAAAAAAGACACAAAACTAACAGATATTTTCCCAGCAGGAGTAACAAGCCTTGATCTAAGCGGTATTAGTGCAAATGATGCTGATAAAAATCCAACAAACACCAACTTAAATACAAACTTTCCAATCGGACCTGATACCACAGTGCAAGATCTAATGGACGCAATAGGACAGATGTATAATGCACAACCAGGTGCAAATGTGGAGGTTGAATTTTCAGAAGGCAAGATAGTTATTAAGGATAATAATGTAAAACAAAAAGAACCAGCAGACAAAGATGATCTACCATATATTGGCGAGAGTAGTCTAAGCCTAACAATCACAGCAAATAATGCCGCTGGTCAACCGGTAAATGGTTTTAGACATGATTATAGTGTGGAGTATGATAGAGCAGCATTTGAAAAAGAAGGATCAACTCTAAGCTCAAATGTATCACAAATAATAAGAGATTCAAATGAATATGCAACACTAGATACAAAACTATCAGAAGTAGCAGGTGGTAGCCTAAATGGGCATACATATAACCTAGAAGTAAAAGATATTAACGGAATCCCAATTAACGCAAGAATCGAATTTAGAGATAGCGGAAGTGTGCTAATTATAGATTCTCCACAAACAATGAATGGAGTTCAAGTTGGTGGACTAGAGATTCCAATCTTAGGTCCTAATGGTAATCCACCACAAGTAAATGGACAAGCAACACCAGCAGATGAAGTAACATATCAGCAATTAGCAAATACTATTGGAATGGTTATGAATCTATCAAACACATCAACCAATGATCTAAATGCTATTACAAATAATGGTGCAGGTGGGGCTAACTTCAACGATCCAGCAGTCAAAAGAGCTTATGAGAATATGATTAATAACTCTAAAGCAAATTTAAGCGTAAGTTTGGATCAAAATGGACAACTACAAATAAAAGACCTACAAAGATCAGCTACAAGAATGGAATTTACAATGTATGATAATACAAGTAGTGATTTTTCTCTTGATGCAAACGGAAGGGTGCAAAATGCAGGGAAACCAGCCTTAACATTTAATGCAAACAATGCTCTAGTAGCAGATGATCCGCATGTAAATTTCTTCGAGCAAATAGATGAGATAATAAAAGCAGTAGAAGAAGGAATCTATAGACCTGGTGGCAATGCTTCATATAATGATTCAATGAGAAATCCTGGGATTCAAAATGCACTATTAATATTTGATCATCTAGCAGATCATGTAAATAAAGCACATACAAAAAATGGTTCTCAAGGGAACTCATTTAAATACTCCATTGAACGAACAGAAGTGCTAATAACTCAAACAATGACACTTAGATCAGATACTATTGACACTGACTTAGCAGAAAACTATCTACAATTTTCAACCCTAAGCATGAACTATCAATCATTGCTATCATCTATTGGTAAAATCTCTCAACTATCTTTAGTAAATTACATTTAACTTAGAATCCATTTTAGATTCTAAGTAACTTTAATCCTACACAAAATAGCTACCTAAATTCACACTTTTGGAATCCTTTTTGCTTCTAATAATACAAACTTATATAAAGGGTTATTTATGGTTGTCAATCAGTCGCTTAGCTCACAAATTGGTAGCGTAATCAATGAAGCAAACAAGCTACTAAGTGATGGCAAAAATATAAGTCAAACAAACAAAACACAAAAGATAGAATCTATAAATGAAAATGACGATAGCCTAGCATTAAAACCACGCGTAACTTATGGGTTAGTTAGTTTAGAGATAATGAGTGATGAGCAATATTTGGCATTTGAAAGGGTAACTGCAGGTATGTCTCATAACGAAAAAATATCAGTAGCACAAACTCTTACAAGAGCAGGGAATCTAAGTGGGAGCGTTGAGAGAGTAGAACAACAAGAAAAAGAACAAAAAGACAAAATAGACGAAAAAACAAATCCAATAGGATTCTTAGGTATTAGCAAAAATGGCTGGGAAGTAGTAGCAAAGGAATTCCAAGAAAATCTAAATAATTTGGAAGGAAATTATAAAAAGCCACACTTCAAGCAATTATCTAGCAACTATAATGATATAATGAATCAAAACCAAGAGGCCAAAACACATAGAATCCTAAGAGAATTCAGCCATGCAATACATGTTGGCAATATACAAATTGACACAATAGGCTAGAATTTAATTTTATTTTAAATACAAATTCTATATAATCTCACCTTTTGAAGTGCCAAGGTAGCTCAGGTGGTTTAGAGCGCTGGTCTCATAAGCCGGAGGTCGGGGGTTCGAGTCCCCCCTTTGGTACCACTTCTATGTTACAAATATGCGCTCATAGCTCAGCTGGATAGAGCAACGGCCTTCTAAGCCGTAGGTCAGAGGTTCGAATCCTCTTGGGCGTACCACTTCATATAAATATAATCCAAGCTAAAATACAATAACTAGCAAACTTTGATAAACTTAAATTATTAATCCAATATAAAATAAAAATAAATATATGATAACCTACTAGATGATTTTATATCAATTTGTTAGCTATTAAATATCCCAAATATCAAAATGCAGAAAAATTTTTCAATCTAATCCAAAACACAAAATCTATATGCTTAAGAATAGATTCAATAGAATCAATAAAGCATCTCTTAAAAACAAATACAAATACATATCCACCCAAACGATTTAGAAAGAAATAAAATGGGAATAGAAAATAGTATAGATTCAAACAAAGAGGGGGGGGGGGCATTACTAACGATAACCACAAGTTTGCTTCCTAGAGAACAACACACAAGATATAATAAATTGCTTCTCTAACTCTTCCCTAGATAATCTAATAATAATATGCGACAAAAGCTATGATATAGAGTATTTTAAAAATAACTGCAAAGACTTATCTAAACACACTCGAGCTTACATATTAGAATGCATAAAAATACCACAACAAGAAAAACAAAAAGTAATAAATAAAAAACTAAAAGTATCTGAAGTCTTGGAGTATTTTAAAGAAAATCAATATTCAAAAGAAAAACTTAAAAAAGTGCTAGATAATCACCTATCTCTACTAAAGAGAAATAGAAGCGATATAATGGATTCATGGAAATACTATAATGAATTTCTAAAACTATAAGCTATATATCAAAAATACTTCTCTCTTTTGAAAATGAAAATAACTCATAAGTCTTATTTGTCGCAATCCTACCTCTAGCGGTCCTCTCCAAGTATCCTAGAGTTAGCAAATAAGGCTCAATTACATCTTCGATTGTTCCTTCATCTTCACTCATAGCAGCAGCAATGGTGCTAAGCCCTATTGCCCTGCCTCTAGCCTCACATAATATTTTTAAGAATCTTAAATCAAGTTCATCAAAACCATGTTCATTTACACCAAGTTCATCTAGTGCATATTTTGTGCGAGATTGATTTATAACTTCCTCGTTTGCAACATCAGCAAAATCTCTCACTCTCTTTAGTAGTCTAAGTGCGATTCTAGGTGTCCCTCTTGAACGCTTAGCTATTTCTAGTGCAGCAGAATTTTCACATTCTTTTTGTAGTTTTTGTGATGCAAGTTGCACAATTTTTGATAATTCATTATGTTCGTAAAACTGCATTCTAAATTGCATTCCAAACCTATCTCTTAGAGGATTACTTATCATTCCAGCTCTTGTTGTAGCCCCTATTAGAGTAAAATTTGGCAAATCTATCTTAACAGTTTGTGCAGCAGGACCACTGCCTATTATAATATCAAGCCTAAAATCCTCCATAGCTGGATACAATATCTCTTCAATAGCAGGAGAAAGCCTATGAATCTCATCTATAAATAGTATCTCTCCTTCACTTAGATTTGTCAAAATAGCTGCTAAATCTCCAGCTTTTTCTATCATTGGTGCAGCTGTAACTTTAATTGGTGCATTAAGTTCATTGCTTATTATATGAGCTAAAGTTGTCTTCCCTAATCCAGGGGGACCAAAGAGCAATATATGATCTAAGCACTCTCCCCTTTTTTTAGCAGCATTTATGAATACTTGAAGATTTTTCTTTAGCTTTTCTTGTCCTATATAATTATCCCAACTAGTTGGACGAAGCTTTACATCTTCGTCGCCTTGGATTGATAGTTTTTCAATTTCTACTATTCTTTCCATTAGTAGCTTTCACTTTCATTTGGAAAGTTTTTACTCTTTACATCGCTTACATATTTTTTTAATGCATCTTTAACAAGACTAGCACCATTTAAATATTCTCGGACAAATTTTGGTTTAAACTCATTAAAAAATCCAAATGCATCACTCCATACAAGCACTTGTCCATCAGTATCTACACCGCTTCCTATACCTATAGTTGGAATTTCTAGCAAATTTGTTATTTCCTTTGCTACTTCACTTTTAACTCCCTCTAGCACTATACAAAATGCTCCAGAATCCTGCAAAGCCTTCGCATCTAAAAATAGCTTTTCTATTTCTTTATCACTTTTTCCCTTAATTTTATATCCACCATCAGCACGAACAAACTGCGGTTTTAGCCCTATATGCCCAACAACTGCGATTCCTAAATTAGTGATGCCCTTTACTATATTTGCTACCTCAACACCACCTTCTAGCTTTACTGCTTGTGCTTTTGTTTCTTTATAAACCCTAATTGCACTTTTTACTGCCTCACTCTCATCTTGTGCGATTCCAAATGGTAAATCACACACTACAAGGCTTTCTTTAGCACCATTACACACTGCTTTTGTATGATATATCATAGAATCTAAACTAACCCCTAAAGTATCGCTCTCACCAAAGAAGCTCATATGCAAACTATCACCAACCAAAATCATATCAACTTCACCATCAAAAATCTTGGCAAAAAGTGCATCATATGCTGTTATCATAGTTATTTTTTCGTTTCTTTTTTTCTTTAATATATGTGTTGTAGTTATCACTAAGAATCCTTGTTCTATTTTAATTTGGATTTTACTAAAACTTGACAAAATTAACAAATAGCAATAGAATTTAGCCCTCTATAAATTGGGGGCTGACTTGGATATCGACAGGAGTTGAATTGCTCTGATTGCATGCCGACATGGTTAAGTCGTAAAATCGACCGCTAAATATAAACGCAAATAATACAAATTACGCTCCAGCTTACGCTAAAGTTGCGTAAGTTTATCGACTTTAGGAGCTGTTTTTAGTAGAGATTCTAGCTATTTACTAAAGATATCATGTTTGCTAGATGCAATTTTATATGTCCGATATAGAATCTAAGTTTTTAGGACTGCATTTTTTATAAATTTCTTGGTGTTTTATAAAAAAGAAGCATAACAAACCAACGAAAAGCATGTAATTCAATCATTGATGATTTGATTTTTGGACTGGGGTTCGATCCCCCACAGCTCCACCAGATTCTCTCAAATAAAAATTCCGTTTATAATTTATTTATCCCAAACAAAGTAAAATAACTATAAATAACTCAAAAAGGAATACTAATGAAAACTTTAGCTGTAATTGGACTTGGATATGTTGGATTACCACTAGCAGTAGAATTTGGCAAGAAATATGAAGTAATTGGATTTGATATTTATGAAGCTAGAATAAATGAGCTAAAAGAAGGCTATGATAGAACTCTAGAAGTAGATAAAGAAGAACTATTAAGCGCCCAAAAACTAAGCTATACAACAAATCTGGAGGACTTAAAAAAGGCACAAATTTTTATAGTAACCGTTCCAACTCCTATTGATAACTACAATAAACCTGATTTAACCCCACTAAAGAAGGCATCAACAAGTGTCGGAAAAGTACTCAAAAAAGGTGATATAGTAATTTATGAAAGCACTGTTTATCCAGGTTGCACAGAAGAAGATTGTGTGCCTATTTTAGAGGAAATGAGTGGGTTAAAGTTTAATGTGGATTTCTTCTGTGGATATTCACCAGAGAGGATTAATCCTGGAGATAAAGAACATAGGCTACCAAGCATCAAAAAAGTAACGAGCGGTTCTACACCAGAAATTGCAGAAGAAGTGAATAATCTTTATGCAAGCATAATTACAGCAGGGACACATAAAGCCTCAAGCATAAAGGTAGCCGAAGCAGCCAAAGTTATAGAAAACTCGCAAAGAGATATTAATATCGCCTTTGTAAATGAACTATCGCTAATCTTTGATAAAATGGGCATAGATACACTAGATGTATTAGAAGCAGCAGGGACAAAGTGGAACTTCTTGCCATTCCGCCCGGGACTTGTAGGGGGGCATTGTATAAGTGTCGATCCATACTACCTAACGCATAAGGCTGAATCTTTAGGCTATCACTCACAAGTAATCCTAGCAGGAAGACATATTAATGATAATATGGGGATTGTGGTTGCAAATAAAGTTATAAAACTAATGATTAAAAACTCTCATCAAATTGTAGGTTCTAAAGTTGCAATCTTAGGAATCACATTTAAAGAAAATTGCCCAGACATTAGAAATTCAAGAGTAGTTGATATTATAAAAGAATTACAAGAGTTTGATTGTTGTGTAGATATTTTTGATCCATGGGCAGATAGTAAAGAAGTAAAACATGAATATAATCTAACTTTAAAAGATATGGATAAATTTAAACTAGAAGATTATAAAGCAGTGATCGTAGCGGTATCTCATGATGAGTTTAAAAAATATGACTTTAGCAATAAAGGCAAGACTATAATTTATGACCTAAAAGGTATCTTGCCAAAAGAACAAGTAGATGGAAGACTCTAAATGGCAATTAAAATTAATGTAAATGCACAATATAAATATACTTCACCAGCTATAAGACCATTTGAGATTATGGAGTATTTTCCATTGCACATAAAATCAAACTTATCTATTATAAAGCAAACAGAATCTTTTAAAGATTCTGAAAATACCCCCCCCCCCGCAGATAGAATCTATATATGAAGCACTAAAAAAAGATTATGCAAAATTAAAAAAATCATTAGAGAAAGAATTAGAAACAAGAGGAATAAACAAGGAGTTTAGTTTATGCTTTTATTTGTGTGATTTTATACATAAAACAAGGCACTATCCACCTATAAACTACACTCCAAAGAATAATATAATCATAAATAACCTCCAAGATTATTTTACACTTGAATATGCACACTGCTCACATAAACCAAAAGCATTGCAAGTTTTATTATCACACTTTAACATTCACTCAAAAGTATGTGGATATACTAATTTGCTTGGTTGGACACATGGCTTTTTAGAAGTTATACATAATGATGTATCATATATTTTAGACCCGACTTTTAACATGTATATGAATATAAACACAAACACACTAATAAAAGATCCATACTCAACAAGAAAAATATTGCAATTTTTCTCAAATGAATTTTATATAGATAATTTAGATTCTTATACAAACTTCATCTGCGGTATGCTAAATCATGAATATCACACCACTTATAAATACAGCAGAGAATGGTTTAAATTTATAGGATTCTACCCATATGTTGCACCTATTTTTCAATTATCACAAGAAAATAGTATAATTTACGACATAAGACTTGATAGAAGATTTTCACTATCATAATGGATATTATATGGAATGTGATGTATTGATATATGAGTTTGGCTACACTGGGAAGAAGGCATTACAACTATGCGAAACCTTCTCTTTAAGCTACCTTATAATAGATGATGGGCTAAACATAAAAACAATAGATAAATTTATAAATCTAAACTCACTAAAAAGTTGCAAACTAGCTCTAATTTGTGTCTGCGATAAAAAAGAGATTCAAAAAAAATAAAACAAAAACTACTAGATAAAAATATAGATGAAAATATAGATGAAAAAATAATCAAAGTAGCAAACTTCATAGGAATTCGTAATGGAATCTTTAAATTCCTATACAATAGCTATAAAGATAAAAATATCCTAGAAATGCTAAAAAAACAATGACTATTATATGTCAAACTTTACAAATATCTTAGAAGATTCTAAAGAAAAATACATACAGCAAAAAATACAAAATAAATAAAATCTAAAAAATATAAGAAACAACATAGATAATAGTTTAAAAAATCAAAATATATTTTCAAAAATCTATGACACTGCTATGCTATATGATGATACAGATATGATAAGATACCCATATTTCCACACCTATATAAATCGAAACTTGGAAGATAGAAATTTTTATTTTAGAGACAAATTAGACTTTCAAGCACTAAAAAATAGAGATACAAACACAAAGCCAATCCTATGCTTATGATTCAAATGAAGTAATAAAAAACATAAAAAAATCCATCTTTATAGATTCCATGCATATAAATAAAAGAGGTTGTGAGGTAATAGGAATATATATAAGATAATAAAAGATTCAGAAAAACTAAACTAAAAGCTTAGTTTTTCTCTTTATTTATGAGCTTAGAATTTGCAATCCAAGGCATCATAGCTCTTAAATTGCTACCAACCTTCTCAATAGGGTGATTTGCTAGATTCTTTCTCTCTGCATTCATTCTTGCATAGTTGGCCTTACGCTCTAAAATGAAATCTTTTGCAAATCTTCCCTCTTGTATATCTTGTAAAATCTCTTTCATAGCCTTTTTGGATTCTTCATTTATAACTCTAGGGCCACTTACCATATCGCCATATTCTGCTGTATTTGATATAGAATATCTCATATCAGATAATCCACCTTGATAAATCAAATCAACAATAAGCTTTAACTCATGTAAGCATTCAAAATAGGCCATCTCTTCTGGATAACCAGCCTCTACTAAAGTCTCAAATCCAGCTTTAATTAGGGAGCTAACGCCACCGCATAGAACAGCTTGTTCTCCAAATAAATCTGTCTCTGTCTCATCTTTAAAAGTAGTCTCAATGATACCGCTTCTGCCACCACCAATAGCACAAGCATAGCTTAGAGCAAGAATCTTTGCATCATTTTTATCAGTATCTTGCTCAACTGCTATTAAATCAGGGATTCCGCCACCTTTTACAAACTCGCTTCTTACCGTGTGTCCAGGTGCTTTTGGAGCTATCATAATTACACCAACACCCTTTGGTGCTTTAATCTGTCCAAAGTGGATATTAAACCCATGCCCAAATGCAATAACTTTGCCTTCAGATAAATTTGGTTCTATATCTTTTTTAAACACATCTCCTTGAAGTTCATCTGGGATTAGTATCATAATTACATCAGCATATTTTGTAGCCTCGCTAACTTCTAAGACTTTAAAGTTCTTAGCCTCTGCCTTACTCCAACTACTACCACCTTTATATAATCCTATTACAACCTCTACTCCAGAATCTCTAAGATTCTCCGCATGTGCATGTCCTTGAGAACCAAACCCAATTACAGCAACTTTCTTACTTTTTATGTATGATAAATCGCAATCCTTATCGTAATAAACCTTCAATGCCATTTTATTGTCCTACTTCTTGTGATGTCTCAACACTGATTTTATCTTTCACTTTTTCAAATGTCTTATCCCCAAAACCTTTTACTTTCTTTAAGTCTTCTATTGTCTTAAAAGGCGTCTTCTCTCTATAATCAATTATAGCTTGAGCTTTTGTAGCACCTATTCCGTCGATTTTCATTAACTCTTCTTTAGAAGCTATATTTAGATTAACAGATGCAAAGGCAAGTCCAATCATCAAAAATAAAGTAACTAAAAACTTCATAAAATCTCCTTTGTATAACTTAGTATATGGGCATATTGTAGCATAAAGCAAAAAATTTTAAGAGATTTTGCGATATGAGATAGATTCTGCTAAATGCTCTTTATGTATATTATCGCTACCTGCTAAATCTGCTATCGTCCTTGCGACTTTTAGTATCTTATTTTTCTGCCTTAGTGAGATTCCAAAACGAGCTATTGCCTTATCTAGCACAAAAATACATTCATCATCTAATTTACAAAACTCCTCTAAAGATTCTCCAATTAGACGAGAGTTATAGCACTTCTGTCCTCTATTTTTCTGAAATTTGAAAGCATCTAAGATTTGCTTTTGAATCTCTTTTGAAGAGATTCTATCTTTATTGCTATCCCCTTCTTGCATTTGCACACACAAATCAATCCTATCCCAAATAGGCTCTGAAATTTTGCCTCTATATGAATCTATCTCTCTTTTGCTACATCTGCATTCTTTGCTAATACTTAGCAAATTACCACATGGACAAGGATTCATAGCTCCTATAAACATAAAATCACTAGGAGTTTTAACCTTTGTGCAAAGACGAGAAATTACAAAGTAGTGATTTTCTAGCGGTTCTCTTAGGGATTCTAAGATAGACTTTGGAAAATGTGGTAACTCATCAAAAAATAAAACCCCATTATGTGCTAGAGATATTTCACCAAACTTTACAGAATGTCCAACAGCACTGCCAAGTATGGCAGCTTTAGTAGCACTATTGTGGGGATTTCTAAATGGACGATTTGGAGTTATTATTAAATTATGTGAAGCATTGTGCAATATCTCATTTCTCCTAAGAGGTGGCAATATATATGGCATTCTTGTAGCTATCATACTCTTACCACTACCTGCACTACCCTCAAATAATATATTATGAAATCCACATGCAGCAATTAAAGCAGCCCTTTTTGCTCGTATCTGTCCTACTATATCTATAAAATCAAGTTCAAAATTATCACTATAATAATATCGCTCACTACAAATATCCATGTATGAAAATGGTAACTCTTGTATGATATTGACTATTGTAGGCGAAGTTTGAAGAATCTCTATTGCCTCACTTAGAGTATCTACAAAATATGCTTTTAAATTTGGTATCTGACAATAAAAATCCTTAGATTCCATAGGCAAGAAAAAGATGGAATCTAAATTTTTCTCATCACTAAGTAGTGAAAAAATCAAAGGATAAATCGCTTTTGTATCTTTAATTCTACCATCTAATCCTAACTCACCAAATGCAAAGTATTTTTTAGGCTTTTCATTATTTATGGAATCTTTTATATTATTTCTCCCATACATTGCAACTAAAAGTGCAATTGGCAAATCATAAAAACTACCCTGTTTTGGTAAATCAGAAGGCGAAAGGTTTATTGTGATTTTTAGTGGTGGGAATTTAAAGTCATTTGCCATCAGTGCAGATTGCACTCTTTGTTTGGATTCTTGGATTGCATTTCCTGCTAATCCTGTAACCTGAAATGATGGCAATGCCTTTGTAAAGCTAACTTCTACTTCGACTTCTTTAGCACTAAGTCCATCAAAAGCAGCACAATATAGAGATTGAAAGCTCATTTAAGCCCTTAGAGTTTTTTCTTTCTTTTTAGCTCTTTTTCGAACTTCTTTCTTTTTAGTATAGGTAATTTATCTATAAACAAAACTCCATTTAAATGATCGATCTCATGTTGAAAGGCAACTGCTAGATAATCACTTGCTTCAATTTCTTTATGATTGCCATATCTGTCTTGGTATGATACTTTTATATTTTTAGAACGCTTGACATCTTCATAAAACTCCGGCACACTAAGGCAACCTTCATTAAAGCAAATCTCACCTTCATTTTGTATTATCTCTGGGTTTATTATCTCTAGTAAGTCTTCTTTATGCTGCATCCCCTCTTCATCTGGGATACAAATTAGCAACGCTCTAATTGGTCTTGCAACCTGTATAGCAGAGATTCCAACTCCATTTTTTTTGAGCATTACCTCATACATGCCATCCAATAACTCATGCAATGCCTCATCGAAAACTTCTACTTTTTTTGAGATTTGTCTTAACATTGTATTTGGATAGGTTATTACTTCAAGCATTATTTTTCCCCAAACACAACAAATGATATATTATGGTTTGCGGCTTTCTTTAAGGATTCGACAGCATTTTTCATTATGTCTTTTGGATCATCTCCAGAGTTAATCTCAACAATACCACTACAAATACTAAGCGAAATCTCCTCATCTCCAAAATACATATTTGTTGTTATTACTTTTTCTAGTAATCTATTTGCGTATCTTTTGGCAGATTCTTTATCATTATGACTTAGCAAGATTCCAAATATACCAGTGCCATAATACGCTAAGATATCGCTTTTGTTGGAAATTTTTTGAAGAATCTTTGCTATAGTCTTATTAACCAACAATACATTTTTTTCTGTTGTGATTTTTTTCTCTAAGCTTTTTGTAATTTTGACCATTAATAAAGATGATTTATAATTTCCAAGTGCGATTGCTTGAACTTCAGCTGCAACCCTCGAATCCAAATAGCTTTTATTATACACTCCATACTTTGCATCACTTATAATATCACTACTAATACTCTCAACCTCTCTTAAAGAACGATTGTATGAGGTATTAACTTCTTGGAGTTGCTTTCTTGTTACCTCATCTAACTTTTCTAATTCCTTTGATAAAACGGTCATTATATTTTGCAAAGCATTTGGATTATTTGTATCTGTTGCTTCTTTTTTATGCTTTTCTAATAGCTTTTGCAAAAGATTCATATTCTCATAAACTGCACCCATTAACTTTAGCGTATTTACCATTAAGTTTTGAGTTTTTAAGATTCGCCCTTCTAGTATTATTTGCTTTTCTGTAGGAATAGTCTCCATATCTATAAATTGTGCTGCATTATCCCTAAAGTCTTGTGATTTATCTTCTAGCATTTTTTCAAAATATATTTTGTAGTTATACGGAGTAGGAGAGACACCATTTGCTACCATTGATTTTATTACACTCATTCCATAAGCTTCTAGTGAATCTGAATCACCACTGCTTAGAGTTGTAGGCTGTGGAGCTATATCAGATTCCATGCCAAACGATGAATAATCGGCATTTTCCTTAATTCCATGCGTCTCAAAACTTTGCAGATTTGCAAATGATCCAAAATCATCTTTCACTAACTCTCTCCTACTTTAAACTTTTTGTCAATACACTATCTATTATTCCATATTCCTTAGCTTCATTAGCACTCATAAAAAAATCTCTTTCAGTATCTTTTTCTATTTTTTTGAGTGGTTGCTTTGTGTTACTAGCTAAAATATCGTTTAAAATACCTTTCAATCGCAATATTTCTTTTGCTTGAATCTCTATATCAGTCGCTTGTCCTCTCGCCCCACCAAGTGGCTGATGTATCATGATTCTAGAGTGAGGCAAAGAGTATCTCTTGCCCTTAGCACCACAACTAAGCAAGAATGCACCCATACTTGCTGCCTGACCTATGCATATAGTGCATATATCTGGCTTTATATAATTCATAGTATCATATATGCTAAACCCACTAGTAATAACTCCACCGGGAGAGTTAATATATAAATATATATCCTTTTCTGGATCTTCTGCTTCTAAAAATAGTAGTTGAGATACAATAGATGAAGCAATGCCATCATTAATCTCGCCACTTAGCATTATAATTCTATCCTTTAATAGCCTAGAATATATATCATAGCTACGCTCTCCACGACCTGTTTTTTCTATGACTATAGGGACATAATAGCTCATATTATGCTTTCCTATCTAATAGACTAGTAAGGATTCTGTCTTCTAGCATAGCCATTTTTACAGCAGGAATTAAATTATTTCTCTTGTAATGCTCTAACATAGCTCTTGGATCCTGACCTATTGCCATTGCCTCATAATATATTGTATTAATTGCTTCATTATCAGATATTGTCATATTATTTTGCTTTGCAATTGCATCAACTATAAATGTGATCTTTACACTTTGCTCTGCTTCTGCTCTTTGTTCTTCTCTTTTTTTCTTAATTGCCTCTACATCTTTTAGCAACTTTTCTTGTTCTTCTTTAGGCATAGTCATAAATACATTTTTCATCATCAAATCCATTTCTTGCTCAACAACAAGCTTAGGTAAATCAAACTCGATTTTGCTATTTAAGTTATCAATCAATTCAGCTTTTAAGCTCTCATTATACAACTCTTGCTTTTTTTCAATCTTTAGTTGTTCTTTGATTTTTTCTTTTAGCTTCTCTACGCTTGCCTCTTTGTCATCAGGTAGCATTGTTTTTGCAAAATTATCGTCTATTTCTATCTTTCCCCTTGTTTGAATCTCTACAAGCTTAACTTTAAATACTGCATCTTTACCAGCTAAGTTATCTGCTTTATAATCTTTAGGGAAAGTTACATTCACATCTTTCTCCTCTCCCTTTTTCATGCCTATTAGCTGATCTTCAAACCCAGCTATAAATGTGCCACTACCAATTTTTAATAAATAATTTTCAGCCTTACCACCATCAAATGGCTTATCATCAACAAAGCCTTCAAAATTTATCTTAGCATATTCACCTTCTTTTAGTTTTCTTCTGCCATCTTCTACACTTACTAGTGGTGCTCTTGCATCAGCAATCTCTTGCAGTCTGTTCTCCACATCTTTACTGCTAACTTCAGGAATCTTTACTTCAGGCACATATTCATTTAAATCACCAAGTTTAATTTCAGGTGTCAAGCTTAACTCTATCTCAACATCAATACCAGAATTTTTTTCTTCAAATTTTGTAATCTTTGGATCGCCAATAAGTGAAGTGCCATCAACGCCAAGTTCCTTTAAAATATCTCTCATCAAACCCTGCACACACTCTCTTTGTGCTTCGCTCTCAAGTTGCTTACCATATCTAGCTTTAATTACAGAAGCAGGAACTTTTCCTTTTCTAAAACCAGCAATATTCATATTTTTACCAGCATCTTTTATAACTTTATCCATTTTACTATTAAGTTCAGAAGTGGGTATTGTAGCTGTAGCTGTGGCATTTGCACTATTTATTTTATTTACCTTTAGATTTGAATTCATTTTACACTCTGCTCCAAAATTAATTTATCAAATTTTTAATTATAATGAAAATTTACTTAAATTCTCTTAATCACCTATTATATCCCTATCGCCTTTTGAGTTTCTAGGACCTAAAAATCCCTTTGCTTCCATTTGTTCTATTATGTTTGCTGCTTTATTGTATCCTATACCAAGCCTTCTTTGCAGATAACTTATAGATGTTTTTCTATCTGTTAGTATTATTCTTTTTGCTTCATTATATAGCTCATCAGTCTCACCATCTAAACTAACGCTTATATTATCATCTTCACTTGGCATGAAGCTTTCATCATATTGTGGTGCTCTTTGAGACTTTATAAATTCAACTATTTTTTCAATCTCTACTTCAGAGCTCCAAGGTGCATGTACACGAACTAATCCACCACCCGGAGGAGTAAAAAGCATATCTCCTCTACCAAGTAAAGATTCAGCACCAAAAGTATCTAGTATCACTTTAGAATCTATTCTTTGTCCAACCTTATAGCTAATTCTTGAAGGCAAGTTTGCCTTAATTAGTCCTGTTACAACATCTACGCTAGGACGCTGTGTAGCTACTATTAGGTGGATTCCACTTGCCCTTGCCATTTGTGCTAGACGAGATATGGACACTTCTGCGTCCTTACCACCTGTCATCATCAAATCTGCTAATTCATCAATAATAATTACAATATAAGGAAAAGGCTCAAATCCTTCTACTTGCGCTTTTTGATTATAACCTTCTATATTTTTCGTTCTTGCTTCACTCATTAAGGTATATCGCCTCTCCATTTCTTTTACAGAGCTATCTAATGCCATGATTGCCTTTTTTGCCTGCGTTATTACTGGAGTTAGCAAATGAGGTATATCATTGTATATGCTAAATTCTAGCATTTTAGGATCTATCATTATAAGCTTTAATTCATCTGGTGTATTTCTATATAGCAAAGATAATATCATCGCATTTATTCCTACACTCTTGCCACTCCCTGTAGTCCCTGCAATTAGTAAATGTGGTAGCTTTTTTAGATCTGTTATAAAAGGTTTTCCAACTATATCTTTCCCGAGTGCTAGGGTTAATGGAGATTCAGATTCTCTAAATTCTTCACTCTCTAATACATCTCGCAGATATATAGTCTCTATGGTGCTATTTGGTATTTCTATACCAACTACATCTTTGCCTGGTATTGGAGCTTGAATCCTTATTGTCTTAGCCCTTAGTGCCATAGCTAAGTCATCTTGTAAATTCAAGATTCTTGATACCTTTACATTTGGGCTAGGACGAAACTCAAATGTCGTTACTATCGGACCTGAAAATGTTCTTACAATATCTCCATCAATTTTAAACATCTTTAATTTAACAAGCAATTCATTGATTTTTCTATCAATCTCATTTTCATCTATCTCTTCTACACTATCATTGCCCTTTTGTAAAAATCCTAACTTAGGCAATACAAACTCCAGATTTTCTCTTGGAAGCTGTTCTATACTGCTAGAACCTTCCAAGACTTGAGGTACAAAATTTTCAACTATATTCTCTTGTCTAGTTTCATAATTTTGCATATTTTCCACACTAGAATCTTGTATTAGTTGAAGTGTATTTTCACTTTTTAGATCTTGGCTAATTTCTTGTTGAATATTTTGCTCTTTAGTTATTTGGGATTCTAATTGCTCACTTCGCGGTGGTTGCACATTAGTATCACTAGGGGCGTTTATATTATGCATTTGTTCTTTGGGTTCTATATTTTGTTGTATATGTGGTGCTATATTTTGCACCATTGCTTCTTGTGATTGTGCGATATTTGGCATTGTCTTTTGTATGGCAATATTTTGAATCTTATCTGCTAAGATATTATTTGTGTTGTGAAATTCTTCCATATTGTGTTGCACATATCCATACACTGGCATTGGTATAGTATTGAAAACTGGGACAGATTCCACAGATTCCACAGATTCCACAGATTCCACAGATTCCACAGATTCCACAGATTCCACAGATTCCACAGATTCCACAGATT
>NZ_JAQHXS010000008.1:0-12732 GCF_027859275.1 Helicobacter sp. WB40 | reverse complement strand
TTCCACTATCTCATTTTCCACATAGCCTTCATTATTATTTGCAGATTCAATGATATTAGATGCTTCTTGTAGTTCATTATTTAGAGCACTTTGTATCTCTAGCATATCATTTTCTATATAGTCATCTTCACTGATTTTGACTTCCTCTGTTAGATTGTGTGCTTTTTGCAAATCGTCTGCAACAGCGTTTAAAATCTCATTTACCTCATCATCACATGCAACTAGGCAATCTTTTGGTTCTTGCTTCTTTTCATAATATGAGCTAAATGGTATTGCTGCATATAGTTTTTGAGGATATGATTTAATGACTTGTTTTGGTTTTTCTTCTTTTATTGTGCTACTAGCTTGTGCATATTGCATTGAGACTTCATCTGGAATATCCACTATTTCACTTGCATAATTTTCCTGTTTATCCACTTTTATAAGCTTGATTGGGCTTGTTTCTTCTTCTATATTTTTGGATTGTAAATATCGTTCAAGATTCTTAAACTTCTCCAAAGTAGCCATTGAATCTAGCTGAAATTGCCAAGTATCATACCCTTGCTTTTTTGCCTCTTGGATTGGTATTACTCTAATTTTCGATGATATATCATCTTTAATATCCACGCTAGTTGGAATCTCTTCTTTATCGTCTTCTTTAATTATTTCTTGCTCTTGCTCTACTTCACTTATCTTTGCAGATTCATCGCTAAAATCAAACTTAACGTGCTTATTACTACTTAATACATGATTTTCTTTATCATATTCTATTAATTCTTCTAAAGTTAGTGTTCTTGGGGCTTCTTCTTGTATTTCTTTTGTATCTTTATTTTCTTTTACTACTGGTGTGAAAAACGCCTTTATGCGTAAAAATATCTCTTCTATAGATTGCGTTTTAAGTTTAAATTCTTTGCTTTTAGAGTTTGTCTTTTTAATGTTTTGCAAATCTTTTTTAATATCATTTTTGAAATTATTAAAAATCTCAATAGCACCCTTTCCACTCCATAGCACATAACCAAAAACAAACATAAAAATAATTACAAAAAATACGCCAATCCTGCCAATTATCGGTTGTAATACAGAATTAAAAGCTATACCAAAAATACCAGAATCTTCAATAAATAAACTCTGCAATGATAAAATAGTAAGAACTAAAATAACGATGCTAAGTGCTTTTTCTAGCATTTGCGTTGTAAATTTAAGCTTGGATAATTCGCTTATACTTGGTATATTTTTAGCTCTATAGACACAAAATCCTAAAGCCAACAACCAAACATAACCCAAATATCCAAATAAAAAATAATGTAACTTAGAGTATCCCTCTCCAAATCCACCTAATGCACCACTTGCACCAAAAATTTCTAAAATCCATAAAAAGAATATAACACCAATGATAATTGTTTTATTATTTAATTTATCTAATTTCATCAAAAAAACCCTAAAAATGGCGAGAGGGTGAGAGAATCGAACTCCCCAGCAAATAGACACCTATCCACTCAAATGGGTTTGAAGCCCACGATGCCCACCAGAGACATATACCCTCCGCTAGTCAAAGAAGGCAATTTTACGCTTTTTTACCTAATATTTGATTTAAAATTCTGCAAACTTCATTTTACCTTTTTCAAAAAATACACACTTATTATATCCAGCCTCTCTTGCTATATTTTCTATATCATCTCTTTTGTAAAAAATATGCTCTAATTCATGTGCATCGCTACTAAATGTAATTTGGATTCCTTTACTTTTACACATTTTTAGAATCTCTAAGCTTGGATATTGCTCTTTTACGCTTTTTCTAAACCCAGATGAATTTATCTCAACGACCATATTAGAATCTCTAATTGCCTCTAATGCTTCATCTAATATATCACCTGTATCGCAAGTTGGCTTATAGTTAAACACTTTTAGTAAATCCATATGCCCGACTATATTAAACAGACCACTTTGTGCCATTTCTTTTGTTTTAACATAATATTTATTCCAACAATCATTAATATCTCTTTTGGCGTATTCACCGATGAATTGTGGATTATCAAAGCCCCAGTCATCTAAAAAGTGTATAGAGCCTATTTTATAATCCAAATCAAGCTTTAAAATTCTATCATCTAAAAATTCTGGCATATAATCTATCTCTAGCCCTATTTTTAGATCAATTTTGTCTTTATATTTTTCTCTTAGTCGCTCATATTCATCTAAGTAGAATGATAAAGCTTCAAAACTCATTCTATATTTGCTATCAAAGTCCATAGGATTATGACAAGAAAACCCAAACACATCAATCCCGCATTTAATAGCCCTAAGCACATATTCTTCCATTGTGCCATTTGCATGATTACATAAGCTTGTATGATTGTGTAAATCAACTTTTTTCTTTAAATTCATAATTAATCCATTCGCTTTTCCATTTCTTTAACTATATGCAAACTTAAGACATGCTTGTCAAATACAGCTACATAAAACATTGCATCAAATATCTTTATATCAAGCACGAATCCTTCGACCTTTACCTCACGCTTTTTTGTATCTTCTTGTAATGTTTCTGCCCTAAAAGTAATCTCATTGCCAAGTTCTATTGGTGCTAGAAACTTAACTTCAGCACCGATTACTATCGCATTTGGGTGATTTACCGCAAGCATTGCACTATATGCTGCACTTGAGAATATATTGCCAGAGTGTATAAGCCCTGTTTTATCCATAACCATCTTGCTACTAGTCTCTAGCACAACAGAGGCTTTACCATATTTTAGCTCTTTTATAGAACCATTATTTGCATCTATATTTGCACATACTTTTTGCAATACACTATCATGATCTGGTTTGCTTAAAAAATCCTCTTCTTCTTTTGGAAATTCTTCTTCCATGTAACCTTTCCTATTTAAAATGCGCTGATTATAGCATATTTAAGATTCTGATATAATTGTATAAAAAAGGAAATTTCTTTGACTATTTTATTTCTATCTCACACAGATTCCAACTTATATAACTTCAGACTGCCAATAATGGAAGCATTAGTAAAAAATGGACATAAAGTAATAGCACTAATACCGCATGGTGATTGCTTTTTTAAGTTTCAAAAACACGGAATTGAAGCAATAAGCTACGAAATAAATAGAGCAAGTCTAAATCCAATATCAGGCATAAAAACAATACTTGAAATCTCAAAAATACTAAAAGAGCAAAAGCCAGATATAGTCCATACATTTATGCTAAAGCCAAATATTTATGGGTCATTTGCAGCAAAACTAGCAAAGCTTGATTGTATAATAAATAGCCTAACAGGTCTTGGGAGCTTCTATATACAAAAAACTTTCAAAACAGAAATAATAAGACTAATAATAGAAACTTTAAATAGAATCTCGTTTAAAATAGCAAACAAAGTGTTGTTTCAAAATAATGATGATTTAACATTATATGTAGAAAAAGGCATTATTGAATCTAAAAAAGCAATCTTAATAAAAGGTTCTGGTATAGATACTAAAATATTCTCTCCACTAAGCAGTGATGAGAAAGACAAAATAAGACAAAACTTACAAATACCAAAAGATTCTTGCGTTATCCTAATGATAGCTAGGGCAATAAAGCACAAAGGAGTAGTAGAATACTATAAAGCTGCACAAGAAATAACTAACAAATACAAAGATGTTGTATTTTTATATGTTGGTGGTGTTGATAATGGCAATATTTCTGCTATGAACGAAGAATCTTTGCACACTGATTTTGTCAGATATTTGGGGGTTAGAGACGATATTAGGGATATTGTTGGAATATGTGATATTTTTGTATTGCCTAGTTATAGAGAAGGGATTCCTAGAACACTACTTGAAGCAGGGAGCATGGCAAAGCCAATAGTTACCACAAATGCAGTTGGTTGCAGAGAGGTTGTAGATAATGGGATTAATGGATTTTTAGTAAATGTAGGCGACTATAAGGATTTAGAATCAAAAATCACAACTCTAATACAAGACAAAAATTTAAGAGAAGAATTTGGCAAAAAAAGCAGAGAAAAAATATGCAATGAATTTGGTGTAGAATCCATAGTTGCTTCATATTTAAAGCTATATAATGACACAATAGAAGACAAAGAAACAAATACATTTAAAATCTACCCACACATAATAAAGCCAATACTTGATAGATTCTTTGCATTAATACTAATAATATGCTTCTTGCCAATAATATTAACAATAGCTATATTAATTAAAAACAAACTAGGCTCTCCAATACTCTTTAGCCAAGATAGACCGGGCAAAAATGGTAAAATATTTAAGATATATAAATTCCGAACCATGAGTGATGAAAGAGATGAAAATGGGGAGCTTTTATCAGATGAGATTAGGCTAAAAGGCTTTGGCAAAATAATTAGAAAAACAAGCCTAGATGAACTACCTCAACTTTTTAATGTATTAAAGGGTGATATGAGTTTTATAGGACCTAGACCACTGCTTGCAGAATACTTGTCTCTATATTCTAAAGAGCAAGCAAGGAGACATGAGGTTATGCCTGGGATTACTGGCTGGGCACAAATAAATGGTAGAAATGCAATCTCATGGGAAGAAAAATTCAAACTAGATGTATATTATGTTGATAATGTAAGTTTCATGCTTGATTTAAAAATATTTTTTCTTACAATATACAAAGTGCTAAGAAAAAAAGATATAAACTCAAGCACAAGCGTTACAATGGAGAAATTCACAGGCTCACAAAAAAATAATTAAAAAGATGCACAAAAAGCTAAACCTTCTGTTGCATCTAAACCTCCTAAGAGATCTAATCCTCTAAAGATAGCTCTACTTTGTTTTTGTTTATGCTAAGAATCTGAACTGATAGCATATCCCCCTCTTTTAGGGTTAATAGTTGATTTTTATCTTTTAATTTTGAAACATGCAATAGCCCATCGTATCCTTTTGGTAGCTCAACAAACGCTCCAAATTCAACTATTTTCTTTACTTTACCTTGATATTTATCACCTACTTTATATTCTTCTTCAGGATTTATCTTTGGTGCGGATTCTTTTAATGCTATCTCTTTTATAAACTCTATTGCATTATTGATCTTTTCCTTATTGTCTCCACTAACACACACTTCACCGCTATCTCTATTTAAATCTATACTAACTCCAAATCGTTCTATTATGTCTTTTATCGTGCGTCCACCTTGTCCTATTATCTCTACAATTTTGTTAGGATTTATGAAGATTCTATCCATTCTAGGCAACACACCATCATTTAACACAATTTTTTCCCTTGCTTCTTCCATTATGCTTAGAATATGCTTTATGCCATCTTTAGCTTGAGAGAGTGCCTCTTTTAAGATGTTTAGATTCAAGCCACCAAGCTTGATATCCATCTGCATGGCAGTTATACCATTTAATGATCCGGCAACTTTAAAATCCATGTCCCCATCATGGTCTTCTAAACCCATAATATCTGTTAAAACCGCATATCTATTACCATCACATACAAGTCCCATAGCAACCCCAGCAATCAAGCTACTACACGGAATCCCAGCTGCAGCAAGCGCCAAAGATCCACCACAAACGGTCGCCATAGATGATGAACCATTTGATTCTAAAATTTCAGAAACGAGCCTTATTGTATATGGACTTGTTTCAACACTACATTCTAATGCTCTCTTTGCTAGATTTCCATGTCCTAGCTCACGCCTACCTGGTGCCCCTATATTACCAACTTCTCCTACACTAAATGGTGGAAAATTATAATGCAACATAAATTTTTCTTTCAAACCCTTGCTTGTTAAAAGCTCATAACTTTGTGCATCCATATCACCACCAAGAGTAGCAACAACTAAAGCTTGTGTCTGTCCCCTAGTAAAAAGAACACTAGAATGTGTCTTTGGCAAGAAATTTGTCTCAATGCTTATAGGTCTAACTTCATTTAATGCCCTACCATCAGCCCTTTTTCTATCATCTAAAATCATGCTTCTAATAATATCCCGCTTCAATGACATCACACTTTGTGATACCCTCTCTTCTAAAGATTCAATGTCTTTAGGGTTTTCTTCTCTCCATTTGTTTAAGATTTTTTTTATAAATAAATTTAGTTGCAAATTCCTCTCTGTTTTTGATAAGCTCTCTATTACTCCCTTTAACTCATCTAAGTGATGATTTGCAATATATGTTTTTATACTCTCACATACAAAACTTTTCTTAAATACCTCAAAAAACAATTCTTGTTTTTTATATGGTAAAAAAGCTTCTTTTATTGCATTGCTTTTTTTCTCTATTTCGCTTTTAGCTAATTCTAATGCTCTTGTTAGCTCCTCTTCTTTTAATTCATTTGCAGTATATTTGCCATTTTGACTACCACCAAATGTCCTCATCTCAATCATTAACAAATCGCTATCAACTCCGCTTACAAGCAAATCTAAAGTGCTATTATTTAGAGTTTTTGGATTAACTACAAAATTATCTTCAATAAGTCCTATTCTAATTCCATTTACAGGTTTTGATATTGGAATCTCACTGACATATAATGCAGCAGAAGCAACATTGAGTGCCAAAATCTGCAAATCAGCTTCACTATCAGCACTAAGCACCAAAATAGTTATGTTTGTAGGATAGCAATAATCTTTTGGAAATAGCGGTCTTAAACTTCTATCTACGATTCTTGCAGTTAGGGTTTCAAAATCTCCCGGTTTTGCTTCTCTTTTTACATAGCCACCGGGAAACTTACCCGCTGCATAAGATTTCTCTATATACTGCACAGTAAGGGGCAAGAAATCTTCTTCTATTATTTCTTGTGTATCTATTGTAACGGTGGCTAAAAGGACATTGTTTCCTTGCTTTAAATATGCACTTCCACTTGCTTGCTTTGCAAACTTATTAAACACATAAGATTCATTGCCAATTATTGTTTCATTCATATTTTCTCCTTACATATGCGTGAAAATTTCATCTAATTGTTTGTCTTCTACTTTTGGATAGGTTTTGTAATAATATTTTATATCTACAAATTTGTTTGTTTTATAAAAACAAAACACTCCATCAGTCACATCTTCCAAGTTTTTTACTACATCAAGTGGTGCTACAGGTGAGACAAAATTTACAATTTTTGCATGCATCGTTATCATTGATTTTATAACAGCCATTGAAGTAAGTCCGCTATCTATACCTATATCTACTATTAATGCTCTTTTTTCATCAAGCGAGATTGGTGGATTGCCCTTTCTGTATTGGTATATCATAGGCAACATCTTATCTTCATATATTCTTTGAACTTCTCCATAAATATAGTCCAAACTTATCTCAAAACACTTAACCAATGGCTCGTTGATCACGACATCTTGCGTCTCTGTTACCATTGCAATTTCACAATTTGAATTATTTGGTGCATAAATTGGTGCAGCAAAGAGAAATGTAAAAGGAACTTTTAAATGTCGCGATAAATTATACGCGAATCTAATACCATTAAAAGATATACCAACAACTATTGTTTTTTCTGTATTTAAAAACGAAAGAGGCATATTGTTTATTAATTTTTGAAATGCGTCATCTTCATCTTCAAAAATAGTATCTCTCATACTTGGGTGATTTAAATTTTCCAATATCATTAGCTACCTATTTTTAGACCATTTTTTAATAATGGCATTAATTCTAGTGTTAAAAGCACATATTTATCATCTCTTGCTTCGACACCTCTAGTTGTCAAAGTAGGATAAACTTCACTTGCATATTTAAGCCCAAGCTTAAAGCATCTAACTTGAGTATTTATACCAACACTCCAAGTCTTAAAATAATCCTCTTTATAGTCATAGCCTATATTAGCAAAAACATCAAAATAAGCAAACGACTTATAAAATCCTGCATTTATATAATTAGCCTCGCCAAATCTCCACTGCGATAAGTCTTCTCTTGCAAATCTCTCTCTTACAAAATGTCCAAAAAATAAACTTAACTCATCATTATTTGTATAGCTAATTTGATGGGTTGCTTCGCTAATCCTTGCTTCTGTGTGGTTATAAAATATACTACTTAGAAATCTCCAGTGATAGTCATAAAAATATTCCAATTCAGATTCAAGCTCTCCTATTTTCTCACCATTATCTATAAAGTAATAATATTGCTTTAATTTGTGTGATAATTTTAGATTATTATCATTGTCATAAAAACTTTGAAAAATACTTAATTCAACTTCATCATCAGAACCGGGCAAGACAAAAAACTGATCAAAATATCCACTTTTATAATCAAAGCCAGACATTATATATTTAGCCTCTAAATTAATTGTATGTCCGAAGTTGTCATAACTTTTCATCAAATCCGTATTTGCCTTAAATACATAGTGATTATTCACATATCTACCAGAATCAAAATTACTCCTGCTATAATCAACAGCTGTAGCATAAACTACGGGCGATATTGATAGATTCAAATAATCATCAAACACTTCTTTTGTATAAATAAATGGTAAATATACTTGCTGTTGAGTAGCACTAAACCCTTCTCTTCTAGTATAATTTGTAATCTTATAATCAAATGAATAATATAAATCATCTACAAGAATATTATCTATTTGCCTATGATACTGAATCTCTGGTAAGGTTTGAATTGTATTTGCATTGCTGTTTTGCTCTAAATTTGAATAATATCTAGCATAAAGCCCGATATAATCACTATCGCTTTTTAGAAAATAGTTGAATCTAGAAGTTAATAGATTCCCTTGTAAATCAGTCTTGTCTTCTGCATTGTTATTTTGCAATCTAAAATAATCAATATCAGATACTTGAGAAATATCTGCATGCATTCCATCTTCATAGAAATATGAATCCTCGCTGCTTAGTAAATCTTTTCGTTCATACTTTAGTTGTAATCCATAGTGGTTTCTATTTTCTAAATCATATCTTTCTTGGTAGTCTTTTTTATTTGCAAAATACCCAAGATTCAACCACAAAATCTCATCTTTATCATCTATAAATCTAAATTCATTATAAAAACCAGCACCTCTCTTGCTTCTTACTTGTGGAGCAAATGTCATATCCCAAAAATTACTAGGTGCTATAAAAATTGGTTGAGAATATAAAAATCCATCATCTCTTGAATTACCAAATAAAGGATATAGTAGCCCACTCTTTCGCTTAAATCCGAGAGAAAAAGATAAATATGGAAAATACATAACTGGCATATTATAAATACACAGCCTAGGATTCCATAAGCTCATCCATTCCTTTTGTGTATCATACTCGCCACTACTTGCCTTTAGCGACCAAATAGGATTATTTATACTACATGATGAAACAGAAGCATCACTTGTCCTATAAATAGTATCATTAAACTCTGCTTCATCAGCACTTACCCAAATACCACTAGCAGAATCTTGCAAATAAAATGGCTCTAAAAATGAATAATTCTCCTGCATCTTTATTTTTATGCTATCTGATTTTAAAAATAGTGAATTACCCTTATAAGCACTTACATTGCCTATTAGTGTTATCTCACCAGTTTTAGTATCATAATTTGCCTCATCTGCTGTAATTAGATAATCAAGATTAATAACAGTTGCATTACCTTTCCCAATCACAAGTGTTTTGCTATATTGCATATCATCAGCTAGAAATTCAAATACTGCTTGTTGGTTTTCGTTAAATTTCTTTATCGATGGTTGTGCATAAAGGCTAGATACCATAAAAATAGATGCAGCTATGCTAATTGTCTTTAAATTCATTGCTTGCCTACCTAAAATTAATTACCAAAGTCTTAGAGATTCTATCATGTAAGCTTTGATATATAGCGTTTGTAAATACAAAGAAAAATGGTAAATACATTAAAAATTCACTCAATGCTCTAAGCAATGAACGTAAGAATGACTGCTTCCAACTAGGATTATCTAGTAATTCGACCTCAATTATACGAATCTTTACCACCATTTTTCCAATTGTAGCACCATACATCTTCACAAAAATAGCCTGATATGCAACTCTTATTACATACAATATAAACCACGAGCTAGAAATCACATATATCAAAGCTTCCGGGTCATTTACATTTTGCATTATAGTATCCCAATAAATTCCAATTAGCACCATACTGATAAGCAAATCATCTATCAAATACGCTAACACTCTCTTCCAAATTGGAGCTACTTCAAATTCTTCTCTAGCTAAAATTTCTTCTATTTTATCCACATTCATAAAACACCCTATAACGCCTGATATGCTATATCATTTCTATATTGTTTGCCAGAAAATTCTATCTTTTCTACTAAATTATAGGCATTATTTCTAGCACTCAGCACATCTTGCCCATAACCAACACACACAAGCACTCTACCGCCACTTGCCAATAATTTACCATTATCATTTCTAACTCCAGCAAATGATATAAATGTATTTTTATTATCATTTTTAGCTATGCTTATTTCTGTTTCTTTAGATGATTTATAAGGATAGTCTTTTGAGGCTAAAACCACTCCAACACAAACACCCTCTCTTAAAGCATACTTCACACTTCTTACATCTCCTTTTGCACAACCTAAAAAGCAATCCAATAGACCGCTTTCAAAAAGTGGCATTAATACTTCACACTCTGGATCTCCAAACCTTACATTAAACTCAAGCAAATAAGGCTCACCATTTACAACCATGATTCCACAAAATAACGCTCCGCTAAACGGATTGCCCTCATTTTTCATACCATTTAGAGTTGGAATAATTATATTTTGCTCAACTTTTTTAATAATATCACTACTAGCTAGTGGAGATGGTGCATAAGCACCCATACCGCCAGTATTTGGTCCTTTGTCATTATTTAATAGCCTTTTGTGATCTTGTGCTGCTGGAAGCACTATATAGCCCTCTCCATCACACATAGCAAATACAGATAACTCAAATCCATCTAAAAACTCTTCAATAACAACAAGCCTACCAGAATCGCCAAAACTAGAACCATCTAGCATATCTTTTAATGCACTTTTTGCTTCATCTTTACTCTGTGCAATTATAACCCCCTTACCAGCACACAATCCATCGGCTTTAACTACAATTGGCTCTTGCAGACTATCAATAAAATTACATCCATCATCATAACTGCTAGTTTGCAAAAATCTTGCAGTAGGAATATTGTGCCTCTTTGCAAACTCTTTCATAAATGCCTTTGAGGCTTCTAATCTTGCAGCATTTTTACTAGGACCAAAGACTAAAATATTATTCTCTCTTAACCTATCAGCTAAACCATCAACCAAAGGTGCTTCAGGTCCAACTATCACTAAAGATATATCATTATCTATAACAAAGCTCACAAACTCATCATCATTTTTGCAATCTAGATTCTCCCCAATTTCACAAGTAGCACCATTTCCGGGATAAAAATAAATCTTGCTAACTTTAGATTCACTGCTTAATGCCAAGCCGATTGAGTATTCTCTTCCACCACTGCCAACTATCACTATTTTCATGCACTACCTTTGTATTATGATTTGTAAAACTTACAAAAAATCTTAAAAATCACAATAGCCCCCAAGTGAGCGAATATAATAGGATTGTGGTCCTAAAATTCAAAAAACTTAGCCATAAGCTTCAAATTAGGGGCAGATTCTCATCTCAACTTAAGAGACTAATAACGAAAATACCAAACACACAAAGAAATCTATACAGCTAAAAACAATTATTATGTTGGACCCTAAAATTACAAAATTCGTTTCACTCAGGTTAAGAAATTATAAAATACACTAGCTAAAAGTAGCTTTTAATGAAACAAAAAATATTATTTTGGCAAAATTGCAAACTTAAAAAGGACTTCTATGAAAAAACTACTAATTGCAACTTTGCTAAGCATGAATCTTATAAGTGCGAATGAATGTGTTTGTTTTGAACTAAAAGGTGAATTTGGGGAAGAAATTAGAGAAATACTAAAAAAATATTCTAAAAATCTAGGTTCAAAAGATATAAAAATAGTCAGAGAAAACGATGATCTAACACCACAAGAAAAAAGTTTTGTGGATAGCTTGCTTGGCACTGGTAATCCAACTAGCACAAGAGCATATCAAGCAAACAAAGAAAATGGAGAAAAACTATACAAAAGAGATTGTGCAAGCTGTCATGGTCAAAAGGCTGAAACATCAGTAGCAACAAGAAAACCAATTAACACATGGAAAGCAAGTGATATAGTAGATGAGCTAAGAACTTATCAAAACCAAACATTCGAAGGTCAATCAAGATTCGTCAAAAATCAAATAGCACAACGATACAGCAAAGATGACATGAGAGATATAGCTTATTTCATAGAATCTCTAAGATAAATCTTTACAAACCTTTTGGTTTGTTTAAACTAGCACATTCTGTAACTTTTAAGCTAAAATAACCCTTTAATCACTCACAATAAAGATAGATTCAATATAGACAATAATTGTATAAAACCCAAAACACATTACTTAAACGCTATAAATAATCTAAAAATACTATTTAAAGATTTATATAAATTGTAGCTTACTATTCCACCGCATACCTATTTTAATCATACGCTGTGCTTTTATGATTTGTATTTTTTCAAATTATTTAATAGTTATTCACATAAAGAGAGATATTAACATAGTATAGTCTTTGAAGCTCTATACAAATAAGCCATTGCATTATAAAATGAATTTCACTTAAGAAAAGATTCTATAAACACTCAAACCTATGAAATAAAAAGAATTACAATTAATATGTAGACAAATATTATATAAAAACTAAGCCTTTCAAAGATATTTGTGGTAATAAGAAAAGACTCCTAGAATCTTTTCTTATTTACATCACTAATAA
>NZ_JAQHXS010000007.1:0-110218 GCF_027859275.1 Helicobacter sp. WB40 | reverse complement strand
ATAGCTACACTTAATAATACTGGAAGCATTAATGGTAATATCAACCTAACTGATGTTAGTGGAAATGGTATTGGAACTCTTAATAACTCAGGAACAATTACTGGAAAAATTATTTTAAATGGTGGCAAACTAGATGCTTCTGTTGCAAATATTAATACACTTACTAACTATGAGACAGGTTCAATTGCTGAAATATTAGTTGGTGGCAATAGTGGTGGTCATATTGGAACTCTTGATAACTATGGAACAATTGTAAATGGTATCACTATATCTGCTTCTGGTTCTATTACAAGCTTAAATAACTACTCTGCACTTGGAAATGTTGATACTGGTAAAGTTGGTCTAACTAACAATAATACAATCGACAATCTAAGAAACTATGAGACAGGTTCAATTGTATATGCTGGTACTGGAACAATCAATAAGCTACTAGATAACAAAGGAACAATAGCTCTAGCTAAGGGAAGCAATTCTATTAATCTAGTAGATGGTGTAAGAGTAACAAATACTGGTAAAATCATAGGTGCTCAAAATGGAACAGGTGCTATACTTCTAGCTAGTGGTGGTGCAGCTATTTCTATTAATAACACAGGTTCAGTAGATGTTAGAAACTATAAGCAAGCTCAAATTGGTGTTGATGGTGAAACTTCAAGCGTTAATATCGAATCTTGGAAACTAACTCTAAATGAAAGCGCATCAACATTTAATAACACTCCTGGATATACATACAGAGTAAGTGATGAGAGATATCTATCAGGCACATTTATTCCTGCAGAAGTAACTCCTCCAGCAGATGGTAGTGGTGCAGATACTGGAACTGATAATTCAAATATGACTACTCCTGCAGGTAAATGGATATTTACAAATATAAGTTCTGGTGCTAACACAGATACTAATAAGATGAATGCTAATTCACATATCTATGTAGCTACAAGTAGTAGTGGTAAGTTTGAAAATGTAAACTTCCTGGATAAATCTATAGTACTAGATCTATCAGATCAAGGCTTTGAAGTTGGTCAAGTATATAATATAGATAATCTAGTATATGGTGTTGGTAGTGATGGTCTATTAACAGGCGTTGGTTCTGCTGAGTGGAAAATTTCAGATGCAAGTGGCACTGGAACACTAACATATACATTAGATGATACTGCTACTGCAGTTAATGGTGGTCTAGGTTTAACATCTGCTAACTTATCAATCCAAGATGATCTATATACTATTAGTGATACATTCATTGATACAATTACTTCTGAAAAGGGTGATGGTAAGAGAGTAAGAGGTTTCTCTGTTGGTGTTGATGTAGCAAATGGTGCTGGAGCAATCCTAGCTCAAGGTCTAACAAATGTTAGTGCTAGAAGATCTCTATTCATTGATTCAATTACAACAACAGCTATCCAAGCTACAGTTGATCAAACAAATAGAATGCAACAAGTTAGCTACAATGATAGTGATGTTAATTTTGAAAGCCTAGCTAAATATGCTCAAATCTCTACAGATGCATATAGTGCAACAACAAATAGAGATACATATTTCTATGCAATACCTTACTATACAGCAGATAGCATGGATCTACAAGGTGGATTTGAAAACCTAGAAGGTAACACTTATGGTCTTATTGCTGGTGCTCAAAAGAATCTATATGATGCAGGTATAGTTGGTATCTTCTTCGGATTTGAAAGTGGTAGCTATGATACAAGTGCTAGATACACATCATACAAGCAAGATGACTTAACATTCTATGGTGGTCTAAACTACTATAAAGTATTAGGTGGAACAGAAAGCAGAGAATACTATGTAAAAGCTATAGCTAAAGCTGCTCTTATTAATTCAGATGTTACAAGAAGTTCAACTGCAGGAAGTGGAACAGGTGATGCAAGTGTAGATAGTGCAAACTTTGGTGCAGGTGTTGATCTAGGTATTAACTTCTATCTAACAGATTCACATGTAATTTCACCAGAAATTGGTATAAGCTATGATAGATTAAATACTGATAGCTTCATACTAGGTAACCAATACTATGATGAAAGTGATGCAAACCTATTCCAAGGTAAGATTGGATTTAGCTGGTTAGCTCAATGGTCACCAGTATTTAGCACAAACTTTGGTGCAGGTATCAAAAATAACTTCACAGGTGATATTGATACAGCTATAAGAATTGATAATAATCACATTAGCCAAACAGTTGATCTACCAAGCACATATCAATATGTTCAAGGTGGTCTAAGCTATATGATTACTAATAACATTGAAGTTTCTCTAAACTACAATGGTAACTATTCAAGTGATACATCATCTCACTCAGGTCTATTAAGACTAGGTATGTGGTGGTAAGCGATTCTTCCCTCTAAGGGAGGAATAAATTCAATTCTTCACAATCTTCTTTCTTAAAAGTCTAAGTTTCAACACTAAGTTGGATCTTAGCTTTTAGAATTAACACTCTTTTTATTTTTATTGTAAAATCAAGTTTTAATTTAGGGAAAATGGTTTATAGGAATCTAAATGCAAGGCTATATACTTCACACACATAAAGTAAGAGATGAAGACTTGCTAGTAAAAATAATAACAACAAATCATCTATACACCCTTTATAGATTCTATGGTGCTAGACACAGCACGATACATATAGGACATAAAATAGACTTTATAATAGAACGAGATATAAAGAATCTAGGTAAATTAAGAGAACCATCACATCTATCGTTTGATTGGGAAATACACTCACACAAAAGATACTATTGGCAACAATATATAACCTTACTAAATACTCATCTACAAGATGTAAGTAATATAGACAGCTTTTATTTTGATCACTTAGAACATGGTGCTATTAGACTCAATAAAGAAGAACCAAAACGATGTATGCTAAGTTTGTATGCTAAATTACTAAATTTTGAAGGAAGAAATAACCCGCTAAATACATGTCTAATCTGCAATAATATCCTAAATGATGATAAAATTATAATACTAAGAGGAATACTTGCTGCACACAAAGAATGCATAAATGGGACTTTATTTAATAAAAGTAAAATCCTCCATTGGCTAAATGGCAACGGAGAATTTTTAGAAGACAATGAAGTTGATAAATTATGGGAAATTTTATTGCTAGGAATCTAACTATTTACATGCAAAGATTACTAATCCGTTTAACTTTTGCATTTCTTTGCTTTTAACTGGCATAGAGATTCCGCTTAGTTCATTTTCGGCTCTAGAATCGTTTGCAAGCATTGGCATTACATTTCTATTATTATCTAAATTAATCTCTTTTACATAACAACTTTTATGTGAAATATTAGAATATTCCTTCGCTAACGATATTGCCTCTAGTATCATTTTATTATTTAATTGTTTTAAAGTATCATTTTGAGATTCATAACTTGCTTGCTTGGTAATCGCTGGAATTGGCAATTGAAGAAATGAGTTTTTCGAAACAATAGTTTCTATACTGCTTAACATAGTATTGAACATCCCTTTATTTTCCTCGTTAAACTTACATTTCAAACTATACATACTATCATAACCACTTTGCACCCTGCTTCCATTATTATATGTATGATAAGGATTTATAGAAAATTCCCCTCCACTACATATTGAGCTTTGCTTTATTAGCTCATTTATAGTGTTATATGTTTTAATTATTTCATTTTTAGTAGCAGTTGATAGATTTTTTGTATTCTTTAGCTTTTCGCTTGATAGAATATTAACATCAGCCACATAATCTGTAAGCAATACTTCTATGCCAACACTCACATTCTGCTTAACAATCATCTCACTAGCAAAAATAAAGCTAATGCAAGATAAAAACACAACAAATAATTTCATATTACACCTTTAAATTTATATTTGCCACAATTAGCACAGATACAACATTTATAAATCCACACTATAGGCAACAATAAGTGATAATTATATCACACATCAAGTTGCACTAATTTAACTATAACCACCTTTTACTATTTTGTTCAGATATCTTGTGGATAATAAATTTATTAATACACTTCATGCAGTTTCCAAAACAAAGCTTTATAATCAACAATAAAGATAAGAATACCGAAATTAAGAGAAGTACAAAACTACTAAGAGGAAAATTATATCATCAAAAAACAAAGGATTCTAAGAAGAATCCTTACAGAGCTTTTTTTGCACTCTCTACTATCTTAGCAAAGTGGCTAGGCTCATTTAACGCAATATCTGCTAATATCTTTCTATCAAGCGAGATTCCAGCCTTCTTAAGACCAAACATGAACTTAGAATAGCTAATTGCATTAATCCTACAAGCAGCATTAATTCTAACAATCCACAATCTTCTAAAGTCTCTTTTCTTTTGCTTTCTATCTCTAAATGCATAACATAAGCTTCTTTCTAGTTGCTCTTTTGCTTTTCTAAAATGCTTATGTCTAGCACTATAAAAACCTCTTGCTAATTTTAAGATTTTCTTATGTCTTCTTCTTCTTACAACACCTGTCTTTACTCTTGCCATTTTTTCTCCTTAACCTTAAAAGGTGTGATATATAATCAAACTTACCCTAAAATAGGGGGATAACATAAAAATTATGCAACTTTTAACCCATGCAAAGCATTTTCTTAACAGATTCAATATTTGCACTATGAACATGCTTAGGTGCATTAAGATTAGCTATTTGTCGTGGTCTTTTCTTTGTCAAAATATGACTTTTAAAAGCAGATCCGCGTTTAATGCTATTTTTTTTAATTTTAAATCTCTTCGCTGCACCGCGATTTGTTTTCATTTTTGGCATTGCTTTCTCCTTTCATAAGATAAATTATTTTTTAGGCGTTACAAGCATATTGACATATCGTCCTTCTATCTTGTAATCCTTATCAACATTGGCAACTTCTTCTAGCATAGAAGCAACCTTATTTAACACTTCAAAGCCAACTTGTGGCTCACTTACCTCTCTACCTCGTAAGAATACACGGAATCTAACATGCTTATTCTCACTTAAAAACTCTTTTGCATGTTTTACTTTATAGTTTATATCATTGATAGCTATTTTAACTGATAACTTGATTTCTTTTATTTCTATTTGCTTTTGCTTCTTTTTAGCTTCTTTTAGTTTCTTTTCTTGCTGGTATCTGAACTTACCATAGTCCATAACCTTACACACAGGAGGTTTTGCATCTGGCGCTATCAAAACCAAATCAACACCCTTTTCTTCTGCAATTTTCAAAGCCTCACTTGAACTAATCAAGCCATACTGCTCACCATCATCACCTATACAACGAACCTCTGGAAAATCAATATCCTCATTTAACATTACATCTGTATTCTTACTCAAAAGCTAACCTCACGCATTTTCTCCCTTGAAAATTTTATAAACTCAACTAAATCCATATTAAAGTGTTCCTTATTTCTCCTATCCCTAATAGCAACACTATTATTCTTGACCTCTTCATCTCCAAGAACCAAAATCATAGGCACTCTTTGCTTTTCTGCGTTTCTAATCCTCTTATTTAGAGTGTCATTTTTGCTGTCTATTTCAGAATATACTCCATATTTTAGCAATTCATTTCTTATTTTTAAAGAATATGCAGTATGTACATTTGATATAGGAATTATAATAATTTGAGTAGGTGCAACAAAGAATGGAAATTCTCCTCCAAAATGCTCCGTTAAAATAGCAACAAACCTTTCAAAACTGCCCAATATAGCCCTATGTATCATTATTGGTTGTTTACTAGTGTTATCATCAGCTGTATATTCTAACTTGAATCTCTCTGGAAGATTCATATCAATTTGTATAGTCCCACACTGCCACTTTCTACCTATTGCATCAGTGATTTTAATGTCTATCTTTGGACCATAAAATGCACCTCCACCCTCATCAACTGCATAGTCTATACCATATTCATCCAATGCTTCTTTTAATGCATTAGTAGCCTCTTCCCATACTTCATCGCTACCTATTGATTTTTCTGGTCTAGTTGAAATTTCCATTTCATATTTGAAGCCAAATGCATTCATTATTTTTTGTGTAAATTCGATAATATCTTTAACTTCACTACCTATTTGACTTGGGAGACAGAAAATATGTGCATCATCTTGTGTGAATTCTCTAACCCTAAGCAACCCATGCAAAACACCACTCTTTTCATGTCTATGAACAACACCATATTCATAGAATCTCAAAGGCAAATCCCTATAACTTCTAGGTGAGCTCTGATATACTTTAATATGTCCAACACAATTCATCGGCTTTATGCCATATTCTACATTATCAATAGTGGTAAAATACATGTTTTCACCATAATTTGCATAATGTCCGCTAACTCTCCATACATCACTCTTCAGTATCTCTGGTCCTCTAACTGGCTCATATCCACGCTCAATTAGTGCTTGTGTTAGCAAATTTTCTATATTTCGCCTAAGTCTAGCACCACTTGGTAACCATATTGGTAGCCCTGCTCCTATTTCATCATCAAAGGTAAATAATCCAAGCTCCATACCAACTTTTCTATGATCTCTTTTTTTTGCTTCTTCTAATTGTCTTAGATATGTATTTAAACTATCCTTATCAGCAAATGCAATACCATAAATTCTAGTTAGCATTTCAGAGTTTTCATCACCACATAAGTAGGCACCTGCTATTTTAGTTAGCTTAAATGAATTAAGTAGCTTTAAAGTAGGCAAATGAGGACCTCTACACAAATCTTCGAATTCTCCTTGAGAATATATGCTAAGGGTTCCATCTCCAAGAGGTATTCTACTAATTACAGCCTGTTTTAAGTCATCATTTTTAAATTTCTCTATAGCCTCATCTCTAGGAAGTGAATACTTAACTAATTTTTCGCCTTTTTTGGCTAATTGTTTCATTTTGTTTTCTATTGTCTTTAAATCATCTTCGCTAATTTTATGATTCACCCTAAAGTCATAATAGAATCCCTCATTTACAACAGGACCGACGAAAAATTGTGCCTCTGGATATAGAATCTTTATAGCTTCTGCCATTAAGTGCGCACAAGTATGTCTCATAATATAGAGAGATTCTTCAGAATTATCAAAATAAATAGGCTCTTTAGAATCTATATTTCCTATGCTTTGTGTATCAATTATCTCGCCATTGACTTTATAACCAATAATTTCGGACATTAATTATATAACCTTAATTCAAAATTAAAAGTCTTGATTCTACCAAAAAAATACATTTTTATTCCTTAAAATAATTTTGCATCTTAATAAAGTCTATTCTTCTTGTACATATTTGGTTTTATCCCAACCACCACCAAATGCCTTATACACATTGATACTAGCACTCAAGTTCTCCAATGCGGCACTTTGATAAGTCAATTCTGCTGCAAACAAGCTACTTTGCGTATTTAAAACCTCTAAATAATTAGTATATCCTTCAGCATATCTAAGCTCTGCTAAGACTAATGTTCTCCTAAGTGCCTTTACTTGGTCATCTAAGCTTTTTAACCTCTCGCCACTCATAGAATAGTTAAACAATGAATCTCTAACTTCTCCAAATGCATTTCTTACTACTTGTCCATATGTAAGCAACATCTCTTCTTGTTGTGCTTTTGCATAATCTACATTAGCCATTGTTCTACCCATATCTAAGAGATTACCAACAAAGTTACCACCATAATTCCAAGTTGAAGATGAACTTTGCATTAGATTATTTAATTGTGGGCTTACATATCCTGCTAATCCCGTTAGTGATATAGTTGGAAAATATGCACTTCTAGCAACACCAATTGCAAAGTTAGATGCTTTTAGATTCTGTGTTGCTACTTCTATATCTGGTCTTTGCTCCAATAAAGTAGATGAAAGTCCAATAGGCATAACCGGTGCTTTTGGCAACGCTTTTGCTTCTGTCGGCAATTTTAGATCAAAAATCTCTTGCGGATTTCTACCTAGAAGAATCATAAGTGAAGTTTGGGCTGCATTTTGCTCCATTAATAACTTTTGCATTTGAGCCTTTACAGACGCCATCTCTGATTTTGCTTGTTGCATATCTATTTCTGGTATTTTCCCTATTTCATATTCTTTTTTTCTGTATTCATAGCTTTCAGTCCTACTCTTTAGGGTATATCTTGAAATTTCTACTTGATTGTTAAGAACCAAAACACCAAAATAACTTTGAATAACATTAGAAATCAAACTAAGCTTAATAGTATCTCTACTGGCCTTGCTTGATAATAACATGGCATAAGCTTTCCTATCAGAATCCCTAGCCCTACCCCACAAATCAAGTTCAAAACTCAAAACAGCACTTAAAGAAAAATTATTATAATTATCACCCATACTTACTGGATTGCTCATATTTCCATTATTTCTAGTAGCCTCACCTTTAGCACCTATATTTGGATATCTATCGCTTCTAGCATAGCTCCACTGACTTCTAGCTTGAGAGATTCTACTCATAGCTAAAGATAAATCATAATTATTTTTCAATGCTTCATCAACAAGAGTATTTAAATATTCATCATTAAAGTCTTTCCACCAAGCAACACTAATTTTAGAATCTGCACTCTCTCCTGTAAAGTTACTAGGGATACTAACTTGTGGTTGTTCATATTTTGGAGATAGAGAACAACCTCCAAAAATCAACAATAAAGATATTAAAGATATAATTTTTAATTTCATTTTTTATTCCTTAGGTTTGCTAAAAACTCACTAAATCTCGCAAAATATGTGAAAAATAAAGGTATGAAAAATGTAGCAATAAATGTAGCTGCCAACATACCACCTATAACACCAGTTCCTATTGCATGCCTACTAGCAGAACCAGCACCTGTGCTAATTGCTAATGGTAGAACCCCTATAGTAAATGCTAAAGAAGTCATAACAATTGGTCTAAATCTAAGTCTTGCTGCTTCAATTGCAGATTCGTATATATCTTTACCTTCATGCTCTCTAGCTTGCATTGCAAATTCTATTATCAAAATTGCATTCTTTGCTGCTAAGGCTATTAGAGTTACTAGACCTATTTGGAAATATATGTCATTTTCTAATCCTCTAAGCCATGTAGCAAAAATAGCACCAAATACCGCAAAAGGAACAGCGGTTAGAACCGCTAAAGGCATTAGCCATCTTTCGTATTGTGCCGCAAGAATCAAAAACACAAATATCAAACCAAAAATAAATGCAACAGCACCAGTTCCACTACTTGCTTTTTCTTGATATGAGCTACCAGAAAATGCTATCGTATATCCATCTGGCAAGACTTCAGCAGCCACTTCTTCAATAGCCCTTAATGCATCACCAGAAGAATATCCTGCAGTTGCATCACCCATTAATTTTGCAGCAGGGAATAAGTTGAATCTCTCTAAAATATCAGGTCCAACCACCCTTTTAAAAGTTACAATAGAGCTAATTGGCACTAAATCACCCTTATTTGTTCTTACAAAAACCTTGCTCAAATCAGCAGGAGATTCCCTAAAGCTACTTTCAGATTGTATATTTACCTTATAGGTTCTACCAAACAAATTAAAGTCATTTACATAATAAGTTCCAAATGTTGCTTGTAAAGTAGAAAATACATCAACAACGCTTATACCAAGAGATTTTGCCTTTTCTCTATCTAGTTCTACATTATATTGAGGCACACTTGCACTAAGCGTTGTCCTAACTCCAGTTAGCTCCGGACGATTCTGTGCTACTTCTAACACCATTTGAGTGTATTTTTGTAGATCTTGTATAGATCCACCAGTTCTATCTTGAATATAGGCTTCAAAGCCATCAGTCAAGCTAAGTCCCATAATTGGAGGTGGATTTAATGCAAAAATAACAGCATTTGGATTTTGCATAAGTTGTCCTGTTAGCGTTTTTGCTAAGAAAGCAGAGTGTTGCGAATCTTCTTTTCTCTCGTCCCAATCTTTAAGCTTAACAAACGCAGTACCACCAAATGTTCTAGTAGCACTAGATAACAAATCATATCCAGCTAGAGCCATAATTGAATCTACATTAGGATTGCTTCTTACGGTTTCTTCCATAAAGCCAATAGTTTGAGTTGTCCTGCTCAATGCAGTTGCAGGTGGCAATTGTACTGAAATTAGCAAAATACCCTTATCTTCAGCAGGAACTAATCCAGTAGGAACTCTAGTAAATAATCCATAAGTAATAAAAATCAAACCAACAAAAAGTACCAAGTATAAAGTACCTCTCCTAATAGCATTTGCTACCTTTTCTGTGAATTTATGTGTAAGCCAATCAAAAAATACATTAAACTTCTTCACTATTTTAAAAGGCTTTGGTTCTTTTGTGCTTAAAATAGACACACATAATGCAGGCGTCAGCGTAAGAGCAACAAACCCAGATATAATAACAGATATAACTATAGTGATTGCAAATTGCTTATATATCTCACCAGAAAACCCACCAATAAATGCGACAGGCACAAAAACAGCTGATAAAACAAGCACAATAGCAATAACTGGACTTGCTATTTCGTCCATTGCCTTAATTGTTGCTTCCTTTACACTTAGCTTTTCTTCATGGATTATTCTCTCAACATTTTCAATAACAATAATTGCATCATCAACAACAATACCAATGGCCAATATAAGTCCAAATAGCGTAAGTAAGTTAATCGAAAATCCAAGTAAATACATACCTGCAAATGCACCTATAATAGAAACGGGTACCGCTAAGACTGGAATAATAGTTGCCCTAAAATTCTGCAAAAAGAAGTAAATAACAATAACAACAAGTATTATGGCTTCAAAAAATGTCTTTACAACCTCTTGCACAGAAACCTTCACAAATGCGGTTGTATCATATGGAATCTTATATTGCATACCATCAGGGAAGCTTTTTGATAGCTCTTGTAACTTCTTTTCTACGCCTTCTGCTACATTAAGTGCATTAGCTCCTGGTTGTAAAAATACACCAAATGCAACTGCAGAATGCCCATTATAAAAAGCATTAACACTATAATCTTCGGCACCTAGTTCTATCCTTGCTATATCTTTTAAATACAAAGATGAACCATCAGGATTAGTCCTAATTAATATGTTTTCAAACTCTTTTGCATCAACAAATCTTCCTTTTGTAGTAACCGTATATGTGAAGTTTAAATCAGACCTTACAGGCTCTTGTCCAAATGCACCTGCTGCAAATTGTGAGTTTTGTTCCTGCACTAATGCAATTACTTCAGAAGGGGTTAGATTATATTTTGTAAGTTTGTCTGGCGATAACCAAATCCTCATTGCATACTCTTGTCTACCAAATAATGTAGCATCACCAACCCCCGGCACTCTCTTTAACTCATCTAAAATATTAATCGCAGCATAATTTGCAATATAAGTTGCATCTTGGTTTGGAACATCAGAAAATAAAGAATAAACCGCCAAAATTGTAGATGATCTTTTGTCTACCTTAACGCCCATTCTTTGAACTTCTTGTGGCAATGAACTAAGCACTGATTGGACACGATTATTTACATTTATGGTGGCTTGATCTGGATCTGTCTCATTTGTGAAATATATATTAATACTAAGAGTTCCACTTGAAGTAGATGAAGTTTGCATATATATCATGCCTTCAACACCATTAATACTACTCTCTAGCACACTTGCCACACTACTTGAAATTACCTCTGCACTAGCACCGGGATATGTAGCTTGTACCACAACTTGTGGAGGAGTTACTTGTGGATACTCTTCAACCGCAAGAGATACCATGGATAATAATCCAGAAATTACTATGACTATTGACATAACCATAGCTAATACCGGACGATTAATAAAAAATTTAGAAAACATAAAAAACCTTTTTTAAAAACCTTACATTAACTTATTTAGTTTCAAACTTATTGACACCAATTGTGGTTACACTAGCACCCGGTTTTATTTTAATTAGCTGACTTGTAATTACAACATCTCCATCTTTTAAACCAGACTTAACTAAAAACTTATTTCCAACTACATTTCCTAATACTACTGGGGTGATAGTGGCTTTATTATCTATAATTGTATAGACAAAACTACCTTGTGCATTTTGCATAACAGCATTTTGAGGAATCGCAATTGCATTTTCGGCTACAAATCCATCAAGTTTTACCCTAGAAAATTCACCTGGAACAAGCAAATTATCAGTATTTGCCACAATTGCTCTAGCCTTTATAGTAGCAGTATTTGAATCTACTACATTATCTATAAAATCAATCTTGCCCTTCTCTTTATAATCATTACCATCAGGCAATATATATGTAACTTTAATATTATCTCTATTTAGATTCCGCAAGAAATAATAATCATTGTTTGGAATTGAAAATTCTGCATGTATTGGATCAAGTTGCGTTATCGTGGTTAAAACATTGTTCCCACCTGCAATACCTACTAAATCACCTATGTCATAATTTTTCATACCTATTTTTCCACTTGCAGTAGCAATAACATCTGTATATTCTAAGTCAATCATTGCATTATCTAAACTAGCTTTTGCATTTTCTACATTTGCTAATGCACTCTCATATGCAGATAAAGATTGATCTCTTTCTTTTGGGCTTAATGCTTTTTCTTCAAAAAGCTTCTTTGATCTCTCCCAATCCCTCTTTGCTTCTTTAAAGGTAGCTTGAGCTGATAATAATTGAGCCTTAGCTATATTAACACTTGCCTCATATCTTGCTGGATCTATTTTAAAGAGCTTGTCACCTTCTTTAACAAAAGTGCCTTCAATAAAGTTTTGTTGCAACAATGTCCCTTGAACTCTTGCATAAATATCAACACTTTGGATACTTTTTAATTGAGTTGGATACTCAAATGAAACTTCCACATTTTCTTGCTTTACATTATAAACTTCAACAGGTATTGAAGAATTTTTAGCAACATTTTGCGTATCTCCACTTGAACAACCACTAACAACAAATGCTAAAAACAACGAAACTAACAATATGATTTTTTTATGCATCATAATAATTTTCCTTAATACAAAGTGTAATACTAGTTACAAAACTAAAAATTCTAACTAAAAATTGTTTATATAAGCTTAAATCTAACTATTTCGATTCTTATACTCACTATAATCAAATGTTTTTAAAATATTAAAATTGCCTTCTTTGCTTATCATTGCTATACTTGGCAAAGGTATTCCATTGAATGTATTATTCTTAACAATTGTGTAATGTATCATATCTTCAAAGATTATTTTATCTCCAATTTTAAGTGGTTCATCAAAACTATAATCGCCTATTACATCACCTGCCAAACAACTAGGGCCACCGAATCGATAGCAATATTTTTTCTCTCCTTTAAGCTTTAGCTTACCATTTTTTTTGTGCTTTATTTTTACTTCACCACTATTTCTAACCATTGGTCTATATGGCATCTCAAGGCAATCTGGCATGTGTGTTGTGGCACTAATATCCAAAATAGCAATATCTATTCCATTGTGCACAATATCAATAACACTTCCTATTAAAAACCCAGTTTGCCAACCAACCGCCTCTCCCGGCTCTAAATACACTTCTGTTTTATACTTCTGAATGAATCCTTGAATAATTTTCACCAAAAGCTCAACATCATAATCAGCCCTTGTAATGTGATGACCACCACCAAAATTAATCCACTTCATTTTTGCAATATGGCCACCAAAATGCTTCTCAAAATGTTCCAAACTTCTAGCTAATGCATCACTATTTTGCTCACAATGAGTATGAAAATGAATCCCACTTATACCATCTAACCCATATTTACTAACACCTTTTTTAAACTCCTTTGGCGTAATCCCAAGCCTAGAACCAATGATACAAGGATTGTATATAGGTGGTGTAACTTCGCTATATTTTGGATTCACCCTAAGTCCAACTTCAATTAATTCTCTATTTTCACTTTCTCTAATTTTATTTTCATTATCTATTATGTCTTTAAACTTACGCCACTGCTTAAAAGAATTAAAAATAATATGGTTTGAAATTTTTACTAGTTCTTCCATTTCTCGTTTTTTGTAAGCAGGACTAAATGTTGCAACCTCTTTTTTAAACTCTTCATAACCTAATCTTGCTTCATAAATTCCACTAGCTGTTATACCATCTAAATATTGTCTTATTAAACCAAAGCTCCTCCATAGAGAATAAGCTTTCAAAGCCAATAAAATCTTTGCTCCACTTTTTAATCTTACATAATTTAGTATCTGAAGATTCTTTTCTAGTTTCTCTTCTTCTAGCACATAGCATGGACTTGGAAAATATTCAAAATTATTAGGATAATTATTTGTATTCATCTTAAGATTCTCCTGCTTTATTGGGTTGCAAATTGTATCAAATCTTGGCTGGTGTATATGCTCTTAGGTAGCAACTTTAGACATTTTTTAAATATCTCAAATGCAATTACTGAATCATCATAAGCTCTATGTAAAGGAAAATGATTAATTTCTAAAAATTCATTTAAATAGCCAAGTGAATATCTTTCTGATTTTATTAGCTTTCTTGCTAACTTTATTGTACATATTCTAAAGTTATATAAAGCACCAAAATCATAATAATCCAAACATTGGCTTAAAAAATTAAAATCAAAATCAGCATTATGTGCCACAAGAATTGAATCTCCTAAAAACACTCTAAAAGTTTCCAATACACTCTTTAAATGCGGTGCATTAACTAGCATATCCGGTGTGATTCCAGTTAGTTTAGTAACTGCTTGTGGAATCTCTTTGCAAAAAATTAGGCTACTAAAAGTTCTCTCAACTCTACCTTCTTTGTATAATATAGCTCCTATTTCTATTGGTTGGTGAAGCTGTGGATTATGTCCATTGGTCTCTATATCAACTATACAATAACTATCTAGGGTAGCTTGCGTTAGTGTTGTTTTTAAAAATACCTGATCTTTTATAAAAACAAGTGGCAAACCGCTTGATTGTAACAATTCTAACTCTAAACTAGCATCACAATAATTATCCAAATCACTCAATAAAACCTCAAGCTCATTTATGCTAAGTGGTCTTTTTGTAAGTTTGTTTATAAGTTTAGAATAAATATTTGACATCACCATTCCTAAAAATTAAAGCCTAGATTCTATCGTTTTTAAAGCAAAATAAATGTAAATTTCAAAATATTATTTTTAGGACACGATATGAAACAAACAATTGTATTATTTGATTTAGACGGGACATTAATAGATTCAACTGAAGCAATATGTGAGAGTTTCAACAAAGTATTTGAATCTCACAACAAAAATAAACCAAATTTAGAAATACTAACAAGCAAAATAGGATACACACTAGAAGATATGTTTGAAGCATTAGAAGTGCCAAAAGATTCAATACCTACTTATGTTGAATCTTACAAAAAATACTATAGAGAAATATGTAATATAAAAACGAATCTACTTCCAAATGCTAAAGATTCGATTATTGAGGCTTATAGTTTTGCACATTTAGGCATAGTAACAACAAAAACTGGCAAATACTCCAAAGAGTTGCTAGAACACTTTGGATTATTGAAATATTTTTCATGTGTTATAGGCAGAGAAGATGTAACATACCCAAAACCAAACAAAGAGCCTGTAATAAAAGCAATCAATGCAATCTCAAAAAACATAGCTAAAGACAATATTTACCTAATAGGCGATACACAACTTGATATACAAGCAGCAAATGACGCAAATATAAACTCTATTGCAGTAACAACCGGATATGCAAGTGTAGAATTGTTACAAAAATATACAAGCAACATAGAAAAAGATTCATTGTATGCTATATTAAAAATAAAAGAAATACTAGGGATAAAATAGGATATGTTGAGAAATTTTATAAATATTATCAATTTCTATAAAGATAAATATTATTTTACCTTTTATTCTGTAAAAAGTAATTTTTAAGTGCCTCTTGCTTACAATAATATAAATACAAGTTATTTAGGAGGCATAACATGCTAGAGATTAGATGGCATAGTCGAGCAGGTCAAGGTGCTGTTACTGGTGCTAAGGGTTTGGCTGATGTAATTGCAGGAACTGGCAAAGAGGTTCAAGCATTTGCGTTTTATGGTTCAGCCAAAAGAGGTGCTGCTATGACTGCATACAACAGAATTGATGATAATCCAATTTTAAACCACGAGAAATTTATGAATCCTGATTATATATTAGTTATAGATCCAGGTTTAACATATATCACAGATATTTGTGCTAATGAAAAACCAACAACAAAATACATAATAACCACTCATTTAAGCAAAGATGAATTTTTAGAAAGCAAACCAGAGCTAAAGGGAAAAGAAGTGTATATATTAGATTGTATAGGATTATCAAGAGAGGCTTTTGGCAAATCAATACCAAATGCACCAATGCTAGGTGCATTCTTAAAGATTTCAAAAAGCCTAGAATTAGAATTTTTCTTAGAATCTTTTAAAAAAGTGCTTGGTAAAAAACTTCCGCAAAAGATAATTGATGCAAATATGGATGTAATAAGAAAAGCATACAACGAAGTAAAATAGGAGGTATCATGGAACACAAAGGTTGGAATGAATTTGAAATTGGTTCAGTATTGTTTCCATTTGAAAAAAATGGCTCAAACATGGTTGATAAACATGCAAGCGATAGAGAATACAGAGAAGATAGCTCATATAAAGCAAGTGTAGCACACTGGAGAGTAGAAAAGCCTGTTTATAACCACGATCATTGTATTAATTGCTATTTTTGTTGGGTTTATTGTCCTGATTCATCAATACTTGTAAGAGATGAAAAAATGACTGGGGTTGATTATGTGCATTGCAAAGGCTGTGGTGTGTGTGTAGATGTATGTCCTACAAATCCAAAATCACTTCTTATGTTTAGCGATTATGAAACAAATGAAAACGCACTAGCAAAATGGCCAGCAAAAGAAGAAAAGAAAAAGGATTAACATGGCTGAAAAATATGAATTACAAGAAATAGAAGTTTGGGATGGAAACATGGCTGCAAGCCATGCTTTAAGACAAGCACAAATAGATGTAGTATCTGCATATCCTATAACACCTTCTACGCCGATAGTGCAAAACTATGCTAGTTTTTTAGCAGATGGATATATAGATGGTGAATTTATAATGGTTGAATCAGAACACGCTGCCATGAGTGGCTGTGTTGGTGCTGCAGCTGCTGGTGGTAGAGTTGCTACTGCTACAAGCTCACAAGGATTCGCACTAATGGTAGAAGTTTTATATCAAGCATCTGGTATGAGATTGCCAATAGTGTTAAATGTAGTAAATCGTGCATTAGCTAGTCCATTAAATGTAAATGGTGATCATTCTGATATGTATCTTGGGCGTGATGCAGGCTGGATAAACCTATGCACATACAATCCGCAAGAAGCATATGACTTCAATCTTATGGCTTTTAAAATTGCAGAAGACTATGATGTTAGAATTCCTACAATGGTTCATCAAGATGGATTTATATGCTCACACACTGCACAAAGTGTAAGACCGCTAAAAGATGAAGTAGCATATAAGTTTATAGGAGACTATAAGCCCAAAAATGCAATGCTAGACTTTGACAAACCTGCAACATATGGAGCACAAACTGAAGAAGATTGGCACTTTGAACATAAAGCACAACTTCACAATGCCATTATGAATTCTATGCCAGTTATTGAAAGGACATTCAAGGAGTTTGAGCAACTAACTGGAAGGAAATATAGTGTAGTTGAAGAATATATGACAGATGATGCTGATATTATTCTTGTATCGCTTGGCACAACCGTTGAATCATCTCAAATTGCAGCCAAAAAAGCAAGAGAAAATGGAATCAAAGTTGGTGTAGTTAGCATAAGAGTTCTAAGACCATTCCCTTATGAAGCACTAGGAAGAGCACTAAGCAAAGCAAAAGCCGTAGCATTCCTAGATAGAAGTTTACCTGCTGGTGCTATGGGAATGCTATTTAATGAAGGTGTATCTGCAATTTACAAGACAGATTCTAGACCTGTTGTTAGCAACTATATATATGGACTTGGTGGTAGAGATCTTACACAAAATAATCTACAAGAGATTATAAGTGAGCTAAATAACGATGCAAAAAATGGCAAAATAACACATGCTACACAACAATTTATAGGACTTAGAGGTCCTAAACTTGGATATAACTAAAGGAATAACATGAGTGATATTAAAAATCTAAAACAATATTCTAAGGCTAGTGAAAGATTCGAAGGTGCAAATTTATTATGTCCTGGCTGTGCTCATGGAATCATAGTAAGAGAAGTGCTAAATGCAACAAACTATCCCTTATTAGTTGCTGCATCAACTGGTTGCTTGGAAGTAAGCACTGCTGTATATCCTTATACCTCATGGGATGTACCTTGGATTCATATTGGATTTGAAAATAGCTCAACTGCAATAGCTGGAGCTGAAGCAATGTATAAAGCCCTAAAAAGAAAAGGTAGATTATACAATGACAAAGAACCAAAATTTGTAGCATTTGGTGGTGATGGCTCAACTTATGATATAGGATTCCAATTTATCAGTGGTTGCTTTGAAAGAGGTCATGACTTCACTTATGTATGCTTAGACAATGAGGTATATGCCAATACAGGAGGACAAAGAAGTGGATCTACCCCAATAGGTGCTTCTACAACAACTACTCCTGCCGGAAGAATAAGCTATGGTAAAAAAGACAAGAAAAAAGACTTACTTTTCATAATGGCAGCTCATGGCTCTCCATATGTAGCCCAAGTAGCTCCAAATAAATGGAAAGACATGAGTAAAAAAATCAAAACTGCAATTGAGACAGAAGGACCTACATTTATAAACGCTATGAGTGCATGCACAACTGAATGGAGATTCCCAGCAAATCAAACAATAGAAATGAGCGATTTAGCAGTAGATTCTTTGGTGTTCCCATTGTATGAAATAATAAATGGCAGAGAGTTAAGAATAACCTATAGACCAAAAAATGTAATACCTGTAAGAGACTATCTAGGTGCTCAAGCAAGATTCAAGCATTTGTTCAAAAAAGAAAACGAGCATATAATAGAACAATGGCAGAAAAATGTAGATGAATATTGGGAATACCTACAAAGAAGAGAAGAAGCAAAGGTTTAATTACCTTTCACCTTTTCTTCTTGCCAAATGCACAATAGCATAAAGTGCTATCGTATCCAATAATGCCATACAAGCAAAAATCAAATAACTTGAAACTATAATACTATAAATCACTTCCAAGTCATACACTCCATAAAATGCACCAAAGGTAAAAAGACAAGTGTTAATAAATTGTGAAATCAAAGTAGAACCATTATTTCGTATCCAAAGCCCTTTGTCTTTTGAATTAAAAATTTTAGTAGTTAGATTCCACCACCAATGATATAACCACACATCCAAATAAGAAGCAAAAGCAAAAACAAGTAATGACACGATAATAATGCGTGGTATTTGAGAAAATACTTGCTCTAAACTTACAAAAAATTCTAAATCAACTGGTGTATATAAAAGCCATGTCTGCGAAAAGACTAAAAACATTATGCTAAAAAATATAGAAATTCCAACTGCCTTTCTTGCTACCTTTTTCCCATGAATCTCGCTTAATGCATCTGTCAATAAAAAAGTAGAAGCAAACAAAACATTTCCTAAAGTTTGCGTAATGCCAAAAGCATCTATTAGAATACTAACTTCAATATTGGCAACAATAGTAGCAAAAACCCCAAAAACGATCAATCCATAAATACCAAATAAAGCATAAGCCAATACGACACTACTATATGTTAATACCAAGCTAATAATTAGCAAAATCTCATTCATTAACCAACTCCAAAGTCTGTATTATCAAGCAAAAAGTCAATTCGTTCATTATCTTTATAGTTAGGATAAATCTCGCTACAAAACATCCTAATCACATCCAAATCTGCCTTAAGCTTGGAGTTATCGCACATTACATTAACGCAGATTCTATCAAAATACCTAAGCCCCAATAAAATATCATTAAGAATCATTTGCTTTGTTTGCCCTTTTATACCTATTAAAAAATTTGCCTCATCAAAGTCTTTTGCAATGATTTGTGGCGAATCTTCTTTTATGCCTTTTTTCATTACATTTTCTCTTAAATTATAATCAAAGCTCTCAAGCCCTAATTTTATTTTGATTTTAAAATCTCTAAACAGCTCTTTAAGATTTACAATTTCATCGCGATATAAATAATGACATTCAAAAATAAGCGTATGAATCTTTTTATCATACACAACTTTTTTAATAACTTCAAAAGTGCTTGGAGTAAGCTCACAAAAGCTACCAGAATTTATAATCTCTAAAATGCCATATTTTCCACTCACACAAGAAAGTGCAGACAAATTAATATTCTCCATATCATCTGAAACATCTAAATAATAATCACAAAAACTACAATTCTTATAACGACAACCAAGCCCTTGAAGCAAGACAATTTCACGCTTATTTTTTGTCTCTATCACACTATAACGCACAAGATCACTCAAAGCCTATCCTTTAAATTATGTATTATAAGCTATTTTTCGCATTTTATAGGCTTTTAATGCTTCTTTATATATACAATCACCGAATTTTAGATAGGAGGATTACTATGAATTACTCTGTTATTATTCCAATATGCAATGTAGAAAAATATATAAAAGAATGCCTAGATTCTGTTATCAATCAAACAAATAGAGAATTTGAAATAATCTTAGTAAATGACGGAAGCACTGATAATAGCCTAAATATAGCCCTAGAATATGTAAAAATAGATTCTAGAATATTAGTCATAAATAAGCAAATGGTGGTCTAAGTAGTGCTAGAAATATGGGAGTAGAATTTATACATGGTAACCATCTAAGAGAAATAATAACAAATATGCAGAGGGAGGGACAATATCATTTAAAGAGATAAATACATTTAGCAAAGAATCTAAAACAATCACACAAAAGCAACTTCAAAAACATTTTAAGTTATTAGCCATAATCACATACAAACTACTTTAGCCAATATTAATAAGTTAATCATACAAGAACTACCAAATAATCATTTTGTATTTTATAGATTCTGATGATTTAATATGAATGAATATAATATAGAAAGAACACATAAACAAAGCGATTTATATGCATATCTATTTGCTGAATTCAATGATAAAACTAAAGAAATAAACTACAATCCTCCTAACGATCAGTTCGCAAGAATCCAAAGATTTACAAATGGGCTTAATTTAGTATGTCAAATGTATAAATATGGTAGGATACTTTACCTTTGCGTGGCACGAGTGCTTTAAGGCAGATATTTTAACAAATACAACCTAAGATTTATTGATGAGATAGTGCATGAAGATTGTGATTTTGGGCACATTTTATTGCTACTATGCCAACATATAACAATCATAAAACAAATCAAATATCTATACAGAACAAGAAGTAATTCTATTACTCATAAAATAGATAAAAACACAAAAACTCCCAGATACGCTTCCATCATACTTAGAATCTTATAAGGATAAATATAGCACTTATTATGATATGAAAAACGCACATATACATTATAGTTTTTTGCTAATAAATTTTAATATTTATAGATTCTTAACACAAGCAAACATACCACATAGCAACCAATTAAGACAATACTACAAGCAACACTTAGAAGGTAGTCTGCAAAATTGTATAAAAGAAAATCTATGCAACCAAAAAACTTCAAAACAGATTTATGATTATCTTAAATTAAACAACTAAAGCTATACAATTTTGGCTGTGTTAAAATTCAACCTTAGATACATTATAGTTTTCAGATATGCAAATATAATCATCATTTATTCTCACCGATGCGTCCATTTGCCATCTACCAGCTATATCAACTTTGAATCTGGGGCTTTGATACAATCCATCTACAAGCTCACCTACTCCAAGCTCCATATCGTTTCTAGTAGTGTTTGGTCTTGTGAGATAAAACTTAATTTCAGCATCTGTAATAATTTTATTTGTAACTTTATCTTTGATTCTTACAAAAGTAGTAGTAAATGACTTAAAATCAACATCTCTAGAACCCTCAAATGAGATATTATATTTTTCTAAAAACTCATTTCTTTTAATTGTAATTTCATTTATATTTTCATCAACATATTGTGAAGTAAATCCACACATTCTCTGAATCTCAACAGGATTATTAATAGCCGTTTTTATAGTTAGAATAATCATCCCAACCACAACTAAAGAAAACAAGAAAATCCCCATAGGCCAATAATTTTTAGACATTACTTTTTCCTTAAATACACATATACAAATAAAACTAATAACACAAAAAGCATGATATATAAAACCAATCTCACACCAGATTGCACCACAAAATCACGCTTTAAATATCCATGCTCCAAAGACACATCATAAAAAGAAGCTATATTATCTGCAATATCAACAAATCCATTTAACAAAAACGCTGATACACTTTGAATGTTTATCTCTTCGTCTTTTTTGGGAATTAGTGGCACTATATAATCCCAATAAACAGAATTTTTATCAAACATTTCATTGCTTTTATCATCTGTTATGATGTCTATTTTTTTATCGTTTTTAACAAAGAACAAAACAACATACGGCGATTTTAGATTCTGTAAATAATAACTTTCAACTTCTTTTATAGGCTTATTATTTAGAGAATCTAATGCTACTACATATATACTAACTCCAGTTTTTTCAAAAACTTCACTTGATAATATATTCATAAATCCTGCAGTTTTATCAAGTATTTGATTTTTGTTTTCTAATATATAAGAATTAGCAAAGACATCAGAGATAGCGATAAATAGGGCAAAAAGCCCTACTTTAATAAACTTTAAACTACCCAACATATAAAAGCATATCAGGTATAAACGCAACGGCAATAGAAACAACAACCACAACTAGCTGAACAACAAATAAAGTCTTCTCTAATCCACTATACTTAATCATGGCAACTCTCCTTATTTAACTTCTTTGTAATTTGTAGCATTGTTTTTGTCTTTCATCTGAAGACTGTTTGCATTTTCTATTACATATGGATTTAGCGATTGAGCCTTTTGTGTAGATACAGCCTTATACCCAAGAACAAAAACCACAGCTAACAACAAAACAACAGCAATCAAAAACCCACCAAGACCATTTAAGCTAAACATACCATTCATAGCAATCCTCCTTAATTCTTATCAGAATATATAAAATGCCCAAGAGCTTCTTTTTGTATATCTGTAAGCATTTGTGATTTGAAAGATGGCATATTTCCTATATGACCATTTTTTCCTTTTTCTAATACTTCAGCCACAAATGCTGGTGTGCCATATTTGGTCAAATCAGGTGCCAAACCACCCATACCCTTACCATCATCTCCATGACACGCTATACATGTAGCTGATACATATAATTCCCTACCCTTATCAACTAATTCTGGGTATTTTGTTTTCTTTACCTCTGATAATTCAGCCATTACATAAGCGGCAATAGCCTTTTTAGATTCATCATCATCAGCAATTCCAGGTGCTACTTCAGCAATTGGTAGCATATCGCCTAGTGCATAACCCAAACCTTTACTTCCATGTTGTAGCGTATATACAATTCCCTCTTCTCTACCCCATTCTAGCAAGTTTGCCGCTACTCCATTTATACCTTCTGTTGTAATTCCATGACATTGCGAACATTGAACTAGATACAGATTTTGACCCATTTTAGTTAATGTTTCAGTATCTGCGTTATTCCATTTAGATTCAAACTTAACATTATAAGCTTTAACCTCTTCATTATATTCTCCAATTTGCGAATAAGCATTTAATGGATAACCAACAAACCAATACCATAATCCCCAAATTAGCAATACCAAATAAGAGATTCCCCAACCAATTGGAATATCATTTTTGAATTCTCTAATTCCGTCCCAATCCTCATTTGTTAAATCACCATCTGCCTTGCTATCTTTCATTTTTTTGATATATCCACCAACGACGAATATAGTCAAAGCCAAAATAGCGACGGCACCAATTAAGGCGATCTGATTTATACTATCGCCTAAGTTAAACCATTCCATTTAGTTCTCCTTCTTCGTATCTTTTTTTCTTTTTTCAACTAATTCATCATCAAGGTTATCATCTAGTGCTAATCTAGCGTACTTTTCGTAATCTATCTTTCCACTTCTTTGACTTTTATACAAATGGTAAATATACCCATACAACAACAAAGTAAGAATTATTGTTATAAACCAATATGCATAACCTTGTATGATTCTTATAGTTTCATATTCCACTTAGTTTGCCCTTCTTTTTTGACCTAAACTATTCAAATACGCAATAAGTGCAACAATTTGCTTAATCTCGCCATTTTCTAAAGCTGCTTTAACTTCAGGATCTTTCATATCATCAACTATTACTTTAGCTTCTGCCAAAATATCAGTTCTAGCAAAGTTTAAATCACCTATTTTTGGATTGTTTTCTGTATCATATGGCACACCAAAAACAACCTTTTGTGTATAAGCTTCTGCATATGCAGTATCTATATCTACATTTTTAGAATATAAATGCTTATAAGCTGGCATTATAGAACCGGGAACAACAGCCATAGGCTCATACATATGCTCTTCATGCCATTGAGTCGTTCTTACATCTCCAACCCTGTGTAAGTCAGGACCAGTTCTCTTAGAACCCCACAAAAATGGTCTATCATATGCATATTCACCACTTAAACTATAAGCACCATATCTATCAGTCTCTGATTTAAATGGACGAATCAACTGAGAATGACATGCATTACAACCCTCTGCTATATAAATTTGACGACCAGCAGTTTCAAGCAATGTATATGGTTTTAGATTTTCAACAGGACGAGAAGCCTTAGCAAAATCTGGCAATATCTCAACAAGTCCAGCAACAGAAAAAACTAACAAAAACACAACCGTAAAGAAAAATGGATTTTTTTCTAACCAATGAAACATTATACCCTCCCCTTATGCAGCCATAGGCGTTGCGTAATTAGGTTCTTTTTGAAGCTCTTTACTAGCAACAATAGTCATTATAATATTGTAAGCAAACATTATAAATCCTATAAGATACATAGCTCCACCAATAGCCCTAATAACATAATATGGTATCAACACAGTAACAGTATCAATAAACGAATAAGCTAAACTTCCAAACTCATCAGTAGCTCTCCACATCATACCTTGCGTAATACCTGCAATCCACATGCTTGAGAAATATAAAATAATAGCCGTAGTTTGAATCCAAAACTGCATATCCATAATCTTCTTAGAATAAATCTCACGCTTAAACAATCTAGGTGTCATGTGATAACAAGCAGCAATAATTGTAAATCCAACCCAACCTAAAGCAGCATCATGAACATGCCCAATAATCCAATCTGTAAAGTGTGCTAAAGCATTAACTGATTTTATCGACTGAATTGGACCTTCTAAAGTTGCTAGCATATACCAAGTAGACGCAAGAATCAAGAATTTAATAAGTGGAGATTCTTTTAGTTGATGCCATTGTCCCTTCATTGTAAGTAGCATATTTACAGCAGTTCCCCATGAAGGCAAAATAAGCACAACAGAGAAAATTGAACCCATTGTTTGCATCCAATCAGGCACAGTTGAATAGATAAGATGGTGACTTCCAGCCCAAATATATACAAACATCAAGCCCCAGAATGAAAACAAAGTAAGCTTATAAGAAAAAATAGGCTGACCAGATTCCTTTGGCAAGAAATAATAAATTAATGCAATAATTCCAGATGTAAATACAAAAGCAACTGCATTATGACCAAACCACCATTGAACCATAGCATCATTTGTTCCAGCATATAAAGATATGGAATGAAGCACTGACCCAACACCAGAGACCAAATAAGTTGGAATTGATAAGTTATTAAAAATATAAAGTGCAGAAATTGCTACAAATGTCGCAATAAAATACCAAAGGCTAATATAAATAGTCTGTTCTCTTCTAACACCCATAGATCCAAACAAACTAACACCCCATAATACCCACACAATAACAACCAACAAGTCCAAAGGCCAAATTAGCTCTGAATATTCTTTTGATTGATTAAGTCCGGCAAATAGACTAATAACAGCTAAAAGCATTAGCACGATATATAGCCAAAAATGAAGATGTCCTATGAACTTTAAAAATGGATATTCATTATAAGAAATTTTCAATACCCTTTGACCAATATAATACCAAGAAGCCCAGATACCACTTAAGGTAAAACCATAAATAATACCATTTGTGTGCAATGGTCTTAAACGACCAAATGTTCCGAATTCTCCCGCTAAATAATTTAGACTAGGAAATGCCAACTGAAACGCCACTATAACACCCAATAATAATCCTACGATACCAAACGCTATTGTGGCAAATAAAAATAATTTTGCAATGGAGTAATCATACTCTAAGGCAGAATCTGACTGCATACGCTCTCCTTCTCTTAAAAGTTACCCTCTCTAAAAATGTAAAAGGATCCTTACATTTTACAACAAATAAAATAACCAAAAACTTAAAAGATAGCGTAAAATGCTAACTTCAGATATTGCCTACATCATATAATTGAATAATTCCTGTTATATTTTTATTATGGTCCAAAACTACAAGTTCTTTAATTTTATATTTAAGCATAATCTCTTCAGCTTCAGAGGCTTTTGAATTTTCATTGATTGTCTTTGGAGTATTAGTCATTATATCTTTAGCCATACATTCAAAGTTACCACTCTTAAGTGCTCTTCTTAAATCTCCATCTGTAATAATTCCAGATAAGCTACCATTATCACATACTAGACACATTCCAAGCTTACCACTTGTCATACATTCTATTAAGTCTTTAAAATTAGTCTCACTAGATACTATAGGCAGATTATTAACACACATAATATCCTTAACCTTTGTTAATAACTTCCTACCTAAACTACCGCCCGGGTGAAACATAGCAAAATCCTCACTCTTAAAACCTCTAGCATTCATAAGTGCTACAGAGATAGCATCTCCCATAGCCAAAGTAGCAGTAGTAGATGAAGTTGGTGCAAGTTGCAATGGACAAGCTTCCTTTTTGATACTTATATCCAAGAAGTATTGACTTTCTCTAACTAGTGTTGAGTTCTTATTTCCACTCATTGCAATTATTGGAATCTTTCTGTGTTTTATACTTGGAATAATTCTTAAGACTTCCTCACTCTCGCCAGAATTTGAAATTGCCAAAACAACATCATCTTTAGTAATCATTCCTAAATCCCCATGCAACGCTTCTGCAGGATGCAAAAAGAAACTAGGAGTGCCTGTGCTAGCAAGGGTTGCAGCTATTTTTGCACCTATATGTCCTGATTTTCCCATTCCACTAACTATAAGCCTACCTTTAATGTATAAAATAAGCTTTATAATTTCATTAAAATCATCTGTTAAATTATTTTTTAGATTCAATATTGAATCAGATTCGATACTAAATACCTCACAAGCGATATCTCTATAATCCATAAAAGCTCCTATAATACCATGGCACCAATACTAGCACCAATAATTAGTGGAATGTTATACATTAAAAATGTAGGCACACAAGTATCCCAAATATGATCATGCTCTCCATCCGCATTCAACCCAGAAGTAGGTCCTAATGTGCTATCAGATGCAGGACTACCTGCATCTCCTAATGCACCTGCAATACCTACAAGCAAGATAATAGCCTTTGCATCAAAGCCAAGATTCAAAGCTAAAGGACAATAAATAGCCGCTATTATAGGTATAGTACCAAATGATGTTCCAATTCCCATAGTAATTAAAAGTCCAACAAGAAGCATAATTAAGATTCCACCTAGCTTACCACCTGCAACACCAGATACAAAATCAACCAAACTCTCTATCGAACCAGTCTCTTTTAAAACATTTGCAAACCCAGCCGCTACAAGCATTACAAAGGCAATAAAAGCCATCATTTTAAAGCCATTCTCCATAACTAAATCAATATCATTCCATTTAATTCCACCAAGTGCTATCATAACAATCAATCCAGCAATTCCACCAAGAGGCAATGAGGACATATAAAGCTGTACACAAAATGCAACTATAGTCCCTATTAGCACTCCATAATCCCCTCTTGTCATTGTAATATCTTTTATAGAATCCAAATTATGACTAGTAGCAAAATCCTCCCTATACTCTCTAGGCTTCCTATAAAAAACAAAAATTGCCAATAATAAACCACAAAGCATACTAGCTCCACCAATCCACATAACGCTTTGTATATCGCTTAATGTTACATTGATACCATTTTGCACTAGCTGATCTCTAAGAATTGTATGATATATAAGTCCAAATCCTATCCCCAAACTTACATAAGGTGCCTTAAGCCCAAATGTCAATGCACAAGCAACAGCTCTTCTGTCTATTTTTAGCTTATTCATCAATGGTAAAAGTGGAGGTATTAAAATAGGTATAAATGCTATATGCACAGGAATTAGATTCTGCGAAAAACAAGCAAAAAAAGCTAATGACAAACAAAACATTGCTCTTTTGTTTTGTATAAACTTTGCAATATTAAATACCAAAATAGGCGTTAAATTACTTCTAGCAATAGCAGATGCAATGGCGCCAAGCAAAATATAACTTAATGCTGTCTCCAAATTGCCTGCCATACCAGATATCAAAAGCTCTATACTTCTATCAAACCCAAGCCCAGACACAAATCCAGCAACCAATGCAGAGACCAAAATAGCCAATAAAACATTTAACCTACACAAACATAAAATACTCATAATCAAAATAGAAAAAATAGTCGCATTAATCAACATAGCTTCCCCTATATTTACTAGAATCTAAAAATACAAAACTACCAATATCTGCGTTTAAATAATCGCTAACCACGCTACATTTAACTTTGAATAAAAAAAATATCTTTGGATTTTTGAAAGATTCCAAAGATTCAAAATTCCCCATACCTTTTGATAGAATCAAATCTGCTGTATTGTATATTTCATAAGCTTTAGCACTTGATAAATCAGGTATGAATCCTGGTGTGCCAATACCACTATCCACCACATCACACATATTAAATAAATTTGAATTACTTTTCTTTAAATCTTGTATTGTAATATCATTTATTATACTTTGTCCTCTTGTAAAATATGTGATTGCTAGCTTTGGATTTAAGCACTGTAAAACTTCAATCAAAATCTCATCAAGCTCATTTTCACCAGCATTATCACCTATATACAGCAAATTTTTAGCATACATTAATTTCTCTTGAAAAGATTCAATATCAAAATATTTAAACTGCATATTAAATAAAGAATCTTTTTCTTTTTCTAAATCAAACTTCAATTGTGCTCCATAATCAATCACATTACCAAGCGCAGCACAATAAATACCAAACTTAAGTAAAGATTCTTCATCTTGTATATCTATTTCTTTCTTTAGAAATTCCTTTATTTTTCGTGCTTTTTGTATGCTATCTTTTTTTATAGTGTGATATATATCATCATTATTTAAATTCTTTGCCAAAGCAGAATATATAGGCATAGCCACCAAAGTAGGAGGAATCTCAAAGTCTTTTTTTAAATTAGAATCCTTAAAAAAATGTTCTAATTTAGTCCTTAAATCGCCCTCTAAAAAATCATTAGCCTCTTTTATTGCAATATCACAATTATTGCTTTGTGCTAATTTAGCAGATGAACTTACCTGTTGCTTTAGACATTCCAAACATTCTTTTTGTAACTTTATAATATATCCTTACAATTATTCTTGTTCTTTATTTTCTTGTGGATTTACAACCTTACCCCACATCATTTTATACTTTCTTTTTAGAAATTCAATTTCCTCTTGTGCTACTCTTAACTGCTCTCTTAAGAGTGCTATTGTCTTTTTATCGTCTTCATATACCTCTTGAGTATTAAATAATGCGTCTTTTAGAAATTGATTCTCACTTTTTATGCTACTTATTGTCTCTTCTTTTGAGGTCATCACTTTTTCATGCAAACTTAAAATTGTCCCTATTGTTTTTTCTACAAATTCACTATCAACAGAAGATCCTTGAGATGAGCTATCAACCATTACTGCATTACCACTACTAACCACAACAGCCTTTGCACTACTGCTTGCATCTATGTAGAATTTGCCATCTTTTTGCATACCCTTTAGCTCACCATTTGAGACCATCTTTAGCACTTTTTCTTTTTCTAATTTAGAAATTTGAACAAACTCATCAATTACTACCCAAGATTCCATAATGATCCCTATAAAATTACTTCAATATCACTAGAATCTAATTCTACATTTTTAGCTTTCATAACTCTATCTTCTCTTAATTTACCTTCTAGCTCAGAATTACTCAATGCTAAAATTTGCATAGCTAGATAAGCACTATTGACAGCACCAGTTTTACCTAATGCAACAGTCCCAACTGGCATACCAGAAGGCATTTGAACAGTTGAAAGCAAAGAATCTAATCCATCCAATGCACCTCCCTTTAGAGGGACACCTATTACAGGCTTTGTAGTCATTGAAGCTACTGCTCCTGCTAGATGTGCTGCCATTCCAGCAGCCGCGATAAATACCTTAGCACCCTTTTCTTCAGCACTTTTGATATAATCCTTTGTCCTTTGTGGACTTCTGTGTGCAGAGCTAATAATCACCTCATAAGGAACATCAAATTTCTTTAACACAGACACACACTCGCTCATAACATTATAATCACTCTTGCTTCCCATTAAAATTGCCACAAACTCCATAATATTCTCCTATTTTATAAAGATTCTACATAAGGTTTTTTCTGTGCTTTAATCCTTACTATTCTTGCACCTTCAGTTGCTAATACTTCATAAGTGCAATATTCATCATCGATAATATCACCAACAACTGGCATTCTCTCTAGCAAATTAAATACATAACCACCAATTGTTACTTGCTCTGTATCTTCAAAAGAGATACCAATTACATCAGCAACCCTCTCTAAATCAAGCATACCATCAAAAGAATAACAATCTTCATCTATCTTATGATAGTCATCATTTTTTTCATCATGCTCATCTGATATATCACCAATAACTTCCTCTAGTATATCCTCCATAGTTAAAAGTCCAGCAGTCCCACCATACTCATCAACTACAAGTGCAGTATGAATCTGTCTTCGCTTCATCTGTGTAAGAATATTCGATATAGAAGCACTCTCTGGCACAATTATTATCTCTCGTACTAATTTTTCTAGTTCTTCTGAAGGATTTGAAGAAAGCATAGTTTCCAATAAATCACGCAAATGAATCATGCCAATTATATTATCCTTACCATCTTTGCAATATGGGTATCTTGTATGCTTTGTTGATGTTACTATATGCATATTTTCTTCATAGCTATTATCATCATACAGACATATCATATCTTTTCTAGGCGTCATTATCTCTCTAGCTATAGTATCAGAGAAACTAACTGCATTTTGTATTATTTCATTTTCTATTGTGTCTAAATAACCACCTTTAAGGGATTCGCCTACAATAATCTTTAACTCTTCTTCAGAATGAACACTCTCTTCACCTTCACTAGCTGGTTTTATATTCATTCTATGCAATATAAAAATGGCTAAAAAATCAAATATTTTAATTAGAGGAAAAAACAACAACCAAAACAAATGCAATGGTCTAGCTATTATAAGTGTGCATTTTTCAGCCTTTGCTATAGCTATGGATTTTGGAACAATTTCACCCACTACAACATGCAATAGCGTTATAAAGCTAAATGCAATTACAAAACTAACAGAATGCAATAACACAAGATTATCACTAATAAAATATTTAAAAGGTGTTTCAAGTAACCTAGCAATGGCAGGCTCACCAATCCAACCAAGCCCCAAAGATGAAAGAGTAATTCCAAGTTGTGTAGCAGAAAGATAAGAATCTAATTTTCCTGTAATTTTCAAAGCCAACTTAGCACCAGATACATCACGCTTAACAAGCTCCTCTAATCTAGAGCGTCTAATTTTAACAATAGCAAATTCAGAAAGAACAAAAAAACCATTAAGAAGAACAAGAAATAAAGCAAGTATAGACAAAATAACCGACTGGGGTTCCAAAAATGACTCCTTTTAAAAAGTAAAATGTAATATGCACTATTTTAACACACTTTTTTATGTATCTTCCATTTCTTTTATAAATACTTCGTTAATTCCTCTGCTAAGCCCCATTCCAAACAACAAAATAGTCCATGAAAGATAAACCCAAATAAACAAAAAAAGCACTATACTAAAAGAACCATAAAGAGTTAAATATGCTTTGTTATAAAACACATAATACACAAAGCCATGCTTACACAATGACCATAAAACTGCAGTAACAAGAGAGCTTGTAATTGTGTTTTTCGTGCTAATTTTGGTGTTTGCAGAAATCTTAAACAAAATAAAAAATAAAATCCAAGTAATAAAATATGGAAGCAATGTGTATAAAAAACTAAATAATTTCGTATATCCAAGAGAATCTAAATAAATATAAGCCTTAGCACTAAAATACATAGAAAATAAAATACCAATAGGAAAAAGCGTCATACAAGTCCAATACACAGACAATGAATCCCAAAAGCCTCTAGCATTAGAATGAAAAATCTTAGAAGCTATAAATTGATAGTTTCTAAAAAATAAAATTGAAGTTATAAATGCATACAAAAGCCCCATTCCACCAAGCTTCAATGAGTTTTTTAAAAAACTATCAATATATCCTAAAAATACATCAGAATGAGTAGGTATAAAATTTGTAACAACTAAATTTTTAAAATGCTCTAAATACTTGCTAAATTCAGGCAATGAAGCAACTATTGAAAAAACTATTAAAAGCATTGGCAATAGGGCAAAAATAGTATAAAAACTAAGACTTGCTGCAAAATACAGCAAATCTCCCCTTAAAAACGCATACAAATATCGCAATAACAGATAAATTTTACTTTTTATATCAATTACAACTTCCATAAATCACTCGCAACTAGTTGCAATACTATATCCATAACTTTTGATTCTCTCTACCTCATCTTTTGGAGTATTTCCCTTAGTTGTTAGATAATCACCAAGCACAACAGCATTTATGCCACATTCAAATAATTCTTTTTGATTATCTCCAAAGACAAGCTCCCTCCCACCAGCTATCATAAGTCTAGCATTTGGTAAGTATTCCCTAGCTAATCTAACACACTCCAATGCCTCTTGTCTACTCAAAATCTCCTTGCTTAATGGCAATGCACCATTTGGCATAAAGAAATTAACAGGAGAGCTATGTGGATTTAAGGTTTGCAAAGCATACAATAAATCCGTTCTATCCTGCCAAGTTTCTCCCATTCCAAAAATTCCACCACTGCATAACCCAAGCCCAACTTCTAATGCATTCTCACAAGTTTCATATCTTTCTTCCCAGCTATGAGTTGTGCATATATTTGGGAAAAATCCCTTAGAAGCCTCAAGGTTATGATTATAGCTTGCAATGCCAGAATCTTTTAGCTCTTTTAATGCTTCTTTAGTAGCAATTCCATTACAGCCAATTAGGTGTAAATGTAGCCCAGAATCCAAAATTGCCCTTGCAACCTTGCTTATATATTCCACCCTTTTATCATCTAAATTTCTACCACTAGTTACAAGGCAGAATCCCAAAGCACCATTTTCACTAGCAACCTTTGCTTCATGCAATATTTGCTCCAATGGTTTTAATTTATATCTATCTATATCAGCGTTAAATTTAGCACTCTGTGTGCAATACGCGCAATCTTCAGCACAAGACCCACTAGAAACATTTGATATTGTGCATAAAAAAATATCTTTCATATTATTCCTTTATTAGCTCATTTTTACCATTAAAATCCCTAAGATTCACACTAATATTTTCTAAATAAAATACAGCAAAATTAGGATTATGAATATCTTTGTATATATTCTTTACCAACTCATATTTATTAAACATGGCCTCTTTTACTTTTAAATCATCACTAAATTTTGCATTACCTCTTATTCTAAGCCATGCACTCCCATCATTATTGCAAGATGATAGCTCAATGCCACTATGATTGCTTATATGCTTATATAGATTCTTATCCTTTGCAGTACAGAAATATAATTTATTATCCATATATAATGGAGAGTGAAAAGGTCTTACTCTAGGATTCCCGCATGTTCCAAGAGTTGCTAAAAATGTAGGATATTTATCCAAAAATTCTAAAATTTCATTAGTCATTTTCTTCCTTTATTATTCTTTCCTTACATGATATACATTCATACACTTCCTTGCCCCTATATGTCCTACTAGCCATTAAAAAGTCGCACTTTGGACATTTTTTATTAGTTGGCTTAAAGTTTGAAATAAAGTCGCATTTAGGGTAATTTGCACAACCATAAAACATTCCTCTCTTGCTTCTTCTTTGTAATATTTCACCACCACATTTAGGGCATTTGATATCCAAAGATTCTTGCTTTGTTAGTGTTTTTGTATTTTTGCATTTAGGATATCCACTACATGCGATAAACTCACCATTTCTACCAACTTTCTTAATCATAGGAAGTCCGCATTTTTCGCACTCGCCAAAGCTTTCTACTTCTTTTGCAGTTTCTTGTTTTTCTTCCTTTTTGATAAACTTGCACTTTGGATATCCGCTACAACCTACAAACTCTCCATATCTACTACTTCTTTTAACTAGCTCCTTACCACACATTGGGCATTCCTCACCAGTTGGCAGTGCTAATTTTTGACTTTTTATACTTGTTTTGCCTGATTTTATCTTATCTATAAATGGCTCATAGAATCTACATAATAATTCTTGCCAATCTTGTTTACCATCTGCTATATCATCTAACTTTTCTTCTAAATTAGCAGTAAATTTAGAATCTACAATCTCGAAAAAATGCTCTTCTAGTAGCTCGACTACCTTAAATGCTATCTCTTGTGGTTTTATTTGCTTTTTTTCTATGCTTATATAATCTCTATTGCTTAGTAGAGTAATAGTAGGTGCATATGTGCTTGGGCGACCTATACCTAAAGATTCTAGGGTTTTTATCATACTTGCTTCTGAAAATCTAGCAGGAGGTTCTGTTTCATGCTTAACTGCTTTGCACTCTTTTAACTCTAATATCTCACCAACTTTGAAATTTGGCAAGATATTATCCTTATCTTCATTGCCAAGCACCTTATAAAAGCCATCAAAAACCAACTTCCTACCACTTGCTTTAAGCTTTGCATTATCACTTGCAATAAAAATATTTTGAGAATCAAATTCTGCATCAGTCATTTGAGAAGCCAAGAATCTCTTATAAATCAAACTATACAATCTTAATTCATCATTCTTTAAATATTGTGTTGCTATTTCTGGTGTAAATTCAAGTAATGTCGGACGAATCGCCTCGTGTGCTTCTTGTGCTCCTTTGCTTTTTGTGGTATATATTTTTGGCTTTTGAGGGACATATTTATCTCCATATTGCTTTTTAATCAAGCTTCTAGCCTCATCTTGTGCTACTTTAGCTATATTTAGACTATCTGTTCTCATATAAGTAATAACGCCCATGGTCCCCTTGTGCGTCATAACCCCCTCATACAATCTCTGTGCATTCTGCATTGTGCGAGATGGTGAGAATCCCAAAATAGAACTTGCACTTTGTTGCAAAGTAGAAGTCATAAAAGGCGGTGGAGTTGCGGATTTTTTCTTTTTGTTTTCTATATTTATAATGCTAAACTTTGAATTTTTTATGGATTCTACAATGCAATTAGCCTCTTTTTTATCTTGCAAAGATAGCTTTTGAATCTTTTCTCCATTATATTCTACTAGCTCAAAGGGTGTGCTTGGCAACATTATAGTATCAATTGTATAGTATGTTATTGGCTTAAAATTTAGTATTTCTTTTTCTCTATCTACTATTATTTTTAATGCACTACTTTGCACCCTACCAGCACTTAATCCTCTTTGAATCTTGCTTGAGATAAGTGGGCTTAAATTATATCCCACAAGCCTATCTAAGAGCCTTCTTGCTTGTTGTGCATTAACTTTATCCATATCTATATGTCTAGGAGACTTTAATGAATCTAAAATAGCACTTTTTGTAATCTCGTGAAATACGATTCTAGGCAATAAATCTGGCTTCTTACCTATTGCAACTGCTATATGATAGCCTATTGCTTCACCTTCTCTATCCTCATCAGTTGCGATATAGACTGCTTTAGATTTTTTAGTTAGCTTTATTAGCTCATCAACTATGCTTTTATGGTCGCTATCAATGGTATATTCAGGTATAAACTCTCCTGCTTCATATTTAATTCCCATCGTTCTTTTTGGCAAATCCCTAATATGCCCTTTTGAAGCAATAACCTCATAATCTTTGCCCAAAAACTGCTTAATTGTTTTTGCTTTTGTTGGAGATTCAACTATTATTAAATTTTTCACAACACTTCCCTAAAACACAATATTTTTGACAATAATACAAAATCTATAATAAATCAATTTTTAAGATTTTAGAAAATCATTGTATATTTCTTTGCCAATTTGTGTGCGTGCAAATGCGATAAAATAGTTATTTCTTATGCTTTCTTTGTTATATTTTAGCTTCTCTTTGCTAACACAATCTAGCATAACACCACCAGATTCTTCTAATATCACATCACATGCTGCCATATCCCACTCGCTTGTGCCATTGAATCTAGGATATAAATCAGCCTTACCAGCTGCAAGAGAACACACCTTTAAAGAAGAACCACACTTGAGTGTTTTTAAATTATATTTTTTAAAAAACTCTAAAGTCTCCTCTGTGCTATGAAAAACAGAATCACAAGCCAAAAGACTATCATCTTTTACTATTCTATCGCCATTTAGCTTTATTTTATTACTCTTTATAAATTCAATACTATTGCTATTTTCTACATTCATCATATACGCACCATGACCACTTAATGCAAAATACAACTCATAAAATGCAGGTGCATACACAACCCCTAAAATGGGCCTATTCTTATGTATCAATGCTATATTTATAGTAAAGCCACCATTTTTAGCCAGAAAATCCTTAGTGCCATCTAGTGGATCTATAAGCCAATAATAATCTAGATTTTTTCTTTGTTCATACTCCAAAATAGCCTCTTCAGAACATATCTTATATCCAAACTCTTGCAAAGAATCTGTAATATATTCATTAGATTCCAAATCAGCTTTAGTAAGAGGGGAATCATCACTCTTTAAATCATATGTGCAATTCCCATAATATTTCATAGTTATAAATCCAGCTCTAATTGCAATTTGTGCAACTTTATATAACATTTCTATATTATTTTCCATTTATAACAATCTCCAAATCACTCTTAAAATCAATTTCACACCAATTACCCTCTATAAACACCGGGTTTGCATTATTGTATTTATCTATAATTCTTTGCAAAAAGCTAGTCATATACATATTATCAAAATCTTTTCCATCATACATATCATAGCGATTTAGAGAATCATAAAACTTAACAACATCACTTAAAAATTTATAAGACATTTTAAAAAGCCCTGTATATTGCCCTTCTATATCATCATAGCTACTTGCTTTCTTGCCTAATTCTACTATTTTTCCATTTTTAATCTTTAAACTCTCAGCATCATCTAATGGATTAGCAAATCGTCTCTCCCACAGGCTTCTCCAAGCTTTATCAACAACGATATTTAGCTCTCCAATAGAATCTTTTAACTTAGATATAGTATCGCTAAAATACACAATATCTGCATATGAGATAATTAAATCACTCTTAGTGCTAATACAAGATTCCAAAAACTCTCTAGCACAAAACATTGTGCTAACCATATTTGTCTTATCGTATTTTTTGTTTTCATAAAATGCAGCAATGTCAAATTTATGCAAATAACTCTTTAAAGTATCAAATAAATATCCACCAACAACGGCAACCTCACAAATACCAGCCTTCTTTAAAGCCTCTATTTCATAATCTATTATTTTCCTACCATTATACTCAACCATACATTTTGGATTATTTTCTGTCAAAGGCATAAGTCTAGAGCCAAATCCAGCAGCTAATATCAATGCTTTCATAACTTTTCCTAATTAGAATCTTTAAGTTATAAAATTATAGCAAGATAGTTAATTATTCACCTGCTAATATCTTATCTATTTGCTCACATATGTAATCACTAGACTTTAGTGGATTAAACAATATTTCATCTCTAAATTCTTGGATTTTTTGCTTGTAAGATTCAAAGTCTATATTTTCTATCATTTCTCCTAATTGCTTAAAATTACTAGCAAGCCCACCAATTTTTTGAAAACTTTCATTATACACTGGTATATTATTGTATGGTGCAATGCAAAATGAAGGTCTAAGGGTGCTAAAACTATAAGTAAAGGCACTAGTGCTATAATCTGTAATGATAAAATCACTAAAATTACAAAACACATTTCCATCTGTCATATCAATAGAGATTCTTTTGTTATTTTCATACTTCTTCTTTATTAGTGAATATATTATGTGATTGTTCTTTGAATTCATAGGATGTGCTCTATAACTTATGTTATAACTAGTATTTTCAAGTAACCATTCTAAAATAGAGCTTTCAAATCCAGCTACCAAGTTTGTGGTTTTTAAATCATTTGAACTAACAAACTTCAAAGTAGATATATAAGAAATGATATTTTTAGATTCATGTTTATAATTTGAAATTGCAAAATCTAGCTTTGGATATCCACATTCTAGTAGTTTTGCTTTATTACCAGCTTTTTCATATCCATCCTTAGATATAGTTGTTGGGATAATTATATAATCCATAAAACTATCACTAGAGGCAGTTGGCAACAATAAAGAATGTGGTATATACATTTTTTTAACATTCTTATTCAAAAACTCTCTATCAATTTTCCCGTTTTCATATCCAACACCATCAGCAGTAAGTATCAAATCAATTCCATCAATATCTAAATAAAAATAATAGGTTATATTATTATCAAAAAACCTCCAATAAGCTACAATAACTTCATTTACGCTTTTTTCTAGATCATCATGCAACATTTGAGGCACTATTGCTATTACATTATATTTTTTTCTTAACTTTTTTAGTAAAGTACCATATTGACTTCTATATGTATCATAAAAACACATAACAACAATATTTTTCTTATCTTTTTTTAAGACACTCTGTATTTTTTGCTTTAATTCTTTACTATAAAAATCTACTCTATCTTGTGCAGTCATGCTATATCACTTGCTAAGAAATGTTCTATAAAACCTATTTTTCTATCCATATTAGCTTGTATAATATTTCTTAATTCTTTGTGACTATACGCACAATATACACAAGTATTAAGCAATAAATCAAGCCTATCATTTCCAAATTTTGCTTCATCAAACCCATTTAGAAATAAAATACTAGGTCTTTTGCAAAAAAGACTATATGCATATACAATATTTGAAATATCGCTAACTAGAAATGAACTATCAATACCTTCTTTTAAAGAAGAAATTCTTTTGATATTACAATGTTTTATAGAATCTAAAAATTTCTTATTATAGTCTTCTTTAGTATCACAAAAAGGAAGGAATAATATCTCTATATTTGCCCCCCCCCCCCGCAGAATCTAAACACTCACATAACGCTATGTCATATCCTAGTGTAGAGTTTGTTATCATAATATCTTTTATTTCTCGTAGGCTTGGAGCATATATTATTTGCATACTCTCTCCTTTACTTTTTTAAACCATATATCAAAAACATCTCTATATTGCATACCACACTCCCTCTCTATGTGCCACATTATAGCATATATATCATGTTGCTTGTGTCTGAAAGCCTCAATGCTACAATCAATCTTAGCCAAAGCTTCTAGTTCATCTCCAAGCTTGGTTATACAATAATTGTGATATGAATTTACCTCATATTCTTTATTATCCACCATTATTTTATGATTACCAACATGCCCACTTTGCCTCTCAAAACTAGAAGAAAAATAATAAGAAATAATCTGTGCTCCATGACATATACCAAGAAGTGGTATTTTGTGTTCTATACATTCTTCAATGATTTTAGATTCATAAGAGTCTCGTTTATTATTTATTCTACTATCATCAATGGTTGATAAATCATTACCACCACTTAAAATAACTCCACTTACATAAGGAATATATCTATTAAACTCTATCTCATAGCTTAGTGGTAACGGCAAATAATCTCTTAAATATTTTCTAAAAAATATTCCCCAATCTAATGCCAAGCCCTCTCTTAGTTCCACATAAGATGAATTTTCCATTAATCTTTGTGAAATTGCTATAAACATATAATTTGCTCACTTTGACAATCAATAGTAATATTGGTTGCTTGTAAATATTTCTTAAAAGATTCCTCTCCTACACCTATTACAGCTGGCATACCAAGTTCTGATGCGCGAATTGCCATATGAGAGTTTGCCCCTCCATAGCAAGTTATAAATCCTGCTATATTTTTTGTAAATAAATAATCATATCCGGGGTCTGCAGCATAAATAAGCACTATTTTACCATCTAAATTAGTATCATTTTCTTTTGCAACATTTGCACTTATACATTTTTGTGATATAAAATTTGGCAACACCATTTGGCTAAAGAATCCAAAAATCTCGCTACTATCCCTTAAGAGTTGTGGCAATTTTAATGCTAAAGTTAGCTCATATTCTTCTTTATGTCTTTTAATCTCATCTAAGAATCTATTCTTTGGGCTTTTAGAATATAGCGAAGAATATAAAGTTAAGATATTTTTAATATCAAGATGTGCCATATCCTCCTTATCTATTCCATAATATTCACCAAGCTCACCTATTAGCTTTAATGCCATTGACAGTAACTTTGTAAATTCAAACTTTGCATATTCCCTACCTTCAATGGCTACTTTTAAAAATTTAAAAAACTCATCTACATTCATGCTAAGACCATTTTCACTTAATATTTCTTCTAGTTTTGCTTTTCTGTCATCAGCGATACTAAACTCAACATGACTATTCTTAATCACTTTAACATCACTAAAATACTCACTAAAAGCCTCATCATATCTAGGAGATAAAATATTATAAGTCCCCGCTCTTAAATGACCAAAGTCTCTTAAAAACCCTTCTTTATCTTTTAAATCATAATTACTCAACTTTTTACTAATTGTATTTAGAGAATTCAAAAAAGTATTCTTTTCATCAATACTAAAAAATCCAATCTCGACCAAAGAATTAAGTAAAGAAATAGCAATAAACCCTGCCCTAGCAATCCCAGCAAATGGTAAAGTTCCATATCTCTTTGTTGATTCTAAAAGCCAATAAATCTTATCAATATTTGAAAGATTAGAATTTAAAATTTCATCATAATAAAAAACTAATTTTTTTATCTTTTTTATATCTTTTAAATATAAACCCTTTTTGTGCTTAATTATTAAATTTGTAAGATTTAGCAGTGAAAACTCTAGTCTTTTAATTTCATTTTCATTAAATCCGTGTTGTAATAATTGCTCTAATTTCTTAGGGGTATTAAAGTCATAGCATGAAAATACAATATCAAACTCTATCTTATCATGTAAATGTGGGGATTTGGAAAGTTTATCCAAATAATAATTCACAAGTTTATTGGCAATATTTTTATCTAAACTTTTTGGGATAAAAGAATTAAAAGAAAGTCTAACATCAATATATGGAATCCCTAAGAATGAATGCATAAGTGGGTGAGATCGTAAATTTAAATATCCATAATTATCCCTTTGATATGCCCAAATATTATCAGTGACAATTTCTTTATAGAGACTTAATGCTAATCTTTTTGGCTTTAGCCCTATTATTTCTGCTGGATTCCAATCAGGCATAACGCCAAAAATAGCCCTATCTCCAAAGACATCAGGTGTGGCTTTTTGTAGGCTTACAAATCGCTTCTCGAGCCTCTCTAGTGCTTCTAGTGGTAATGCATTAAATAAATTTTCCTTATTCTCCATTACCAATGGACGCACTTGAAAACAATAAAGCTTTCCTTTAGATATGGCAAACTCTATATCTAATGCCTTATATTCATATAGAGATTCAAGCTCTAATATCATTTCTATTATTTTTTTTAAATTTTCATTCTTTGGAGGCTTAGAATTTCGATAATGAAAATAGCTAACAATATCGTTGCTACTACCATCTGTTATTGCACTATTTGACCCACTAGTATCATATTGTATGCAAAAATATGGTGCAAAATTATCTTTATCTACACTAAATGCGACTCCACATATTTCTATATCATCAAGCATTGTTTGAACAAGAATCTCATCATCAAAATTTGGCATAGAATCTGCAACTTTTTTTAATGCTTCTTTTAGATTCTCCTCTCTTACATTTGCTATACTTAAAAATGCACCAGCATTTGACTCTATCTTGCTATCCTCACTTTTTGATGAACTACGAACTATAAATTTATCTCCAAGCTTTAAGATTTTATCTTTTAATAATTCAAAATCACTTTCTACTTCTTTTAGATTAGTAATCAAAAGTGGCAAAATTTCTCCACTCTTTAAAATGCTTTGTAGATTTTTTAGATTCTGTGCTTTTGAGGCAAATTTAACACTCATCATCTTCCCCTATCTTACTAATTATAAAATCAGCTATAAACTCACTAGCACAACCTAAATTAAAAACTTCTTCTTCTCTAAAGATAGCAATCTCCTTAGCCTTCTTGTTACTGATTGTTCTGCTTTGTGCTTTTATATTTTTTATGATTTTTATAGCCTCATCACAATTATTTGCTTTAACATGTATTTTGCTATTAAAAAACGATACGCCATTATAGCAGTTATTAGGAGATACCATACCACTTACAAGTAAAATTGCAGGTTTTAGAGTAGTTAGAGGAAATGTATAAACTAAGCTAGAATAATCCCCAAGTAACAAGGCACAATCATACATAATTTTTACACTTAATTTTTTAGAAGAATCATAAATAAACCAATCCTTATTTTGATATTTTTCTGCAATTTTTTGACTTTCTTGCACCAAAATTCTCCCAGGATATGGACGAAAATATACTTTTGTATTTATAAATTCTCTCTCAAACTTATCTAAAAGCTCTTCTACTACCCTTAGATTTTCAATGCTATTTACGGAGACCAAAATATTGCCCCCCCCCCCGCAGAGATTATGTGTAGATAGATAGTTTTTATATTCTTTTAGATTTATATCCAAACTAGGATATCCACCGCATATAAGCTCATGCTCATACCCAAGATTCCTAACTTCTTTTTCAAAAATTTTATAATTTGACTTTGTGCTAATTATTCTATAACCATTAATCCCAACCCTGCGCTTAAAGAAAAATGCATCTAATGGTCGATTCCTCTGAAATAATGAAGCAATAGGATCAATAATAGCATGAGGAACATATATGTATTTGCTACCGATATTTGGTGTATTATGTGGCATAAGACATGTTACAACGAATCTAAAAACACTCAAAAAGCATCCGAAATAGCTATTAAAAATTGGAATAAATATACATTTATCTCCAAAGAGTTCTTTTTCTTTTAAATAAAACTCTTCCTCACCATAAATATAAATAGTATCAACCCCCTTACTTTCCAAAATTTCTGCAATATTTCCTAAATGCTTATTATTACCAAATGTAGTCCTAGTAATTCCTATGCTATTTTTAAAATGCGGAAACTTCTTAGCATAATGATTGTTGATTTTCTCAACAATATTTAAAAATGAACAATAAAATACAGAATCTTTTTTCAAAGATATAAAAAAATGCAAAACAAAATAAGCTAGATATGTTAAAGCTAAAAACTCGTCATCTCTTTTATTTTCATATATTTTATTTATTTCAATATTATTTAACAAAATTAACATTAAAGATTCTAGCTCTTCTATTCCATTGTGATACGGAATATTTAAAATATCAGCATTATTTGACAATCTTTCATATAATTTAGAATCTTGATGCACTATCCACAATTTTCCATTTTTTAATATCTCTTCTTTTAATGATTGCAAACTTGTCTCACAAAAACTATCATCAACGAATTTTATATTCATTGAGACAATATTTTGCCTTTGAAGTTCTTGCATTATTACAAATAGGCTTTGAGTATCTTCACCCTTAGGGTAAAGATATATAGTTTCACACTTTTTTAGCACTCCAGCACCTTGTTGTGTATTTTATGTCAAATTCTTTTGGAAGTTGCTCTTGCATTTTATCTGCAATCTTAGAAAACAATTCCTGACCTTCTATTGTTTCTAAATCCCAATAAGGATTCTTAACGCTTCTCCAAGCATTGATATAATTTTCTATACTTTGATGAAAATAAAAATCTTCCTCGATATAAATAATATTATCAAACATATTTTTATGCTGTTCAATAATGCTTCTTTGCTCCTCTCGTCTTACACCTCGTGTATAATTTGGAACAAATTCTAAGATAATGCTTTCTGCTTTCTCTTGTATAGTATCTTCTAAATCTCTATGATTCCACATACATGAAAAATAGCAATCTTTCTTTAGTAGTCTATATGCTTCTTTTAATGCCTCAATTCTATCCATAACATTAAAGCTACTCCCAAATGTAACCCAATCAAACTCTCCACTTTTAAGAGTAGAATCAATCCCTGTCGCTCTAACCCACTCTATATTTTGACCATTAGTTCTTTCAATACCTATTTCTCTCATAGCATCATTTGGTTCCACTGACACAACTTTGCATTCTCTCTCTAAAAGCATAATACTTAAATTACCTGTTCCAGCACCAATATCAGCTACTAAAGGAGTTTTTGCCCCCCCCCCCGCAGAGATTAGCCTAACTAACATATCAATAGTTTTTGGTGCATAATTTGGTCTATAACTATAATATTTAGCATGTTTAGTATAGTCCCACACTTGTTCAACAATTTTTTCCATATTTACTCCTTAAAATAATTTAAAATTAAACTTTTATACTCCTTTCATAAGATTAATCATTTTTGATTAAAGATTTGTTAAGTCTTGATACCTTAAGTAATAAAAAAACACTATAATAAAGACTATGCCCCATACTATAAGGAAGCTATGAAATAGCCATTTAGCCAAATTAGTAACATTAGACACAATAAAGCTCACAATAAAAATCATAATAACTAAATCAAACTATATAGCTTCTTTAGAAACACAATAAACATTGAAATTACATCCAAACAAATAATAAAAATACCAATTTCTTAACCGCAAATTTCCTTATTTATAAAATTACTAATCAAAAATCTACCAAGAGCTTCACTTGCAAAGCCGAAATTATACACATTCTTATTTCTAAATTCCAATATTTTTTGCTCCCAAGATTCTAAAGAATAATAAATCTCATCAACAATCTCTAAAAACCCATTTTCAACCAACTCGCATTTGATTCCTAGATTACTATCTAGTCTTGGACTATCGCTAATGCTAGGTGATAATGAAATAATTGGAAATGTATTAATAGTAGTGGTAATCCCACCTACAAAAGCAAAACTACTACTATAAACATCTTCACTAATCTCCCAAGAATCACTAATTATAAAATTGTCATTTATCTGCAACGATTCTATTATCTCATTTGCTTCGCCCCACTTATAAGGACCTTCAAAGAATCTTCTATCTCTGTATATCACTCTATATTTGCTAAGAGCTACTTTTATAAGTGGTAAAAATTTGAAAAACTCATCTTTATTATATGGAGCAAAAAGTATTGAATCTTTTTTTGTTATCTTAATTTCCTTAGCTATTAGATCAAACCCTAAATAACCACATTCTATCATCTTAAGATTCTCTAAATTTTTAGCCTTAAAATTATCAAGACCGATACTTAAATAATCAATCCTATCTCCATAGTACTTCTCCACATCGATATTAGACCAATCAGTTAAAGCATGTCCTATGTATAAAGTAGGAACATTTCTATTCTTTATACTTGTAGTTGAAGTTTTACATAGTGCGGTTAAAAAATCTAATTCTTCTGTATGCTCTAGCGGATAACATACGGCTAACATTCTATCTTGATATGGACTATTTTGTATCTTTTGTGTTATTTTTATATATGAAGCCTTAGTTGCACATATGTATAAAATATTTACACTTGAATTATCAAGTAAATAGTCATCTAAATACCCTATATGCTTATCATTTGCTATGCCACATAGCTCTATTCCTATTATGTTTTGCCGCTTTAGAATCCAAACTTGTTCTTTTAGCTTTTTAGCTACTTTTAGTGCATATTCTACAAAGGCATTTTCATTATATTTGATATTTAGAGATTCTAGCTTCTCTTTTAGAATTGTTATTGTTTTTTCATTTGCACCTATTACTTTATTATTTGCTAGAAGTACAACAGAATTACTAGAGATAATAGAATCTTTTTTAGTCTCCAAGCTTGTAAGAGGAGATGAATCATCAATGAAGTCTATAATACACTCCATTTTGCCCCCCCCCCCGCAGAGGTTATCATTCTCTATATACTCTACCATAGCTCCAAGTAATGATCCAGAAATACCATGCGGATACACAAAGAACTTTTTACTTGCAACTAAAGAGTTATTCACATTTTTCCTTTCTCCCTTATTTGGTTACCTTCACACTCCATGCACGAATCTTATAAGGGATTTGTATAATATCCATATCTTTAATCTTATCTTCAATCATAGATAAGATTTCTTGCCATCTAGATTCTCCTGCTTGAGCTTGTATATCATTTACAGAATGCCAAGCACCAAGATATCTAGCCTTATCCATAGTTTCTATATAATCACTCTCTAAAAAGAAACAATCCTTAAAATCACCAGTGCTTACTAAAATATCTTCCCATTTTTTGACATTTTGGCTACCACTGCTTACTCTATTTAATTCCGGAACAATACGCTTTATTTCTTCTTCAATATCAGAAAATAAAGAACCTTCTATAATGTTTCTGGGATTCCAAATAGCGGTAAAATATGCCCCCCCCCCGCAGAAGATTTTAGAATCCTCTTAAACTCGGGTAGCGATTTTTTAGGATCAGTCCAGTGAAATGAACTAGCCATAATCACCCAATCTGCATAATTTGAAGTAACTCCTGTTTCTTCACCGCTTCCCTTTTGCCATTTTATATTTGTATTTTGTGTGTATTTAATTCCCTCTTCTCTCATATTATCATTTGGCTCTACTGCTAGGACATTTAAGCCCATTTCATCAAGCATTTTAGTAAGTTTCCCAGTTCCAGCTCCTACCTCTACTACTTGTAATTCATTTAATGGCTTTTGTTCATCGTTAATACAAGCTATTAGCTTTTTAAGTAGCATTTCACTATACGCTGGACGATTATGGTAGTGCTTTGCTACTTTTGTAAAATCACCTTGTTGCATATTGTTCCTTTTTTTGATTTAATCTTTGATTATAACAAACCTAGTATAAAAATACATTTATATTTATTCCAATCTATGCATTTTGCATATTTCTATAAACTCTTTATAATACTTCCAATCTTCCATAATATCCTTGCAATATTTTTTAACATTAAAGAATCTTTTTTATTGCTCCTTAAATGTTCTAAAATATCATCTGAATTAATATATAAATTCTCTTGGTATTTAAGCATTTCTTCTATCTTTCTTACAAAATACCTCAAATATTCTATAACCTCATTATATCTTTCTACATCTGCTCTTAATGCTTCTAGGTCATCTTAAAAAATGCACACATCATATATAGTTGCAATAAACCCAATTTCACTAGATAGACTGCACAAACCTTGCTTTTTAGATTCAACAATATTTAAAAATACAATCTTTATTTTCCTATTTTCTAAGATTACTTTCATCTCCAATGGTAGCCATAAATATGCACTACCCTTAAAATAATTTGCCATTAATACATCATTACAATTTTAACTATCCACTCTAAGCCCAAAGTCTTGCATAATATTTCTCATTTTTAAATCAATACTTGGCTTATTTAGCTCTTTTGTATCTATGAATCTTACATTTTCATCTAGCAACTTACAATATTCTTTAAACACAAAAACACTGCTCCACTCTTTAATGTATATCTGTTTTAAAATAGGTTGCTTTTTATAATCTATAAACACAGATAAAAACGGATCATTTAAATAAAATTGGCTTCTTTTAATCATATCACTTCTATGCCACCTACCCCACCTTGCTAAGACATGTCTAAGCAACTCTATAGGGTCTCTTACTTGGCAGAATCTCCCAATTTCATCTCTGCATATAAGACTAAAGAATTTATTTTTATCATCTACATTTCCACCAACAATCTTAGTATTACTAAGATCAAAGCAATAATTATATTTTAAATCTTTTCTATACTATAATATATAAGAGTAGCACTCCTTAGCACTCTTGCAATCATAAGCAATAATAATCTTTAAATTCTCAACTTTATTTGCAAAATATTCAATAATACCATTTATGTCAGTGCCATGTGGATACAACCATATAAACTTACACTCTCTAGGCAATGGTAAATTAAGATTAAAAGCTTGCTTTGAGGAGATATTCTTATAGTCTGCACTCTTTGGATTAATTAGTGGTGGATATGGATAGTTTTCTTTTTTATATTTATAAAACTCGCTAGATTCTAGCCATTGTTTAATAATCAAAAAGTTATCTAAAAAATAAGCAAAATTATTCAGAATTGTATCAAGCAAATATTGATAACCAACAGAAGCTTCAATAACACTCTTTACATCTATAAACTCAACAATCCCCTTACTATGTGCAAAATATACTAAATCGTTTATAGAATCTGATAAAGCAGGTATATTTACACCACCACACTCTCTTTTAGTCCTAGCAACAATTTTTCTAAACTTAAAAAACCCACTAAAACGCCACTTTGCATTATCTCTTATAATCATATCTCCAAGCAATCTAACAACATGAGTTCTATAAGCTAAACTTTCATTATAATCACTACATTCTTCTAAGCTTAAATATTCTAGTTGTGGGAATAACTTTGTTGTATCTCTATATATTTTTAAATTCTTAGTATGATTCCTTTTAATTTTTAAAAGTGCAACTATTAAGCATAATTGCCACTCCCCCCCCCCCGCAGGTATTTTGTATTATCTCACTACCCATTTTATAGGCAATACAATTTTGTTCCCTATGTATTGCAGAATCTATCTTTATCATACAATGTTCTTAAACTAAATTGTTACTCTCTTTAAAATTTCATCTAATTTTTTATCCAAATTATTTTGCTCACTATTTTCTATAACTACATCTGCATTTGGATTATCATATGCTATATCAATTCCTACTACATCTCTTATCTCTCCATTTAATGCCTTACTATATAGCCCCTTTTGATCGCGTCTTTTTAACTCTTCTAAATCACATTTTACATACACTTCAAGGTAATTTTTCAAAGTCTCTCTATTATATTGATAAATCTCATCAAACAAAGAAATAGTAGTAACCACAACAACCTGCCCTTGAGAGCTTAGAAAATGTGCAAATTTCGAGCGTTTGAGTGCTACTTCAATCCTTCCTTCTCTATCATATCCATAAGCTCCAAGCAAGTCTCTTAACTCATCACCATCTAAATACACTACATTTGGAATCTTTTCTCTTAATTTTTGGCTCAAAGCCCTACCTATCGTGCTTTTACCACTTCCAGCTAAGCCACATAGCCATATTACAAGCCCACGCCCATCTTTATCCACAACACACATCTATACAAATTCCTTAATTGCCTCTATTACAAATTGCACTTCTTCATCAATTAAATGCTCACCCATAGGGATTGATAGAATCTCATCTTGCCACATATTTGCATTGGTTGTTTTGCTATCAATCACATATTCTTTATTACTGAATGCAGGTGTATTAGGCAGTGCATTAGGATAGTGAAGCCCTATTTCTATACCTTTAGATTCTAAATGTTTGATTAGAGCTTCCCTATTTTTAATCCTAATTACAAATAAATGCCAAACACTCATGCAAGATTCTTTAACCTCCGGTAAAATCACACAACCACTCAAACCTTCTAAATACATTTTAGAAACTTCATTTCTCCTTTGTATCCATTTATCTAAATGCCTTAATTTCACCCTCAATATCGCTGCTTGCATACTATCAAGTCTAGAATTACGCCCTGCAATTATATGTTCATACTTTTTTAATCCACCATGTGTGCTAATGGCCTTACATTTCTCCAATAGTGCAAAATCTTTACTAACAATAGCTCCTCCATCTCCATAAGCACCAAGATTCTTGCCCGGATAGAAACTAAATGTAGCAATATCACCAAAACTGCCAACCCTCTTACCATTAAATGTAGCTCCATGTGCTTGAGCACAATCTTCAATAACTTTTAAATTATTACTCTTTGCTAACTCTAATATCTCATTAATTCTAGCTGACTGACCATAAAGATGCACCGCAACAATAGCAGAAGTATTTTTATTAATCTTACTCCTTAAGTCATCTATATCAATAGTATAATCACTAGCACAATCAACAAAGACAACTTTTAAATTATTCCTAACCACAGCTTCAGCACTCGCTGCAAATGTATTAGCAGGGACTAATACCTCAGAATCGTTTGGTAAATTTAGTGCTTCAATGGCAATTTCTAATGCATCAGTTCCATTTGCAACACCTAAACAATGCATACCTCCACCAATATACTCAGCAAACTCTCTTTCAAACTCCCTTACACTCTCTCCACCAACAAAAGAGCTACTTTCAATCACTTCACAAATCGCCCCATCTATCTCATCTTTGATACTTAAATATTGTTTGTGTAAATCTAAAAATTTTATAGCCATATAGCCCCCATCCAAGAATAATCAGTATAGCTCTCATACACAGAAGAATCCAAAATCTCTCTCCAAGCCTCTTTCATAGAATCATTCCATGAAATATCATCAAAAAGCATTACCCCTCCCCCACTCATAAAAGGAAGTATAGTTTTAAAATACTCCAAAGTAGCCTCTTTATTATGATGTCCATCGATAAAAGCAAAATCAATAGGAGAGATTCTATCTAGCACACCATCTAAGATAGCATCAAACCTACCTTCTATAACTTCGATATTTTCTAAGTTAAAAAATTTATGATTTTCTCTTGCTACTTTGGCTAGGCTTTCACTTCCTTCAATAGTATAAATTTTACATTCAGGTAGAAAATGCGCCATATATGAGCTAGAAAACCCACAGCAAGTGCCAAGTTCTAATATTGTCTTTGGGTTTAATGTTTGGAAGATTTCATAGATTTGTAGTGCTTTTTCTTTTTTTACCCCTATTGTTGCAAAATCACTTAAAGCCACCTTTAACTCTACACCCTTTTTCATTTGTTCTTTTGTTCTTTTTTCATCAGCCTTTCCAGCACCATAATCAACTATATCTAATACAATATCGCTTTCTTTTAACTCATCTCTCCTTTTTTCTATCTTTTCTACAATGTCTAAAAATTCCATTTTAAAGCTCCCTTATCATTCTTGCAGGATTACCAGCATAGATTCCCTTTTTTGTAATATCCTTTGTAACCACACTTCCAGCACCTATAACAACTCCATCACAAATACTAACAGGCAAAATTGTTGCATTTGAACCAATGCTCACATTATTGCCTATGCTCGTATTTTTCCATAAACTCTTATCGCCATATGCAGGACCACCACTATCAAAAATATCATTTATAAACATAACACCATGTGCTATAAAGCAAGATTCTCCAATATTTACCAACTCACATATAAAACTATGACTTTGCACTCTTGTATTTGCACCAATATTCACACCACTCTGAATCTCCACAAAAGGTCCCACAAACACATTATCACCCAAAGAACAACCATACAAATTACAAGGCTCCATAATTTTTACACCACTACCCATTTTTACATTAATTATCCCGCTTTGTATTAGAGTGAAGCTCTCTTTGTTCTCCAGTTCCACTTTTATTATCTGTGGGCTTGATGAGAAACTTTCTGCCCTTGATGATGATATATGGAGGCTCGAAGTTTGGCATTGAAGTGGCGCGAATAATTTTTTCAATTAATTTGCCCCCCCCCCCGCAGAGAATCTCTAGCTTAATGTGCTTTAAGCTTTCAATTTCACTTCTTAGATGAAATTCTTTTTTAGCTTCAATAGCACTTTGAGACTTTAGCGTATATCTACCATAAATCATATTTTCTAAATTTTTACAAAATAGCTCTACTCCATGAGAATTTGCTAACTCTAAAAGCTCATCTACAAAACAATCTTGTGGAATAGGAAATCTTTTTTCAAAGACAATATCTCCACTATCAATCCCACAATCAAGCTTATGCAAGGTTACTCCAAACTCTTTATCCTCATTCATAATTGCAAAAGAAAACTGGTTGCAGCCCCTATATTCAGGCAATGGTGCTAAGTGTAAATTAAATGCCATTTCTTTTATGCTTTTTATATGAGATTCTTTTAATATTTCATCATATTGCACAGAAAATAAAATATCAGCCCCTAAAGTATGCAAATCATCTAAACAATCTAAAAGCTTTATATTTTTCTCTTTGCAAAATTCTACTATTGTCTCTCCCCTCTGTCCAGCCAATACTGCCACAAGGCTAACCCCTAAAGATTCTTGTCTAAAATACAAATCTTCCAAGCAAATTCTTCCTATATTTTTTGTGCCTAAAAATACAATCTTCTTCATAAATACCTCTACATTCCAAGACGACATTTTTTAGGGTGGAATTGCAAAAATACTTCCTTACCAGTTTCAATAGATTCATACATAGCAATAATTAACTCCAAACTCTTCCTCCCCTCTAGCCCATCAACTAATGCTTTTTTATTATTAATAATAGAATCTAACACATGCAAATAATACTCTCTATGCCCAAACCCATACACATTTGGTGGATTTACAGAGTATTTTTCTATAACTTCATCATCACTAGGAAGTCTATCTTTAAACTGCCAATGTCTTATTTCATTTACGGCAAATCCTCCAATTTCTACACTACCATTCTCTCCTAAAATAGAAATACTCCCCTCTAAATCCTTAGGTCTAGTGGCAGTTGTAGCTTCAATCACACCTAAAGCACCATTTTTAAACTTCAACACAGCAACTCCAGTATCCTCTGTCTCTATATCGCTTAGTGCGGTTCTTGCCTTAGCAAACACACTCTCTACATCACCAAGCATCCACTCTAATAAATCTATATGATGACTTGCTTGATTTGTAAATACACCACCATCCATAGCCCAAGTACCACGCCAAGAATCTTGCCTATAATAGCTATTATCCCTGCACCATCTAACCCTAATACTTCCCATTACAAGCCTACCAAACCGCCCACTCTCTAATGCTTCTCTTAATTTTTGCACAGGCAAATTATATCTATTTTGCTTCACTACAAAAAGCCTAATCCCATACTTATCGCATGCTTCTATCATTTTATCAGCATCATCTAGTGTTAATGCCATTGGCTTTTCTACAATTATATGCTTTTTATAAGGTGCAACTTCAAGTGTATTTTTTGCATGAAGCCCACTTGGAGTTAAGATTGATATTATATCTATATAGTTATAGTGAGAATCCATCATAGATTCTAAGCTTGTAAAATAAGGAACTTTATACTTTTCTCCAAAACTTTTTGCCCTATTTTCATCAATATCACATACACAAACCAATCTAGCACCACTTATCTCACCCTTACTTAAAAGCTCTGCATGACGCACAGCTATCCTGCCACACCCAAGTAATGCTACACCTAGCATAATATATCCTTCTCTATTCTATTGATAATTGCATCAAAATTACACTCACCACGAACAAAATAGCTCTTAGAATCTATCATTTTGCCTAAATTTTCTTTTGCAATTTTTAAAATTTCATTACAATCTTGGCTCCAAAACATCAAATTATTTTGCACTAAATATTGATCATGCACAAGCCAAATAGAGCGTGTAGAAATAGTAGGAATCCCATAGCACACAGATTCTAGATTCATAGTCCCTCCGCCGCCAATAAAGAGATCAATAAATGGATAAAATTCCTCTGGTTTTAACTTTTCTTCTAAAATTGTAGCAATGTTACCAAAATCATTTTTCAATCTTTCCTTCTCATATCTTGGCATGATTACAATGTTTGCATCAATTTCCTTCTTTAATAGTGGGATAACTTCATAAATAGTAGGGATCTGCTCTTTTACATAATGTGCCTTATATTCCTCTTCTCTAACTAAAATAGTAGGCTTAGAAATATCAAGCCCATATCTAATCCTAAAGTCATTTTTAGAATCTTTTTTAATATTATTTATCCATAAAGCTACATCAATGAATGGATATGGGATTATTTGCTCCTCATCAAGTGCAAAACGCAAAATAAGTTCTTTAGGAAAAATAAAAGGATAAAAAAACAGCTTTGAAAAAGGCAAAGTAAGCCTTGCAACTGCTGTTAGCTCTTTTGGACATGCTTCATCTTTTGGGGTTGTAAAAGCTGGGGTATCATAGATATTCACCACAGGAATCCCAATCCCATAAGCCACCTGCACACTATCTACCACTGCTCCACAGATTAGAACTTTAGGCACTCCTCTAGCTTTAAATAAATCTAATATTTCTTTTTGACGAAAGATTCTAGCTTCAAACTTCTCTAACAAACTAGCCCCACCATACTCACCAAGAACAATATGTGGAATCTTTTGTAATTCTAAAATCTCTTTAGCTTCAGTGTAGTTTGGTGCATAGCGAGTAGTTACTAAGACTTCATGACCACGCTTTTGTAACTCACCAATCATAATAGAAAAAAACATAGCATATTTAGGAGTAGCAACATCAATCCAAATCATTTATCCCTCTAAAAGTGCAAAATAACTTTAGATTATAAAGAAATTATCCTAAGATTTCCTTTATTTTTAATGCTATAAACTCACTAGAATTTCCTATATTATATATCTCATCATCTCTATATTTTTGTATTTCTTGTTTGTATTTTTGTAAAGTATCGATATTGCTTAATATTTTTAAAGAATCTCTTATATCTGAAGCATTATGAGCTATTAGATGCATTGTTTTATTATAAGCATATATGTTTTCTATACCTATCCCAACTTCAGCTTCACTTAGTAAAACTATTGCAGGTTTTAGAGAAACTAGTGGATATGTATAAGATAGCGAGCTAGAATCACAAAGCAATGCAAAGCTTTTATACATAGCAAGACTTAAAGAATCTACCTTTTGTTTTGCTTTTAAAGTTTCACATAAATTGCCATTATCAAAGATAAAATTTTCATATTCTTGTAATTTTAAAAGCTTTTTAGTATTTTTTTGTTTTTCTGATTCTACTAATATTGGGTGTCCTCTCATAATAATAGGAATCCCACTTTCTAATAACTCTAAAATAACACTAAAAATGGAATCTTCTAAAAACTTTGAGATATAACTAGGAGCTATAAGAAGATATTCGCCCCCCCCCCCCGCAGAGAATAGGAGATATAGCATTATAACTTTGCAAAGATACATCAAAGCTAGGATAGCCAGATTTTATTATGCAACTTTTATCTATTTTATATTTTTCACAGCTTAATTCAAGCAATCTTACCTCACTTTTGCTATGACATAAATGATAATGAGATCTCAAAAGCCTAGTTTGCAGAATTGAGTTATAGAAATATTTCTCCTCTTTCTTCCAACATAATTGCTTTAATATAGAGTTAAACACATGATTTACATAGAATATTTTTGGAGATTCCTTTAATCTATATAACCTTAAGTTAAAAGCAGATACAATCCCATTTAAATCAAACATATACAAATATAAGCAATCAGCATACAACACATAAGAATCAAAAGAAATGTTTCTATTTTCTACACAATAAATAAAAGTAAATCCATATTGCTTTAAACTATCCACAATCGTGCTTGTATGCTTACATATCTTATGAATTGAGGCTGGGATAATACCTATGTCTATTTTTTTATGAAAGTTTACTTGTTGTTTTGTGTTTTGCAGATGAATATCTATGGCAATTTCAAGCCTTGAAATTGAATCTTTATTTAAATAACATAAAAAATAACCACAAAATTCATTTAAAATCCTAATAATCCCTAAAGTATCTATTATTATTTTTTTACCATTTATTGTGCAACTGGGTACTTCACGCCTTAGTCTTGAGCAAATTTCATCTACAAAGACACTTAACAAATCGTCTTTAGATATTTTAGATTCTACTTGTGCTTGAAGTATATATTCTCCACCAAGTTTTAGTGCTTGTGCTATTTTTATAGCATTATTTAAGTGATCATTTGACATTTGAGTGAATATTTTCATTTTCTCTTCTCCAGTTCCCTAAAAATCGCAAGTCTAATATCAAATAAATTTCCACTCACACCAAACAACTTAGAATAACATAAACTCTCCGGTGCAATAAATCCCTTTTTATCAAGCCTCCAAGCAAATTCATCTAAAAAATATTTACTAAGCAATTTTCGTAAAATATATTTACTATAACCATTTTTAAATTTTAAAGACGAATCTAGCCTAAATGCAAACTCAACAAGCCTAAAATCAGTAAAAGGGGTGCGATTTTCTAAAGAAAAAAACATAGAATTTCTATCTTCATATCTTAATAAATTTGGAAGATTAAAATACAAAACATCAAGCAGTAATCCTTCATCAAAAGATTCCTTAAATCTATCCAGCAAATGCTCAAAGCTAGGGGGATTAAACCCAAATTCCTGCAATTTATTTATACCATATTCATTATCCCGCATAAAAAGCCTTAGCTTCAATTTGTCACCCAAAGAACATTTAAGTCCAAAGACATATTCATCTAGCGCATCTTTTCCATATAAATTTACTCTATTCTCAAATTCTTCTTTATTTTTATATATATATCTACCGACATGATGATAATACCCACCAAAGCACTCATCAGCACCCTGACCACCTATTATTACCTTATGCGTTTTTGAAACTTCTTTAAAGAGTAAAAATTGAGCATAAATAGAAAAACTCCTAAAAATCTCATCTTGTGCAAAAACTAAATTCCTAAAATCATCTCTTATAGATTCCAAGTTTGCATTAATGATATTTACATTTATTTTTAGCGAATCTTCTAGCTTTCTTATATATTCTCCCTCGCCAAATTGATAAAACTCATCAAATGAAAGCCCAAAAAATTCACAACTTTTACCCAAATTTTTCGCCATATAAGCAAGAAGTGTACTATCAATCCCACCAGAGACTGACATCGATAATGGAACATCACTTCGCATTCTTAAAAGCAAAGAATCACTCAATAAAGTTTCTAATTCTTCTAATGCCAAAGCTTCATCGCAAATTACATTATCAATCCTTAAATCCCAATACCTCTCTAAATGCAACTTGCTATTTTTATACACCCCAAAATGTGCCTTTGGGAACTCTAAAATATCCTTATATATTGTCTTGCCGTTACTTCCATTGCTAAAGAGTAACCACTTTGATACCTCATCTCTATCAAACTCAACACCAAGCACTTTTAACAATGCTTTAATTTCTGAAGAAAAAATCAACTTATTGTTTTTAAGCGAATAAAAAAGAGGCTTATTTCCAAGTCTATCTCTTGCTAGAAAGAAACTCTGATCTCTTGTATCAAAAATAACAAAAGCAAAATCACCATTTAGATACCTTAAAGAATCCTTGCCATATTTTACATACATTGCTAGTAAAACTTCTGTATCGCTTGTAGTGCGAAATTCCACACCTTCTTTTGCTAGTTCTTCTTTAAGTTCTAAATAATTATAAATCTCCCCATTAAAAATAAGCACCAAATGTGGATAAAGAGAAGATATAAAGGGTTGATTTGCTCCACTATCCAAATCAATAATACTTAAACGATTATGAAAAAGTCCAACTCCACCCTCTACAAACTCTCCACTAAAATCAGGTCCTCTATGTATTAAAGTTGCATTTGCTTCTTTAAATTCCTCTACCCTATCACCTATTTCACCACCAAAAACACTACACATAACTCTCTGCTTTTTCTAAAAGTAAAAGCAGTATTTTTTCAATTTTTTGTTGTGAAACTCCTAAATTATAGATATTTTCACTTCGATATTTCCTTAAACTTTCTTTTAATTCCATACCATGCTCTAGCACCTCTTTTTCTAATTTCAACCCTTCATTTAAGAGAGTTTCCACGCTATCACCAACTCTATGTAAAGTTGGATTAGCAAAACTAAAACCATATCTTACCTGCCTTAAATCATGTTCTTTTTTATTTGGTGCAAATAATAAAGTAGGTTTTAGAGAACTCCAAGGAGTGCTATATGATACAGATGAAGTATCTGTTATAACTATACCTCTAGCTAGAGATTCTTGTGTGATTTTAGGATCTCTATCGATACTAAAATTATCATTTTGCATAAATTCCTCCAGCGGTCTATAAATATTGCTTGAAGAATAATTATCAAGGTACTCTATATTCATATGGGGACGAAATCTTATCTTTTTACCAGCCTTTAGAAATACTCTAATAACTTCCACTATCATGCTTATTTCTGTGCTTTTTGGTATATAATAAAAATATTCTGCTCCATAGTTTGCTATATTTTCTTTTATTTTGTTATCTAGTGATGGAGAGCCAGCTTCAAGCGGTATAGCAGGTATGTTGCACTCTCTAAATAGATTGCTTAAGGCTTGAAAAGAAAGCTTGTCAATAGCCAAATAATAATCAAAAGTTAGAAAATTTGCCCTTGCTATTTTATCAACCCTACTAATCGTCAAAAGGCAATAATCAAATGCTTCACACACACTATGACCAGCCCCGATAACTATTCTTTTTTCATCTCTTAATCTTGGGCGATTCTTGCCATACATCCACACAAGCTTTTTTGGTGTAAAATAGTCAGATAGTATCCAAGGAGCAATAATTATCCTTGTATTTTGCAACTTATCTCCTAATTTAACATATGAATCATAATCCCAAAAAAACAAAGTCGTATCTATTGCTTTTGATTTCAAAAATTGATCCAAAGCCAAACTTTGAACACTAACTAATTTATTTACATCTAGGCACACACCACTAGTTACACTTAGATCAAAACCGCTCTTTTCAATTAACTCCCTTAAACATTCACAAAAATTTCGAACTTGATAATTCAATTTCAATAAAATATCATCATCTATAAAGCGAGAAAAACTAAAGTAAAAATAGCAATAATGTTGTAATAATCGTATATCTTTAATATGTAAAAAGTTAGCATCTAAAAAGAAGCAGTTAGATAAATGCCCCCCCCCCGCAGATAATTTATTAAATTCTTGTGCAAGTAGTTTTGCGGCATATTCTCTACCACATAGAGCATTTACACCATTCTCCTTGCATTTAGCAAATAATATATCACCAACTTCACCAGCACATACAAGTAATGGAATATATGAGTTTAAAATTTCATCTCTCTTCTCACTTAGACTAGAGCCACACACTCTGTCATCTATAAATATCGCCTCAAAATCACCAAGCAAATCTTTATACATGGCAACCAACGCATTAGAACAAGAATCATTTGGATATATAAAAGCTTTTTTAATCAACATAACTCTCCTTTATTTTTTAAAAACTCAATAACTTCTCTTGCCACCATTTTATTACCTAACTCATTACAATGAATCCAATAATTAGTAAAAATAGATTCTAAAGAATCTTTTGTAACCTCATTTAAATCATACAAAAATTCACAATCATATAGCTTTGATTTTAGATATTCTATTAATTTTGGCGTATCTTGTATTATTTTATTTTGATATATTGCAGTTTTAGCAAAAAATTCTTCTTCTTTTTTACGCATATTTTGCTCTTCTTGTGTCCATTTTAGCTTGCATGGTAGTAATGGCTGGATAAAGGAATAAAATGCCCCCCCCCCCGCAGAGACAATAGCATTAAATTGTCTCAATCTAGATTCAATTGCATTAATGGTATCTTCATAGCTAATCTCTTTATTTATACCATCTTCTAAATTACCCATCTCTGTCCAAAGTGGCATTTTAGATTCAACGCTTTTTTTATATAAGTATTCATATACACCAGTTGTATATATCATCTTGTGCCTCTTTACCATCATGCTATCAGATACACTTGATACTCTAAAGTCAGTCCCAGCAAAGAAGCTAAGAGTAATATCAGGTTTTAGTGGATAGACAAGTGCATTATAAAGCATCATTTGCTCATATATCGTATATCCTGTAACACCAAAATTAAGCACAATATATGAATCTCCCAAACTCTCCCTCATATATCCTGTAATACTTTTAGAAAAATCCATATATTCAACTCTTAAAGCACTATTGCCAAAACACGCTATAAGCTTTGTATCTTTATCTCTTTGACTTACAGATTCAAAATCTATTTTTTCTATAAAATAAAAATTATCATCATGTTTTTTATTATTAGACTTAACAACACAAAATCCGGGATAATTAATCCAAGTTCCACTAAGATCAAGTGATTTTTTAGATAGAGACAGAATCTTAGAAAATATAGTAGCATTGTTAATTGTGTTATCTATTTTATCTCTTAACTTCTTTGCTTCCATACTTCTTTGCAACTTAAGTTCTCTATGCTTTTTTACTATATTTTCTATTTTTATATGAATCTCTTCAAGTTCAAAATCCGATTCCTTTAACTCTGTAAATAATGAATCTGTATTTGGAAAACAAGAAGCAAGTAAATACTGCACACTATTTTTGTAGCTTTCATTATAAAAATGTTTTATTTTACTTTCATCAACAAACAAAGATATAAGCTTATCTCTAATCTTAAGTGTAGGCTCTTTGTGAAAAGTAGAAATAAAAACCAAATCAATTTCATCTAAAGATATATCCTTTAGAGTTGTGAATTTACAATCCAACATACCAATAACACTAAAATCCAAATTATCATCTACGACATACAAATCAAAATCAAAATTCTTTAAAAATTCATAAGCACAAAATCCGCTCCACCCATAACCATAAATTAATATTTTCTTTCTCATTTTACTTCCTATTTCTTTATACCTCTTCCTTCCCAGCCATTATAGCCCGGATTTGTCTCTACATTCTCCAGTCCTGCTTCTTCTAAAAATCTATACAATGTTTTCATTCTTATTGGTCTATCATATTTTGGAGATAACATATCAAAAAAGTCCAAATAAGCCCACTCTTTTAGCTTTTCTTCATCTAAGCCTTCACTAGTATAATCAGGGATTAGAAGTCTCCAATTAAGCCTATTTGCACGGAATGGTGAAAAGAATCTTCTGTTAAACTTAAATATAGGCCACATAAAATCTACATACCTCTTGCCAAAGTTATACAACGCCCTATGCGGAATCCATTTTGCAATAGGACGCACATAGTATTTTGTATTAAATGGAGTATTTTTGTTAAATGGATAATGATCACATACAAATTGCCCCCCCCCCCGCAGAGAATTTACTAGCGATTTTATAGCATTCTTTGCACTTGGAGTATGTTGCAATACCCCAAAACAAAAGCATTTATCACAACTTTCATCTCTTAAAGGTAGATTAAAAATATCTGCTTGAATCCTTAGAAGATTCTTGCTTGGTTTATTACTTGCTGCATCTACTGCATTTGAATAATCAAAGCTAATCACAAGCCCACTATCCCCAACCAGTTCCAATGCATAAGGGGTAAATCTCCCACTACCACAACCAGCCTCTAAGATAATCTCACCCTCGCACTTCTCCCATCTAGTTTCTTTATAAAACCTAGTCCTACTAGCACTTACCCCACTTGCACTATCATATTGAGTTTTTTTATGCATATTCCACTCAAAGCCAAAGCTATCAGCATAATTGCTAGATTCTACAAATCTAGGAATCCCATTTAATATCTCATATGACACATTACATTTTTTACACTCTAAAGAGCCATTTTCTACAAACTCGCCCTCACCAAACAACTCCAAATTACCCTTGCATTTTGGACATGCAAGAATCTTTACATGTTCTTTATACATTAAATTCCTCCTTTAGAATTCTTGAATATTCTTTTTTTTGCAACTCTCTATTTAGCATTCCATTATCAATATTTTGGAATTTATTATTTAAAACAAAACAAAAAGCATCATTTAACTCTTTAAAATCATTTATCAAATACGAATTTTGCTTGTGTTTTAGGAGCATGGCATGGTTTTTAATATCACTTGCTATTACAAATACACTAGCACACAAGCTTTCCATTATCGATTGAGAGATTCCATCAAATTTCTTTAATGATAAAATCGCATTACTTATATGTAAAAACTCATGCATTTGTTCATGTTTAATATTTATAAGTTTGATATTTTTTTGATGTTTCAAATCAAATTCCATCTCACATTCTTGCAAATAATCACTCTCACAAGATAACACACTAACAATAAGACAAGCATTATCATCGTCTTTATAATTTTGTAAAAAAGCACTTATTATCTCTTTATGAAAATGTATTTTTTTAAATGTCCGTATAGAAAAAAAGATATTTTTATAATTTTTACCTAAAAGTTTAATTTTTAGCTCTATTTTTTCATCATCGCTTGGGATGTTACAAAATCTATCCTCTACACCAAAACTAAGAATCTTTATTTTTTTTTCATCTAAGAGGGGGAAATTACTTAAAGTAATATCCTTCATTACCTGTGTCTTACCTGTAACAACTTTAGCATTCTTTAGCAAAATACCGGTAAAGAACTGCTTCTTTCCATAGCAATCTTCTTCTTTGTTTATCTCTCCACCCATAGTATGGACGATAACCCTCTTTCCAAAGAGTGCTAGAAGGAGATTTTGATACAAGCGTGATGCCCAATGCACGACTATTAATTTTGGGTTTAATTTTACTAGTAGATACAAAGTATAAAAAAAGCTATACAAATACCTTAGCTTTAGAGATTCTATTTCTGGGTGTTCTAATACTATAAAGCCCTCATAAGAACTTAGAATCTCTTCGCTCAAAGCTACATTATTTGCATTATGCAAAATATATTTTCTATAAGGCAAATCCTTTAGCATTAAAATTCTTGGTTTCATAAGAGGACTTGTGAGGTCTGCTAGTATTAAGATATTTCTCATATTCTCTCCCTATCAAGCCACATTCCAAGAGTAAGCACGAAAAATCCGATATTCCCAAAACCAACTTGCCTTCTTTCTATCACACTATAAAAATCCTCTCTGCTTTTTATAATTCCATTTAGGACAAGGCTATTTTGTGGGCTTAAAACCTCGTCTAATAGCCCCTTCCAAGAAGTTTGCATCCAATAATCAATAGGTGGATTAAATCCATGTTTCTCCCTCTCTATAATATTAAGCGGTAAAGAATCTCTAAAAGCCTCTTTTAGCAACCATTTTGTGCCATTTTTAAGTAAAATCTCATAGCTAAGATCTTTACAAAACTTCACAATGCTAGGAGAGACAAAACAAGCTCTCCCCTCCACTCCCTCACTCATAGTCATTCTATCAAGCTTCATCATCATTTCGTTTTTCAAATAAAACTCTCTATCAAAGTTAATACAATCAAGCGGGGCAATTTCTTTAAAATCTAAATAAGGAAAATGTCCTAAAGAACTATATGGTTTATCAAAAAACTCTCCACAAAACTCTACTTTCTCACTCTCATAAGCATAATAATGCCAACCTTTTGGCTTTTCTTTTGTTATAAATTTTGGATTATTAAAGCAAAGCTTTGGATACCAAGCATATCCCCCAAATAGCTCATCAGCACCATCTCCACTAAGCAATACTTTGATACCTTGTTCTTTAGCAATTCTAGCGATAATTTTAACCCCAATACCAGATACAACCCCAAAAGGCTGATCAATAGAATCTATAAAATCATCTAAAACATTTAAAAATTCACTAGAACCAACCTTAACTTCAGTATGATTAAGCCCTAAAAACTTCGCAACTTCCTTAGCATACTCACCCTCATTAGCAAAGGAGCAATAAGGATCAAAATCATCCAAAAAAGAAATATTAAAAGATTGCTCCAATTTATCTCTAGCTAATACACACACAATAGAACTATCTAGCCCACCGCTTAAAAATGCTCCTACCTTGCAATCGCTAAGCAATCTATCCTCTACACTTTTGCTAACAATCTCCCTTGTAAGCGTAACTAAATCTTTACTAAAATCTATCTTAGAAACTTTAGGGCTAAAATGCTTAATTTCTATCTCACCATTACAAAATTCTAACACCCCACCTCGTGGCACAACACAAATTTCATTATAAATGCACTTGCTCTCAGGTATAAATCCAAAGGTAAAATAATCCCAAATAGCCTTTTTATTCAAGCTCACATTTGCTATCTTTTTTAAAGGTGCAATAAGTGAGCTAAAAGCAAAACCAGCAGAATCTTTATAATAATAAAGTGGCTTCTCTCCCATGCTATCTCTTGCTAGGATTATTTTTTTACTTTTTGCCTCATACACACAGATTGCAAACATACCATCAAGCCGTGAGAAACAATCACTTCCATACTTCTCATACAAGTATGGTAGCACCTCTCCATCACAAGTTGTACTAAAGCCTATGCCATCTTTTTGTAGATCTTCTCTTAAAGCCTTATGGTTATAAATCTCCCCATTAAAAAACACAAAAATATCAGAATTCTTATTAGAAAATGGCTGAATCCCACCTTCTATATCATTGATACTTAGGCGATTCATACCTGCTTTAAAGATTCCAAAATCTTTTTTATATCTACAATCAAGCCCACGATTCTTAAGTGCTTCAAGCATTGAATCTAATGTGCTAAGATTACTATTTTCTCCATAAATTCCGACAATCGCACACATTTATTGCCCCATATTTTTATCCATTGCCTCATTATCCGAGGGCTTCCCCAATGCGACTTTTGGCGATCCATGCCTCATTATACGAGGGCTTCCCCAATGCACTTTAAAAATATCATCTAATTTTTCAAAAAAGCCATTTTGCAGATATTTTTGTATCGCTCCTTCTGTGTTTGTAACTAGAGCATCTTTGTTTATATGGGCTTTTTTTATGCCTTCCTTTAACAACAATGCACTACTAGATTCAAAAAACACAGAAGAATCTTCACAAAATATCTCTCTATGCACAGGAATATCAGATAAAACCAATGGCTTTTTTAAATACGCAGCTTCCAAAAGCACATTGGGGAAGCCCTCGTATAATGAGGCATGGATAAAAATATCAGCATGTTTCAAAAAAACATAAATGTTTTTTTGAAAGCCACAAAGAGTGATGTTTTTTAAATTATTTTGCAAAATATACTCTTCTAGCTCTCCTCTTTGCTCTCCATCGCCTAAGATATAAAGATGAAAGCTAGAATCTTCATCTTGCAGTAGCTTAAAAGATTCTAGTAAAGTTTTATAATTTTTCTGTGCATGAAGCCTACCAACTGCAACGCAAAAAATCTCTCCTTCTTTTTTATTAAAAGTAAATTCTTCATTTTTTAATCTGTCTATACTTTGCGTATCTATGGGGTTATACAAAAGCTCTACTCTATCTTTTGCCACACCAAAATTTGTTATAACATCATTACAAGAGCTACTAGAGTTACACACAACTTTTAGTGCATTTTGCAGTGTTAATTCATATAGCTTGTGATTAATATATGCCTGTGGAAATGAATCTTCTACAAAGCTAGGCTCACAACGCACAAAGCAATAATAAGGCACCTTTAAAATCTGTGAAGAAAGAGAAGTGCAATACCCAGTAATAAAATCCATAAACGACACCAAAAGTGTGGAATCTTTTGCAATTTGTGTGATTTTATCTAAGATAAGAAAGCTATTTGGAAGCAGTGCTTCACTCTCGCTCTCTAGGATATAGTGTGTCTTTATGCTAGGAATCTCAAGTAGATTTTCTGTTCTTTTTAAGACTATTAACTCTACTCTATCTTTCAAATGTGGTAGCATGATTGATAGCACCTTTTGTGCTCCACCACCTTTACGCATTACATCAATGATAAAATATATCATTTATAACTTTCATCTTTCAATAATAAAGTCATAACTTTGATTTTAGAATCTTTAATTTTATTTAACATATTCCAAACAATTCTAGGGTGCCCACTGCTTATAAACACCAAATCAGCTTCACTCCCTATGACATCATCAAACCTTTTATATCCTTCTTTATAATCATCTGCTACAAAGAGAATATTTTTACCTTTAGCTTCTAAGTATTTTTTTATATCTTTTGTATAGTGTGTATGAGGATATAAGACAATATTTTTAGCATTTTGTATTGCTTCTTGTCTTTCTTTTAGAGTTGGTAGCATATTATTAAATTTAGAATAATACTCATACAAAGTATCTTGAAAAGCATCTTTATAAATTTGTGCAAACTTCCTAACAACACTAGAAAAATCATCTCTACCATAAAATTCTGCCAAAGTATCAGCCAATCCATCTCCACCCCATGAAAAAAATGCGTTCAAACACAATGGATAAGAGCTACTATAATGCAGTTTTAGCAGTCTATGACATTCTTTCTTTGTATCTGCTAGCGCTGAAGTCTGTCCTGTGGCTACTATCCAGTTATAAAAGTCTAAATATTTTGTTCTTGCATTTTCTGTAATGCCAAAAATTTGCACCGCACCACTCACATATGCCATTTTTGCAACTTTAAATAATCTTTCATAATCAACTTCACAGCAAACATCATTTTTGCTATTAAAATTTCCATTAAAAAATGGTCTCTCTCTATCTAAAAATTCCTTAGAATAAATAACTTTGTGTTTTGTGCTCAGAATTTCTTTTTGTTTTTGTGATAATTCATCATATAAAAAAGTCTCTGGCAAAGGATCATTATACCCATAATCAAATGCTTCAATATCTTCATAAGCAAAACCATAGTCAATTGCTACAAAATCGGTATCTTTATGTTTATTTAATGCCTCTGCTACAAGCCTTAAAGAATCTTCTCCATACATATACTCATCATCAGAAAACAACCACACAAAATCCTTAGTAAAATATCCTTTATTTTGTGCCTCATTTATAACTTTAGTTCCAAAACCTAGATTTTTTTCATACTTTATGTATCTAAATCTTGTATCTTTTGTAAATTCCTTTACAACTTCACTTGTATCATCACTAGAACAATCATCTAATATCAAAACTTCATAGTCGCTAAAACTTTGTCTTCTTACAGATTCCAAACACCTCTTTAAAAGCCTCGATCTATTATAGGTTGTAATTGATATACTAATCATTTCTATCCTTCAAAAATCCCTTTACATTATCCAAAATATCGTCTAAATCAATAAAATCCATACAATGAATATTCTTTATACAAGTTGGATTATAACATGGCAAACATTCATAAGCTACTTTTTTCACCTTTGGATAAATTGAAATTCCACGATTATAATAATATATCTCTTCTCCAGTTGTAGCACCAAACAATATGATTACACTTTTTTTCATGGCTAATGCCAAATGAGCACCCAAAGAATCATGACTAACAAGCACATCGCAACCACTAATCCAATCCATATAATCATATAAATTCTGCATTCCTTGCTGGTATGAGTAGCTTATATTATTACTTTCTAGCATTTTAGCTAGAGCATCCCATTTTTCATTTTTCATAGCTTTAGTGGGCCATTTAGAACCCACTTGATAATTAAGTCCAACTTGCACTCTTTCTTTAGTTGTTGGACTATATCCTAACGAATATTCTTGTCCACGCCATTCACAACCGACCATCTCAACTAATACTTGTTGCCAAATTTTATGTTGTATTTCTCCACTTGCCTTTTGTGCTATATATGAAGTTGCACTCTTAGATTTCTCATAAGCACTATAATCCCCACTTAATACATCAAATCTAAATCCAACTTTCTCCCAAGCCTGTATCATATCAGCTAAAGCACACACACCATGAATCTTCTCTAAATTCACAACCATATCAAACTGCTCTCTCATCAAAGCAAAAGGGACAAATTCATCCCAAATTAAGATTCTATTTATATGTGGATTATCGACTATTAATGGAAATGCTTCTTGTGAAATTAGCCAAGTTATATTTGCGTCTTTATATTTATTTTTTAATGCCTCTAAAATAACCGTGCAACGAACAACATCTCCAAGACTTACTATTTTACCCATTTCAGGATCAAGCGTTTCAGAATAACCAAGTTTTAAAATTAATATTTTCACAAAAAATCCCAAAGAAAATTTCGTGCGATTATATCAAATTCGTTTTCTAAAACTTAATACATTTAACAATTCAAGTATGAAATCTGCAATCTTTTGTGAAGAATTGCCAAAATTAAAAATCTCGTTTTGTGTATATTTTAAAACTTCATCATCAATATCATTTTGCAAAATACTCTCACATAATTTTAGTATTTCATCATATGTGTGGGCTATTTTTTGAATCTTTCTTTCGATAAATACTTCAAACTTGTCCTCACTCTCCTTGCTAAGGCACATAATACATGGCCTTAAAGTAGCAATAGGATATGTATAACACAAGGAACTAATATCAGTGATTAATAATGGTCGACTTGAAATAACATCTAAAGATAGCTTAACGCTAACATCATAGGTAAAATTTATATTTTGTTTAAAATTTTCATTTATCTTTAAATGTACTTTATTATTCTGTTGGTTTATATGAGGACGATATATTACTTTATAGCCACTATCCAAAAGTTTTGATACCACATTATTTGCAAATTCAAAACTAGTATAAATCAAATTAAAGCATACAAGAATAGTATTGTCTTGTAGAACAAACTCTATATCTTTATATCTATCAATAGTTGGAGCACCAAAAGGAAGCACTTTATAAAATTTCGAAAATCCAACTAAATCAGCCCCAAGATCCTTTAGATATGCATAATTACACACTTCTTGCCAAGTATAGTGAGTTTTTAAGCATGATGAAAATATAAAATCATTATTTTCTAAATACATTCTAGATTCCGCACTATCTCTTATCTTATCATATGCTATGCCTTGATTTGGACTTGCAAATGTATGAGGTATATATCCTACAAACACATCTGGTGATAAATATTCATGGCATTCACTAAAAATAAACCCAAAAAATGAGATTCTACGCAATATCTCACCTTCATTTAAAATAAAAGCTACGCTATCTCCAATCCTATCTTCTGCCTTTTTTAGTTCATTTTCATCTTGACATAGAAAGACAATATTAATACCATTATTTTTCAAAATATGCTCAACATTACCCCTATGCTTACTTCCACTAGGTCCATATGTTAGTACCGCTATTGTATTATGCTGTCTGTATCCTAAATTATAAAAGTATTCATCTAACTTTTTTGCCACAAAACTTGCTCCATCTACAAAGTTCAACTTAAGCCCTGCTAACTTCCGTCCCAAATTTATAAAATTCGCTCTTGTAGCGAGTAATAACACATCATTAGATGTAATTTTTGGTGCTATATTTTTTAGAGAAGTATCTTCATTGTTATCGTCGATAAATCTTATGCTGTCTTTTTTATATCCCATAAACTCCAAAAGATAAGCTATATCCTTGCCCACCTTACCAGCAGGATATATATATATATATATATATATTACTCATATAAAACCCTTTAAACCAATTGTTGTTTTTTAAAAGATTCTAGCAAAGTTTTTGCTATCATCTCTGCACTACAACCCAAATTATAGAAATTATCCAACACATAGTCTTGGATCTCCTTTGTTATTTTTTCACTATTAACACTTAATTCTGTTTCTAAATCTAGTGACACTCTAAAAAACTCTTCATCATCTAATGCAACTCTGTGAAGTAAAGGATTTGCAAAACTAATTCCATAATTTCTAATTCTTAAATCAAACTCATTTTTTGGTATAGAATACAAAATGCATGGCGTAAGACTAACAAGCGGTGCAGAATACGCAACAGATGAATTATCTGTTACAACTATACTTTTATCTAAAATTTCGTTTGTAATACTAGGAGTCTCATCAAAACTAAAATTTGGATCTTGTTTAAATGCTTCCAACACTTTATATGGATCATCTAAACCTTGCCATTTTATGTAATTCTCATATGCTCCATGCCTTCTTAGCAAAACTTTTTTACCATTATCCAAAAGATATGAAATAATTTCTAATAACTCGTGTGGCTTACTAAGTCGCGGAATAAATAAAAACTGCTCTTTATTGCATTTAAAAGCTTGTCGTTTTTGAAATCTATTGTCAAATCTAGGATAGCCACCTTCAACTACACAAACTTCCAAACCTACTGCATCAAACATAGACTTAAAAGCTCTCTTAGAATCTTTATTTATAGCGATATAATGAGAAAAAGCACAAAAAGCATTATAAACTCTAACATCTAAATACTCTTTTTTTTCTCTCAATGGTGCATAATAAAAAGCTTCCGCCATAGAATGTCCAATACCATAGATATTACGTTTATCATTTCTTAATTTTGGTAATGCTCCTCCACCAAGCAACGCTGTATCATATATAAAATAATCAAGCAAAACCCAATTACAAACAATAACCTTTGTATCTTTTTTAATGCTATGTTTATTTATCTCATACCATTCATATGTCCCAAAGTACCAAAGCAATGGAATATCTTGTTGAAAGTTTTTTGTAATGCTTAAAAAATCAGATGAAAAACTAACCAACAAAGTATTTTGTAAAAATTTTTTAACAGAAGAATCTTGTATGATATTTTTACAATATTGTCTTAATGCTTCTAAGACAAGATCCATATCACATTTTGAAGCATATGAAAGAAAAAAATTATGAAACATATAAGCGTGTTCTAAAAGTTGGGTGTTTGAAATATGAAGTATATTATCTCTTAATATAAATCCCCCCCCCCCCGCAGATAAGGCATTAGCTAAAAGCCTAGCACACAAAGAAATTCCATTTATATATTCTATCCCTTCCTTTTTACACCTATCTTCCAATGTAGCATAACAATCTCCACCAAGCAATAATACTGGTAAATTTGATTTTATAATCTCTTCTTTTAGAATTTTTAAACTAGTTTCACTGCTACCATCGTCTATGAATCTTATATTTTCTATATTTGTCAAATCTTTCAAAATTCTTAATGCTACAGATGCACAACCTCCATTTGGATAAACATAAATATCTCTAAAATCCATAATTCTCCCTATTTACTCATTATTTAAATATGAAATCTATAATTCTATCCTTTAAATGCTTACTATAAAAGGAGATTTTATGAACAGAAGACAATTTTTACAATTTAATGCTCTTAGCATAGCAAGTATCGGCATGGTATATGCTACACAATCTCACAATGGGCATAATATGCACAACATGAACATGGGACATATGAATCACAATCCCAAAAACACAAAAGACATCTACACTGACTTTATATCTTTAGAGAGTGAAAATATGCCTCTATTAGATGCTTCACAAATCCCGCAAAATCAATCTCTAAAGAAACTGCAATTATTAAAAAATCAAAGCAAAAGCAAAAATAGCTTCAAAGCAAAAATAGAAATCATAGAAAAAGAACTAGAAATAGCAAAAGGCAAAAAGACTAGATTCTACACATACAATGGGTTAATCCCCGGACCAAAAATCGAAGTCTATGAAGGAGATGAAGTAGAAATAGAAGTGATAAATCACCTAAATGAAGAAACGACAATACACTGGCATGGATTAGAAATCCCACCAGAGCAAGATGGAAATCCACATGACCCAATAAAACCACACCAAAGCAGAATCTATAAATTCACAATTCCACAAAATTCAGCAGGAACATATTGGTATCACCCACACCCACACTACATAACAGGGAAGCAAGTATATATGGGGCTAGCAGGTGCATTTGTAGTAAAGGCAAAACAAGATTCTTTATCTCATTTACAAGAGCAAGATTGGATTATTAGTGATTTAAGATTAGATAAAAATGCTCAAATCCCACAAAATACACTAACAGATTGGCTAAATGGTAGAGAAGGTGAACTAGTGCTAATAAATGGGCAATTAAATCCACAAATAACAATAGATAAGGAGCAAAGAATAAGAATCTACAACATGTGTGCCGCAAGATATCTAAACTTAAAAATAGAAAATGCGGAATTCATTCTTGTTGGCACAGATTGCGGACTTATAGAAAAACCAATTACCAAAGATACCCTGTTTTTATCTCCAGCCTCAAGAGTAGAAATAATCTTAAAGCCAACAAAACAAGGGGAATCCAAACTATACACCACATACTATGACAGAGATAAAATGATGGTGGAAAAATCACAAGAGCCACAAAGAATAGACTTAGCAACACTAAGTATAAAAGAGTTTATAAACACAATCCCAGAAATACTAAGGGAACTGCCAAAGTTAAAAAAAGCAACAAGCACAAAAGAAGTAGTCTTCAGCGAAGATCACATGCAAATGCATGGAATCTCCAAAAAAACACAAGAAGAAATAAAAATAGCCCTTGCTTCCATGTTCTTACAAAATGGAAAAACTTATAAGCTAGATAGAATAGACTTACAATCAAAAGTGGGCGAAGTGGAAACTTGGATAATAACAAACAAATCACATATGGATCACCCATTCCACATACATGGCACACATTTTGAAGTAATTAGTAGCACATATCAAAAGAAAAAAACAAAGCCAGAATTTAGAGCACTATATGATACGATAAACTTACGCCCAGGAGAAACATTAGAGTTGCAAATTGTGCAAAAATATAAAGGTTTAAGAATGTATCATTGTCATATATTGGAGCATGAAGACTTAGGAATGATGGGGAACTTAGAAGTAATCTAAACAAAGCAAAACTTTTGCTTTGTTAATTTTTCTTTATCACGCAATAAATATAAGGTGCAAAAACACTATTACCACTATAGTCATATGTGTTTGCCAATTTATTCCACACAAATTTTGTCATTTTATTACCTATTTCTCTATGCTTATTATAATCTGTTCCAAAAATAGTCCTAGGAGTAACACCATATGCAGGAATCCCTAAAGAAAACTTACCTAAATATCCGCTGTTAACAATACTAAAACCATCTATTTTGTGCATATTTTCTAATTTTTGCAGATTCATTAGATTGTGAATCTCTAATATTTTGGGCTGATACAAATAGCATAATAACTTATGAAATGAAAAAAATGAAAAATTAGGAATAATGCTAACAATAATGCCACCATCATTCAAAAATGTAGAAAAAATCTCCAAAATTAATTTTGGATCTTCAAAATGCAAAATATATATATTTAATCAATTTTGTAATACCTCTTCCACACACTAAAGGTATATAAATACCATATTTTAGCAAAATCAACCCTTATGCTATTTTTAAAATCATCTATTAAAGATTTAACATAACCCTCATTAAAATATCCGCAATCAATCTCATCCAATAAATAACTAAGCTCCCCTCTAACCCAAGATTCCAAAGGAACTCCAAAACCCATTTTTTGCCTATAAATTAGCTCTTTTGGCAAGAACTTTTCTAAATACTTTTTAAAAATCTTCTTACCAGACACCGCCACTGAATCTTTAAAAATTAAATTCTCCTCACTACTTAGTGATAACATATACTCTACAAGCTCTCTTCCTAGCAAAGGTTCTCTAAACTCTAACCCAACGCTCATGCTAGCTCTATCAGTCTTGGTTAAAATATCTTCACTTAGATAGTTTTGTATATCAAAATAGCTCATTTCTTTAAAATTATCACACAGCACGCTATCAACCACAAAAGGAGTAAGCCCATTTTTCTTTAAACCCTCTTTTCTAAAATGAGTAATCTCAACTAAATAATGCTCCAAAAAACTCTTTGCTTGAAGTTGGTTTTTAATCCGTAAAAACTTATCAATACCAATACTTACACCAAATTTTTGCAAAAGCTTTACAGAAGATTCAGTATCTAAAACATTTAATAAAAACCCAAAAGCTCTAAACTTCCTATACTCAATATACCTATTATTAGCCCAAAAATACCGCTCATACCCAAAGCCTAGCTCATCTCCACCATCTGCACTTAAGGCTACTTTGTGTGTTTGTCTAATTTTTTGTGCTAGGAGCAAAGTAGGTAGTGCTGAAGTATCGCCAAAAGGCTCATCATAAATCTGAACTAAGCTTGGTATCAAATCCTGTGCTTCTCTCAGTGTGCAGATGAACTTATGATTCTTAACCCCAAAAATATCAGCGACACTCTTAGCATACACACTCTCATCAAAGCTAGATTCCAAAAAAGACATAGAAAAAGTCTCAAAAGAATTTCCTTGCTCTTTCAAAACCGCACACACAAGGCTTGAATCCACACCGCCACTTAAACACACCCCTACACTTACATCACTCACCATTCTTAGAGATATACTCTTATGTAAAGCTTGCTCAAAGCTATCTTCACAAAAGGAATTATTACCATACTTCTCTTTTATAGAATAATATTGGATTTTATTAATCGAATCTTTTATTCCAAAATTCCTAGCCTTTTTAATATTTACTATCAAATAATGCCCATTTTCTAACTTATAAGCATTCTCCACCATACAATAAGGAGCAGGAACATATCCTAATTCTAAAAAGTAGCTTAATGCAATTTTATTTACGCTTTTTTGTAGCTTTGGATAAGCAAAGAGCCCCTTTAGCTCCGAACTAAACAAAAAACAATTAGAATCATAATAATAATAAAGTGGCTTAACACCGAATCTATCTCTACATAAATATAACTTCTCTTCCAATCTGTCAAAAATAGTAAAAGCAAACATTCCATCAAAATAATCCACACAAGATAGCCCAAAATAAGCAAATGATTCCAAAAGAACTTCGGTATCACTCCTAGAATCACAATTCACACCTTCTTTTTGCAAAATTTGTGCTACTTCTTTGTAATTATAAATCTCACCATTAAACACGAGAGCATATCTATCATTTACAAATGGCTGATGTGCATGGTTACTTAGATCTATTATAGATAGCCTTCTATGTGCTAATACCACTTCATTTTGGATAAAAAGCCCATAATCATCAGGACCACCAGCACTCATGGAATCTCGCATAAATTCTATATTTTCTAAAAGTCCATTACTCTTAAGCTCAAATCCACCAACGATTCTGCACATTAGTTTTTAAATTCCTTGCTTAAAAAATCAGCTAGATACGCACTTGCAGAGCCAAAATTATAAATCTTAGATTCCCTATATTCAAGAATCTTTTCTCTCCACATATCTTTATTTTTATAAATTTCATCAATTAGAGCCATAAATGCCCCCCCCCCCGCAGAGGTATTCTCTATGACAATTCCTAGATTTTCATTTATATCTTTATAATCCCAACTTGGTCTTATGACAACGCTTGGTGAAAGAGCCATAAGTGGAAATGAATTTTTAGTAGTAGTTTTAGAGCATACAAGAACAAAACTCTTGCCATACACAGCATAGTCCATAGGCACTGACATATCTATATCTACACAATCTACAAGATCTCCTAACACCTTTAGATGAGATTCTTCCCATTCATATCTATGACGCAGTATGACCTTATACTTTGTAGATACTTCTTTTATTAGTGGCTTTACACTCTCTAGCTCATCTAAATTATAAGGTGCAAACAAAATACAATCCTTGCTAAATTCAACTTCTTGCAATTTTTGCACATCTCTATCATATGCCAAATAACCACTTTTTATAATTTTAAACTCATTTTTTACTGAATCATTTGGCATAAACTCATCACCAACCACACAAAGATAACTAGAGATAAAATTTTGTAGTGCATACTTATCATCATATCCACCATAATTAACCATTCCATGCCCTATAAAAATAACCTTAGAATCTTTATGTACATTATATTTCCCAGTCACACAAATAGCAGTCGTAAAATCAAGCAAATATAAATACTCATACGACAAATACAAAATACAATTTTTAGATTCATCTCTATTTTCTAATGCTCTTAAAAAACTACCTTCTTGAGCACAAAAATATAAAATCTTCTCTCCTCTTTTTTCTAATTCTAATGCCAAATTTCCAAAATGCTTATCTTTAGCAAAATCAGGCAAAACAAGCGTAAAAATTCTATCCCAGCCTTTATTTTTACACTCCTGCTTTAGTTTTTGTATTGCTTTTTTTGCATAATTTAGAATTTCACCATCTTTGTATGGAATATTGTTATCTTTTAATTTTTTAATCAACTTTTCTTTTATCTCTTCATAATTGCTTGGCAATGAGCTAAGCGCAAGATACACAACCCCATTATTTGCCAAAATTTCATTCTTTAAAGCTTCTAAAGACATTTCATCTATACTATCATCTATTGGTTTTATAGAAATATTATCAGTGTATTTTATAAGCCATTCTAACTGCTTTCCACTTGTTCCATATGGATATACATATATATTCATGACTACTCCTTAAATATATTTTTTTAAAAAAATATCTACAAAATCAGCTACTGCATAACTTGCACCACCTAAATTATAAGCACAACTATTAATATATTCTTCTATTAAATCCTTTCTCTTAACTCTAAAATTCTCATCTTGTAATTTTATTAAAGTGTCTAAAAATTCTTCTTTGTTATGAATTTTAATATGTAAATTAGAGCAATAAAAATTATCTTCTTCATTATAACTTTCAAATTGCGGTTGCAAATACAATGCTGGTTTTTTAGTAATTAATGGATAAGTATAGAGAATGGAGCTTCTAAACTCAACCACACACAGACTTTCAAACAATATCTCATCACTTAAAGTTTCATAACAAACTACAAACTTCTCATTGTCCTGCCATCTTTTTACTATTTCTCTCTCTTTATCTAGTAATTCTAAATGACCACCATGAGTTTTATAAAGCACCTTATATCCATTTTGTAAAGATTCTGTAATAAGCTCTATTAACACTTCGATAAATGGCGAATGTGGTAGCGAGAGAAATATTATTAAATTATTATTAGATTCTTCTTTGTCTTTACAAAACTCATTATATCTAGCTATTGGTTTATCAAGTCCTGGATAACCTAGTTTTAATAAATTGTCAACAACGCCTCCATGTTGCTCATAAAACTCTTTTGTCCTTTTGTATCTAATATTATCACTAATACTCAAAATCCCCCCCCCCCCCCGCAGAGGAAATAGCACCTTTAAGACTCCAAAAACCACGAGTTTTTGGATTATGATAAAAAGCATGATAGTCAAAAATATAATAATGGCTAGGGATTCTTAAAGAATATGAATCGTATGGTATATGAGTTAAAATTCCAGTGCAAATAAATAATTTAAAAGCATTTAAAAATGGGATTAAATCTTGACAAATCACAAAATCATATTCGCAAGTTTCATACTCCAAAACATCAGGATAAATAAATCTACAAATGGGGATATTTTTTGATCTCAAAAGAGATTCCACTAAGCCAAAATGCTTCTGTCCTTTATAATCATCATAAATTAAGGCGACACTATTTTTTGGAAATTTTGCCTTTAAATAGTAGTTTAACTTTTTGCCTGTATATTCTAAACCATCTATGTAGTTGGTTATATTTTTCTCTTGCAACTCTTGTTGCAGTTTATATTTGTAGCGTTTTGAAGCGATAAGCACACAATCACTGGTCTGAATATCATCTATTTTATATTCTTCACCAAAAAATTCTAAAATCGATGCGATAGCCTTGCCACAATTACCAAATGGATAAATAGCTTTCATAAATTCCCCTTAAAGAGGGAATTATAACAAAGTGTTTTTTAATATTTCTCTATTGTTATACCATTGCATGATCCAGTTTGCAAGATATTCACTTGCATTACCAAAGTTATAAAGATCATTTTTGCAATAATTATCTATTTTTTCTTTCCATTGCTTTTGCGTTTCTATATTGCTTGATAATTCAAAAATAAAAGACATAAATAAGTCTATCTCATCTAAAAAGATTCTTATATGTAGATTCTCGTTATAAAAAATGTCATTGCTTAATACAGAATCTTCAATGCTATTTCTTTGTGGATAAATCAAAATACAAGGTCTTTTTGTAATACTTGGATACGAATAGCAAAGCGAACTATAAACTTCAATCAAAGTAATGCTTCTGCGCAAATCTTCAACCTTAATACGCGGTGTGGAATTATCATAAAACACGAATTTTTCATACTTTTTAAAATTATTTGCAAATTCTATTTCTCTTTCCTCACAAGTATCTTTTAGCGGTGGACAACTCTTAAAAATAACCCTAAACCCAGAATCCAAACATTTTATAATCAAGGATTTTACTAAATCTTCATTATCAAAGTTTAGTTGAGATGAGATAAAAATAATAGTATCTCTAACACCAAAAGATACTTTACCAAACTCTTTGATTTCATTATCTATGCTTGGATAACCACCTTGTATCAACTTATTTTTTGGATTATAAGTCCCACCAAAACTTTGAATATTGCATACATGTTTATAGAAACTCTCACTATGAATATTTACATAATCTGCCAAAAAATAACTCATATTTTGTATATCAAGCATTTCACTCTTTGAAACTACTATATTTGATAATTGTTCCATACTTGTAACTATTTTTAAACTCTTAACATCACTATGTAGCTTTACGATATTGCCCTGCCCAATGATAAAAGGAAAGAAATTTAACTTTTCTAAAAACTCACAATCAGCACATAAATAAAACTCTTCTTGTTTATGAAAATCATCGATAATCTCATCAAAGCTATGATGAAACAAAGAAGTAATCCATACCACACAAAATCCATTATCTTTTAGTATCTTTACAATATCACCTAAATGTTTTTGCTTAGCAAAAAAGCCGCTTAAAAAAACAGCAATAACTTTCCTACCTTTTAATTTTTCTAAAAAGTATTCATTTAATTGCTTAGCTAACACACTTACTCCACAATAGCACTCTGGTATATCTGCTTTTTTAATTTTTGGTAACAATTTATCATATAACTTTGGAGATGATAAAAATAACTTTGAATCGTTTTTTAAATCTTTTTTCATTTGTTCTTGTAAAGATTCAAAGCTATTTTGACTATTGTCATCAACCAAAATCACATCATGGTTATACCCCAAAAACTCTAGTGCCCATTGTATATATCGTGCTTGTCCCCCATTTGGATAAATATATATTTTCACTTTTACTCCTAATTTAACTCATGCCTACTAGTAGTGTCTTTTTCTACATCAAAACACATCTTGAATCTCTCGGCACAACCATTACACAATGAAAACTTATTAAATTTTTGCTCTAAAGTTTCTTTTCTCAATGTCTTATATCCAATACCATTCCATACACCTTTATATCCTAGTTCTTTTACATTGCCTAAAGAAATAGGATTATACATCACACTAGAATCCATTGTGCAACAGCAAGTAACATTACCATAGCAATCAACAGAAAAATTTTGCCATGGAAGAGAACAACTAAACTTTTCATATCTTTTTTGTGTATTTTTATCTAATCCAAACTCATCATACACAACCATATTTGTAAAAAATATCTTTGTAATAATATCTCTACAATCAGACCACTTTTGCAAATACATATCTTTTTCGTCAGATTCTTTAAAAATATCAGTCAAAACGCAATTCAAATCAAATTCAATATTTGCCCCAAATGCATTTAATTTTCTTGCATGTTCTACACATTTTCTCACACCTCTTTCTACTTTATCTAACGATGCACCACGAATCTTCTTATAAGTTTCACTTGTAGCACCATCTATACTAATTGCCATTCTATTTAATCCGGATTCCAGCAAATCCACTCCAACCTTTTCAAGCATTGTGCCATTAGTTACAATATATCTATAAGGGATACCTTTTTGCCTAGCATGCTCTATAAATTTCGGCAATCTATCATCAAGCGTAGCTTCCCCAGCTGCTGTAAAACCTATCGTTACATCAGGATATTGTTCAACTGCTTTACTCAAATAATCTATTGCTTCATAAATATAGGAATCTTCCAACACTCTTTTGGTTTTAAAATAATCAATTTTATGAGTTTTTTCAAATTCTTTAGAAAAAAATGGACACATTATACAAGTTAGATTACATACATTATTAATAGATACATTAATGCCCTTTGGATAAGGATAAAAATACTTCACATTATCTGTTAAATCAAACTCTAATTGCTCTCTACTAGCACTATACTCATGCCAGATATACGATAAATTAAATAATTTTCTAGATTCATAAAAAAATTTTTTATTGCAAATGCTTTTATCAATTTTAAGATCGTCTCTAAGCAAGACATGAAGCTTATTTCTTAACTGCCGACTAATCTCGCCTTTTCTATATAAAGTCTCTACTTTTAAATTCTCACTTGTTATATTTTTGAATAATGCAAAATACGCAAAGTCATCAACTTCAGTGTAATAATTTGGTTTTGGAAAATAATAAAGATTTTCTTTATGTTTTAAAGCTTCTTCAACAAAGCTTTTTACATATACTATAGATTTATGATCATTAAGCGGGTAATTTATGCCAATAATACAATCAGCTAATCCCCCCCCCCCGCAGAGATATCAAGCTCTTTTAATGCTAGATATACAGAATCGCTAAAGAAATCATTAACTTTAACTTCTTTGATATCTGCATCAAGCCCCAATGTTTCTTTAATGCTACTTACTTGTGTTTTTTGAAAATTTAATATAATCATATTTACTCCTTGAAATATTATTATACATCAAGTATAGAATTAGCATTATACCAATCAATGATCCACTTAGCTATTTCTTCACTTGCATTACCAAAATTATAAAGATCATTTTTGCAATAATTATCTATTTTTTCATACCATTCTTTGCGTATTTTCTCGTCATTGGCTAAAGATTCTAAAATACCTCCTAAGACTTCCTTATACTCAGACTCAAACACTCTAATATGAATATTCGGATTATAAAAAGCATCATTTTCCAATAAATCACTAGGTATTTTATTTTTTGGAGGATAAAATAAAATACTAGGTCTCTTAGCAGTTACTGGATAAGAATACATCAAAGAGGATGCACACTCTATTGCTGTTATACTTCTTTCTTTATCCTCAATGCTTAATTTTGGTTTATCTGCTTTTTGATACACAAACTTTTCATTATCCAAAAAATAAGAGGCAACCATATCTTCATGAGTAGAATGACTTATATGGCTTGGATTTGATTTAAAAATTACCCGATATCCTAAAGAAAGTAAGAATTTAATAATCTCAACACTCAATTCTTTCCTAAAAATACTAATTAATGCGGATACAAAAATAATAGTATCTCTCTTGGTATCCTTATACCCCAAAATGTCTTTAGCTTCCTTATCAATACTCGGATAACCACCAAGTATAAATCTACTTCTAGGATTTGAATCTGCATTTTGCAATGATTGATTTATACTTAAATACTTCAGATGACTTTTTGAATGGATATTTAAATAAGTATTTAAAAACATGCTTATAGTATTCGCCTTTTCAGTTTCTCTATTGTTATAAACTTCGTTTAACCAAACATAATTTTGTACTTCATCTAAGCTAGAGTGAATTCTTAAACTAGTTACACTTGGATGAAAATTCAAAATATTATTAAAGCTAATCACAAATGGAAAAAAATCAAGTTGGCTTAAAAATTCAAAATTTGCAAAAATAACTTCATCACTATTATCTTTGTGATATTTGTATATTGCTTCAAAATCAAGATTTTCAAACGATAAAATATATACAATAGTAAAACCATGTTTTTGCAAAATCTCTCTAATACTACCTAGATATTTATAATGTGGTCTCCCCTCTGTATCGCTGTATATCGCTATTATCTTTTTGTTTTTATATTTTTCCCTTAAAAATTCGTTGTATTGTTTTGCGATTGTATTTAAGCCACACACAGCAGAGTTAATGCCATGTTTTTGTAAGTTTTGTAGCAATTTATATTTATATCTCTTGGAAGCTAAGACCATTATAGCTTCTTTAGAATTTACTTCATCTTTTATATCCAGTAAGGTTTCATTGTCAACAAACGATAAATCCCCCCCCCCCCCGCAGAGGAATCAAGAATAGCTAATGCATTTTTTATATATTGCCCATTGCCACTTTTTGGATATATGTAATATTTCATTTTTTCTCCTTTTAAAATTTAATTATACATTATTTCCATATTTTCATACCACTCAATAATCCACTTAGCTATCTCTTTGCTTGCATTACCAAAATTATAAAGATCATTTTTACAATAGTCTTCTATTTTATCTTTCCATTTTTGGCTTTCTTGTTCCTCTTGTAGTTTTTTTAAAATTTCAACAATACTATAATCATCTTCCTCAAAGATTCTTATATGTATCTTATCGTTATAAAAACAATCATTTTCTAATGTATCAAAACTAATAGAATCTCGTTTTGGATACATTATTATGCTTGGTTTTTTTGTTGCAATAGGATAAGAATACAACATAGAACTACAAGATTCAACCAAACTTATACTTCTTTGTAATTCCTCTTTATTTAATCTGGGTGTGCTATTATCGTAAAATACGAAATTATCATAAGTTAAAAACTCTTTTACAAAGTCTTTTTCTATATTTTCTAATTCACAATGAGCAGGGTTTGATTTAAATACAACCCTAAACCCACAATCTAACACATGCTTTATTATAGTGGCTAATCGTCTTGGATATTCGAAATTCAAATGCGTAGAGACAAAAATTACACTATCTTTAGGTATATCACTACAAAGACAAGCTTTTGCTTCCTTGTCAATACTAGGATAACCACCAAGCAAGAATTTATAACTAGGATCTGGCACTAAGTTTGCAAATTGTTGCTTTTTGCTTATATATTTTAAATGACTTTTTGAATGAATATTTACATATGTACTAAGAAAAAAACCAAGCTGAATACTACTCTCTACTTCTCTATTTAAATAAGCATAATTCTGCACCATATCAGCACTAGTAAATAACTTTAAACTAGCTACCTTAGCATTATACCTACTAAACTCTGCTTGACAAATTACAAAAGGAAAAAAATCCAAAGCCTCAACAAATTCGTAATCTGCCAAAATATAATCTTCTCCCCTTTGCTCTAAATCACAAATCAACTCTTTATGCCATTTGCTTGCAAATGATAATATATACACTATATTAAAGTTAGAATCTTTTAGTATCCTTGGTATGTCTCCTAGGTGTTTTTGTGATAGCTCATATCCATTTAATGCAATAGCAATTATTCTTTTATTTTTGTATTTTTCCTTATAATGTTTATTTAGCAAATTAGCAACAAATGAGATTCCATCGTAACACCTGCTAATTCCTAGATTTTTCAAAGTTTTTAAAAGTTTATTTTTATGATTAGGGGACGAAAGAAGTATTGTGCATTCATTTTGATTTTTTATGTTACATACATTATCAACTAAGGAATTATCCTTATCATCTAGGAGATAAATCCCCCCCCCCCCGCAGAGAATCCATACTACACAGAATCTCTAAGTTGTGCTTTATATATTGTGCATTTCCACCTGCTGGGTATATATAATATTTCACTGCTTCTCCTTTTTAAACAAAAACTCATTACAACCAAGACCGACCACTTTGAGATAAACAAACATTCTATACCAAAATCCTTTTGGATATATCGGCTTATAATACATTGTTTTATTATTATTTATGCATTTAAAACCATTCTTTTCCCAAAACTTTATTACATCATCGTTAAACATAGGCTCATAAGGCAATCCACCTAGCCAATCTATAATATCTGTTACCTTATACATTCCACGATTTCTATCATACATATTTAATCCACGACCTTTACGCAAATCTTCAAATGTCAAAAACAAAGTATAAGCACTAACAAGTAGGAACTTCATAAAAATATTTGTTCTATTATAATACTCTTTCTTTTTAAGCCACCAAAGTGAAGCTTCTGTTTTGTTGTAGAGAGCTATATAAGCGTAATTCCCCCCCCCCCCGCTGAATCTAGAATATCCATAGCATTTTGCATTGCTAATTCTAAATTGCCAGTATGATGCAATACTCCCCAACTATACAAAATAACACTTTCGTTTGTAAGCTCTTTTTTTAGTCTATCAACCAAGTTAGAATCCAGAATGCTTCCTAAAAAAATCTCCCAATTTTCTGTATTTTTTGGTTTAAATTTATCTTTTGCCATTTGTGTTGCTTCTATTGAATTGTTATCTACATCTATACTTATTACTCTCTTGCAGCCCAAATTCAATGCTGCAATAGAAAAAATCCCACTTCCACAACCAATATCCAAAAATACTTTATTGCTAAAATCAAAATTGCCTCCAAAGAACCTGCTTAGAGAATCTTTAGCATTTTGCAATATCTCATCATTTGCAACATATTTCACAAATCTTTTCCAATTTCTACCAAAACTAAAAGTAATCATAGTCCCTCTTTACAATATAAAATTTCTAATATAAAATCAGCTATTTTCCTAGATGAATTACCAAAATTATAAACTTCACTAGATATATATTTTAACACTTCTTTAGACAAATTATCTCTCTTATACAGGAGTTACACTAGGATGGAATTTCTCCCCACCCTCACTAATCACAACAGAAGCAAATGTAAATCTAGAATACAAATCAGATTTGTATGTATAAAAATATGGGCTATCCTGTATCCTATCTTTAGCGTCTTTTCTTTCTTTCTCATTTGAACAAATAAACACCAAATTAACTCCAGAATCCCTTAAAAATTCCTCTATTTGCCCTCTATGTTTAGAGTCACTAGGACCAGATATAATAATCCCAACCGTATTATCTCTGTTGTATTCTAATTTATTTGCTATATAATCATCTACCATTTTTGCAACAAAATCAGTCCTCATCTTAAAGGATAGTTTCAAATCTTTAGCAGTTCTAGCAAGTGGTAGAAAATTTTTTCTGCTAGATATTAATAAAATATCATCATCTTTTTTAATATCTGCATATTCTTTAAGACTTATGCATTCCTTATTAAAATCATCTATAAAATCCACATTATCAACTCTACAAAATTCCAAAAGATGAGCCAAATCTAGCCCAACTTTACCTTCTAGGATATATATATATCCTAGCCATTTAATCCACCTAAATATTGCCAACTTTCATATTTTTACGTCAATGCATTAAACTTTATCGACAAACCACACTTTTAAATAAATATTTAAAAAATACAATCATAAAAACTCCAAAACAAAATTGAAAAATTATATCATTTAAAGTATAATCTAACAACAAGACAAGGGGGATAATAGTGAAAAATATATTATTAATAATGTTATTTAGCTTATGCGTGTTTGCTCAAACAAAGTATAAACCATTTTTAGATACTAAATTGGCACTAGAAATACTAAACAATGCTTACAAAGAATCGCTAAAACAAAATAAACATGTCAGCATTTCTATAGTTGATAGCTCAGGTGCATTATTAGCTATGGTAAGAAATGATAATGCTGGTGTTCACACGGTAAAAGCAAGCTTTAAAAAAGCATACACGGCAGCCTCTCAAAAAAGACCAACACATATGATACATAAAGGCATAAAAGAAGGATCAATTCCAGAGGATTTAAGGTATCTAGACGATAATTTCTCGATTATGGATGGTGGACTCCCAATAATAATGGATAATGTTGTAGTTGGTGGCATAGGTGTGGGTGGAGCACATGGAGACGAAGATGTAGAAATAGCAAAAGCTGGGCTTAAAACTCTAAAGTGATTGCTATATATCATCTTTCAATATTAGTGTAGCCACCTTGATGCCAAACTTATCCAATTTATTTAATAAATTATAAACTATTTTTGGATGCCCACTTGTGATAAAAACACAATCAATTTTAGAGCTGTTTTCTAAAATGTCACCATATCTTTTGTATCCTTCTTTATAATCATCGGCTACAAACAAAATATTTTTACCATTGTGTTGCAAATAGTCTTGTATCTGTGCCCTCCATGAATTCTCTGGATACAACACTATATTTGTTGAAGTTTCTAATAGTTTATTTCTCTCATTAATAGTTGGTAATTTATTATTGAACTCTTCATAGAGTTCTAAAAATCTATCCTTAAAGCTATCATTGTAAATCTTTGCAATTTCTCTTATTATTTTATGAAAATCTTTATGGGTATAAAAATCTTTTAGCATCAAAGCCAATCCATCTCCACCCCACGAAAAGAATGTATTTAAAAATATAGGATACGAGGAAGAATAATGAATCTTTAAAAGCTCATAAAACAATTCTTTGTTTTTTGCTTGATATGCTGTCATACCAACAGATACAATCCACATATAAAAGTCCAAATATTTTCGTCTAGCACTAGGGACTACGCCAAAAATATGGGTAACATTTGGCACAAAAGCCATTTTAGCTTGTGGATATAAATTTAAATATCCTCCCTCCCCTTCAAATACAACATCATTAGCACCTTGCTTTGCTGTATCAAAAAATCCAGAACTAATAATCAAATCTCTTTTAAAAATATTTTTTATCGTCTTTCTTAGCTCTGATTTTTCGATACAAGATAACATATCATAAGTAAAATATTCTGGCAATCTTGGCCTATCATTATCAAGCAATGGAATATCTCCATAATCATAACCTTGTTCGACTGCTACTAGATTTATATCATCGTATTTAGAAATAATATTTGCTACTTTTTCCAAATGATCATTTGTATAAAAATATTCATCATCAGCAATAGTTATAATCCAATCAGAATCTAACATTCCAAGTGATATTGCACTCATCATTACCTTATCCGAATGTCCATTATTTACTTCAAATTTATAATAACTAAACCTATCATCAGACAAAAATGATTCTACAACCTCTTTTGTATTATCTTTAGAGCAATCATCTAACACCAAAACTCTGTAATTTTTGAAAGTTTGACTTTGAATCTTGCCCAAACATCTCTTTAACAATTCTGCTCTATTATATGTTGGTACAACTAGCAAAAACATTCCTATTCCTTCTTTATATCATTTTTTAATTTTTCTAAAACATCAAATCTATCACAATCAAATACTCCAGTATAAAGATAATCTATACTATCTACACCACAAGGCATTTTGTAAAAATTAACTTGTCTATCTTTATATTTTTTATAATCTTTATGGGTATCTTTTATGAGACATAAGCTTGGAACAATCGCCCTACGACAATCTAAAGCAATAAAATTAAAATTCTTAAATTTTGATTTAAACCTCTCTTTTAAATCTAGCTTATCATCAATAAATACAATATTTTTGATACCTAAAAACTCTAGCTCTTTTGTATTTATTATTTTTTTGCCACAAATTTCGCCAACCTTAAAATCATCAAGAAGATAAATTTCACTAAATTTATCAACAAAACTTAAATCTTCAAGTAAAAACTTGGCACTCTCACATGCAGGCGCTAGTACTATTGCTTCATTCTTTAAGAAGTCTAATTTTTCTAAGTTTGCATAGAAAATATTATTAAAGCTATAGTAAAAATAAATAGCAAAACCAAGCTCGTATATCATAGAGAATAAACTCTCTGGTGTATTATTTGAGACAAGACCTAGACAATTTGCATACAAAATTCCATCATCTTTTAAAATATCTTTAGTTAAAAGCAAGTAATCATGCAGACAATCACTAGAAAACTCTTGCAAATTAGCATTAGATAACATTATATCAAAATGTTTCTTTTTGTTTTGTATCTCATTAATCTTCCACCATGGATATGCATTGACTTTGATATTCTGCTTAGATTCTATAAATTCTCTTTTTTGTCTTGTTGATATAGCTTTACTTTTAGTTTCTGGATCATAAAAACTATCTTCTACAAAATCCAACGCAAAATTTTTAAATTCACCACTAAAGCAATGTGTATTAACCAAATTCTGTAGCATATAAAAACTCTCACAAGCATCAGTATAGCTATAATCTTTCAAAGATTCATGTTGAGATAAGAAATAACTCATACCACTACTTCCAGGACCTATTTCAAAGATATTTTCAAAATTTGGCTTAATAGATTTTAATCTATGATACACAACACATGATGAACTAAGAATTTCTAATGGCAAAAAATGTCTTTTGTTTTGAAAATACACTTCTTGTAATTCCAATGACTTTTTACAAGCATCAACTAGGGAGTTATACATACTGCTAAATCCCCCCCCCCCCGCAAGTAATATATCATTAATATAAAAGCTTTTCCTATTTTCTTGCATGGAATCCAAAAGTGAAAATAACCCTTGAAATGTATTTATTCTAACCGGAAAACCATGCTTTTCAAAAATATCTAAATTATACTTTCTAATTGAATTATACTCATATGCACAACTTTTTGCCTTTTCTTCCAGATTTCTATACATATTTATATCAAGCATCAAATTTCCTTTATTAACTCTAAGCAATCATTCAAAATTTCACTCATATCACTATATCTATATCTACCCATTCTTCCTAATGTATAACAATCATTGGGCATTAATTCTAAGTATTTTTTATATTTTGCAACATCAGCACTTGTTTGATAAGGATAAAGTTTATTATTAAATGAAGGTGTCTCAATTCCTATCATTGTGTATTTAGATTCATAACCAGTTAGCTTTTTATATTCTACAATTCTTGTATAAGATTCTTCACTATCTGCATAATGTGCAAAGTGATATAACTCTGGTAAAGCATACTTAACAGGCAAGATTATCTTTTGAAAATCCCTACCAATATACCTTAACTCCCCATAACAATAATCAAAAACCATATCTAAAGAGCTAGTATTAATAATGACATCCGCACTTAAGTATTCACCATTTACATAAACCCTCTTTTTATCAAGCTCGAATTTATCCACATAAGTATTAAATCTGACATCACAACCTTCAACACACTTCTCAAATAAGCTATTATATCCATCTAGCTCTTTTGGATATAGTACATCTTTTTTTCCAACAAATCTTTGTTTAGAACCTGTCTGAATTGCAGAATCAATCCCAAAAAATCCAAATACATCAATTTCTTTATTATTCTTTATTTTCCACATTTTTTGAGAGTAGAAGTTTATAAATTTATCATACAAGGTTTTACCAATAGCATTAATCCAAAAATCTTCAAAATTACTTGCCTTAAAATTTGGATCTCTTCTTTCAAGCTCTTTTTGAATCTTATCTCTATCTGGCATTAAAGCTATATCATCAATATGTGGAGGATATGAATAAAACTCCCTATCACTTGCCACAAAAGTTAGCATATAGTGCTTAATTTCACGCATATTTAAAAATTGATTAAAAAAATCTATTACAGATGTATTTCCCACATCTACAAGCAAATGGTGAGGACCATAAGTATATGGATGTCCATGGTAAAAAAATGTTCTACAACCACCACCCAGAACATTACTACCCTCTAGAATCTCTACTTTGAAGTTCTTATTTTTGAGAAAGTGAGCTATAACACAACCAGCAAACCCCCCCCCCACTACTAAAGCTTTTTTCATAACCTGTCCTTTGATTGTAAAATAAATTTATAATTCTATTAAATTTTACTTAAATATAGCTAGATTATATTGTCTAGTATAAAATTTGAAAGATACTCACTAGCATTACCAAAATTATAAATCTCATATTCTCTGTGTTCTGTTATTTTTTTACACCATTCATATTTATTTTCATAAATTTTGTGTATATTTTCTAAAAATTTAGAATCTTCTAAAACAAAACCTAAGCTAGAATCTATCTTAAAATCACCAATAACCATACAAGGTGAGCCACTCAATAATGGAAATGTAAATTTAGAAGTCGTAGCCCCACAGACAAGAACAAAACTTTGAAAATATGTATATTCTGAAATTTCACCAGAATCATCAATAACTAGCAAACCTTCCTTGATTGGTTTTTCAAAAATATCATAAATAGAATCCCAAAAACCCTTCTCACAAACCATTCTAGAGCGCAAAATAACTCTATAAAAAGGTAGAACCTCGTTTATAAGTGGTACAAATAAATCAAATTCACTTTTATTGTATGGTGCAAATAGCACACTATTTTTTATCTCTAAGTTATAATTTATATCACCACCATACATTCTAAACACCAAATTATCAAAACCCAAATAACCACTACAAATAGGAGTTACTAAATCCCCCCCCCCCACAGAATTATTAGGCATATAACACTTACCAGAAATACATAAATAATCAAAATTTTTAGAATACAAATCTAAGTTAATATTTGAAAAATCACTTAAAGAATGACCTATACAAATGGTAGGAATATAATTATTTTTGTATGTCCATGACACTTTTGTGATACATCTTACAAAATCTATTAACTCCAAATAATAGCATGGCATACAAACAGCAAATGCAACTTCTGCTAAGTTATTGGTTTTGATTTTATTAATCACTCTATTATATGCCAAATTTGTACCACACAAATATAGTATTTTTATATCATTGCTCATTAAACAATCATCTAAAAAACCTATATGCTTATCATTTGCCATTCCAGAGACCTCTATTGCCACTACTTTATCCCATTTTTTGCTCTTAATTTGATTATAAAGTTTGTTAGCAGTCATTTTAGATATCATAAAAAAAGAATCATAATGATATTTAATACCATATATATTTAATTTATTAATCAAAATCCTTGCTGTGCTATCATTTAAAGTAGAGCGTTTATCCCATGCTAGAAATATAGTCTCACCATTTGCTGTAAGCTCATGTTTAAAACTTTCTAGAGAAGTATCAATACAACTATCATCTATAAAACAAACCTCACAATCATACACATATGATACCATTTGACCTAATAATTCTCCAGCTATACCTTTTGGATATACATATTTTTTCATCACACTCTCCCTACTCTTCTATCATCTCTCGTGCTATACCTCTTAATGCACTCTTTAAACATTCCATTTCTTGCTCCCATTCTCTCCATAGACCTCTTTTATTTGTTTTGGCGATATTTTCTAAAACCTCCAAATCTTCAATAATCTTTGGCTCACTTATGTCAAAATACTGGACAACAGCATATCCATTTTCAACAAGTTGGGCATTAAAAAACTTCCCACCATTTTGCAAAAAACACCAACCATTTTTATATCCTATTCTATATTGTTGTTCTAGAAAAATAGTATTTTGAGTATAAGTTAATGCAAAGTGTCGCATTTCTTTAACAGCCCTTGGAGAAACTTCACAATTTTCGGACTTAAAACTTTGACTAACCATAGCAATGCCATACAACTGACAATACAACATTCCATAATCTTTAGCATAAACACTAAACAAAGTTGGTGCATAAATATACTTTAATATCACAGAAGTAGTAACAGGTGGTATGGTATATGCATATAAATTAAGCACCAACAAAAATACAAAAAAGATTCTACTCATTTACCCACCATGTTTCAAACCCAACATCATAAGTTGGAGTGATTTTAGGGTGGGATAATCCATTGTAAAATGCAACCTTAAAAGTATCTGTATAAAAATAAGGTATAACATAGTATGACCACAACAACACTCTATCTAACCCCCTAAATAATACCACTAATTCATTATAATCATCACTAGATTCAATTTGTGATAAAAAATAATTTATAACCTCACTATTAGCACCACTATAATTAAATGTCCCATTTATATCCCAAAATAGCCTTTGTTTAATGCCATTTCTATAATCAAAACTATCAACTATCATATCATAATCAAAGTTCGACTTTCTCTTTTTATATTCTTCGTTTGAGACGATTTTTATTTCTGTTGTGATTCCCAATTTTTTTAGACTATTTTGTAGATTCTTGCTAAACTGCAAAAAACTATCTCCATTAAGTAATATCTCAAAAGAGACAGCATTATTTCTATCATCAAATAACCTACCATTTTTCATAACATAACCAGAATTTTTTAAAAGATTCATAGCCTCATTTACATTGCTCTTGCTAGGAACAATAAAGCTTTTATTAAAAACATCATCACTAAGTTTATTTCTAAAGTTTTCTAAAATTTCTAACTCTCTCCCAACTGGTAACCCAACACTTTGAAAATCAGTTCTCAAAAAATAGCTATTAATTCTTTTATTGCTTTTATCAAAGTCAAATGCGTAATTTATCGCTTTTCTTAATTGTATGTCCTTAAAAATCTCTTTTCTTGTATTAAAGATAAAGCCTTGCATAACAATTGGTGTTAAATGCAAAAATTCCTCTTTTTTTATATCATCTCTACCATATCCCTCTTCCCAATTTTTTACGCTTTTTTCCAATCGATAATCATATTCTTTATTTTTAAATCCAACTAGAGATTCCTTATTATTTTTATAAAACTTATATATTATTTTGTCAAAATTAAAATATCCAATCCTAGTTTTGTGATTTTTAGCCCAATAATTATCAACTCTTCTATATATAACTAGTTCTCCTTTTATAAAACTCTCTATTACATATGCACCGCTTCCAAGAGGAATCTTTAGCTTATCTTTTGTTGTATCTATACTTTCATAATAATGCTTTGGCAGTATTGGCATATCTCCTAAAGTTAGGATTATTTCTTTATTTTTTGGATTTTTAAAATTGAATCTAATTGTATATTTATCTACTACTATAACCTCCAAAACATCACTATATAACTCTTTATAATTTGGTAATTGTGAAAAATACTTATAGCTAAATTCAACATCAAAGGCACTAACTTCCTTTCCATCATTAAATTTAGCACTCTTATCCAAATGAAAAATCACAAAGTTATTGTTAGAATCTACTTGTATTTGCTTAGCTAAAAGACCATAAGCACTATATGGCTCATCTAAAGATCGAATCAATAATGAATCAAAAACAAGCTTCGTATCAAATACATTTGCACTTGAATTAACATCATAAAAACTATCAAACTCTCCTAATGCACTCCTTCTTACAACACCTCCTTGTTTAGCATTTACATCAACATAATCAAAATGCTTGAAACTCTTATATTTTACTTCTCCAAATGGTGCATAAGAATCGCTACTAAAAGTATCTGCATAAATAAATAATGGCAACAAAATAAATAATAATTTCATATATACTCCAAAATTAAAATTCTATCCTAAACTTCACAAACTCTTAATATAAAACAATATAATTTAACGAATTATTTTTAGGGAGGATTTTATGAAGACTTTTAGGAATATTCATATTTATCTTAGTTTATTTTTCTTACCACTTGCGTTAATGTATGCACTAACAGGAATATTATACATAAGTGGCATAGACCAAAATTATGGTGCTACAAAAAATACATACACCATGCACAATGCTACAAAAGGCAAAGAAATAGAAAGTATGCTAAAGTATTTTAAGGAAAACAACATAGCATTACCAAAAGTTGGAGAAATCAAAGAGAAAGAAGGAAAACTCATTGTTGGTAGTGCTCACTATTCTGCAACATTAGAAAAAAAAGCAGAAGATTCTTATAATATAACTACCATAGAGCGTTCATTTATAGGAAACTTAATAATGCTTCATAAAGCAAAGGCTAAATGGTATTTTGATGTTTTAGCAATAGGATTTGGAATAACCATGTTTTTGTTGTATTTCTCTGGAGTAATGATAACTTTAGTAAATATAAAGAAAAATAGAGAAAAGCAAATTCTAACAATAATAGCAGGTATTGTAATAAGCACAATAGTTGGTGGTTTAAGCGTCCTTATTGCTTAAACCAACTTTTAATTCTATCAAACAAGCCTTCAAAGCAGTTAATTGGCTTTGAATGCTCATAGCCAAAAGATTCATGCAATTCTTGCACTAGCTTTTGTTGATGCTCATTTAATTCTTGTGGGTATGTTATTTTTACAACTGCGATAAAATTCCCATATCTACCACTCTTTACACTCTTAATACCCTCTCCATGAAAAACAAATTGTTGCTTATCTTTCACGCCTTTTGGTATTTTTAATTCTAATTCTTTTCTTAATGCTGGAATCTTTATTGTCCCACCTAGCATAACAAGACTAAAAATAACTGGAACTTCCAAATAAACATCACTATGATGTCTTATAAAATGCTCATCTTCTTGCACTATTATTTCTAAGTATAAATCTCCTCTAGTTCCATCTGGCATTTGGTTACCACGCTTTGCCACTCTTATTTGATTTCCAGTATCTACACCTTCTGGGATTTGAACTTCAAAGCTATCTTTCTCTTCTTTATATCCCTTACCGCTACATTTTGGACATTTATCGGCTACTTTTGTGCCACTACCACCACATTTAGAACATGTTTGTGCAAATGTCATAAAGCTTTGTGTAAAAGTCTCTCTACCGCTTCCATTACAAGCCTTGCAAGTTTCTAGCTTCCCATCTTTTGCACCTGTTGCTTTACAAGATTCACATGCTACTTTATATTTTATATCTATTGTTTTTTTAACCCCAAAAATAGCTTCGCTAAATGGTAGATGAATCTCTAAGACTATATCGCTTGAATAACTATAGCTTTCTCTCTTTGTTCTTCTGCCAAAGTCTGCTCCAAAACCGCCAAAACCACCAAACACGGAATTAAAAATATCAAAAATATCTCCACCTTCAAAGCCTACGCCACTATTTTCTAAGCCTCTCTTGCCATATGTGTCATATATTTTTCTTTTTTGTGAATCACTTAATATTTGATATGCTTCATTGACTTGTTTAAATTTTTCTTCAGCCTCTTTATTGTCTGGATTCCTATCTGGGTGATATTTTAGAGCCATTTTTCTATATGCTTTTTTTACCTCATCACCACTAGCATTTCTAGAAATTTCTAGGACTTCATAATAATCAAATTCTTCCAAAAAAAATCTCCTAATTATCTTTATAAACAAACTGCAAATTCTAGCTAATTTTATGTTAAACTTTCCAAAAAATTTAGGCTATAACTATAAATGAATTCATATCCTGAAAACTTTAAAAAACTAATAGAATCTTTAGAAAAATTACCAAGCATAGGAAGAAAATCAGCAATAAGACTTGCATATTTTCTAGCCTTTGAAGATAAATTTAGTGCGATAAACTTAGCACACAACATAGAAGAATGCGTCCAAGACTTGCAAGTGTGCGAAGAATGCTTTGGCGTTAGCGATTCTTATATATGTGATATTTGTAATGATGATTCAAGAAATAATGGAGAATTATGTATAGTAGCAAATGCAAAAGATATATTTTTATTAGAAGATAGTGGAGAATTTAGCGGAAAATACTTTGTAATATCAGACATCAAAGATACAAACATAAAGCAACTAGAAATAAAAATAACAAACAATAATATAAAAGAAATAATTTTTGCTCTAACCCCATCTTTAGGCAGTGATGGGATTATGTTGTTTTTAGAAGATAAACTATCTCACTTAGGGATTACATTTAGCAAAATAGCACAAGGAATCCCAACAGGAGTGAGCCTAGAAAATGTCGATCAGCTATCTCTTATACGCTCTTTACAAGCTAGGATAAAAGTATGATAGAAATAGCAAATAATCTGCATATATACATAGTAATAATAGGATTTGTGCTTTTCTTTAGCACATATGCAAGCAAAATATCAGATAAAATAGGAGTGCCTTTATTGCTTGTGTTTTTAGGCATAGGAATGCTTCTTGGTAGCGATGGCATAGGTGGCATAGAGTTTGACAATCCAACGCTAACGCAAATTATAAGCACTATTGCACTAATTTTTATATTATATTCTGGCGGATTATCAACAGCATTTAAAGATATAAAGCCGATTATATCACATGGAATTGCACTAGCTACAATAGGTGTTGTGCTAACCATGCTTGTTATGGCTTGTTTTATTTATCTATTGCTAGATTTTACATTTTTAGAATCCATGCTCTTAGGTGCTATTATATCTTCTACAGATGCTGCAGCAGTATTTATGATTCTAAGAAGCAAAACAATAAAACTAAAAAACAATATAGGAGAACTACTAGAGCTTGAATCTGGTAGCAATGATCCTATGGCGATATTCCTATCAATAGCAATTTTGCAATTAATTTTTATGCCAGATGAAAATACGATTGTAGATTGGATTATTTACTTTATCAAACAATTTGCAATAGGTGGAGCATTAGGAATCCTATGTGGATATTTATTCCCAAAGATATGCAACAAAATAAATCTCTCGCAAAGTGGCTTATATCCTCTAATAAGCATTAGTTGGGTTTTTATAATCTTTGGATTATCAGTTGCACTTGGTGGAAATGGATATTTAAGCATATATATAGCAGGTATCTTAACTAATAGCTATGAATTTCCTAACAAGCAAAACATCACTTCATTTCATGATTCCATTGCATGGCTAATGCAAGTTTTAGTATTTTTGTTGCTTGGATTATTGGTGTTCCCTTCAGATTTAAAGAGTGTAGCACTAGAGAGCTTGATATTAACCTTTATACTAATCGTATTTGCAAGACCATTTAGCATATTTGCAACACTAATAAAAAGCAAATACAACACAAAAGAAAAAATATATATTTCATGGGTTGGGCTTAGAGGAGCAGTGCCAATTATTCTGGCAACCTACCCATATACATATGGTTTGCAAAGTGCTCATAGTATGTTTAATATAGTATTTTTTATGGTGCTAATTTCAGTGTTAGTTCAAGGCATGAGTCTATCTTTTATGGCAAAAAAATTAAATTTAGTGGAATAATGGAATTATTTTTGCTAGTAGGAATCCAAACAAAATGAAAGGATTCGTTATTATGAAAAGGATATTATCTGCATTATTACTCTCTTGTATGCTTATTAGCACTTTATATGCTTACAATCAAGGTGCAAACTCATATAGCCCACTATATACTGATAGGAAGAATAAGCTAGTTGGTGTATATTCTATGGTTGGTAGAGTTAGTTCAGATTCTACTTTAAGCATAGAAGGCTTTGAATCTCAAAAGCACTCCTTAAAAGAAACTCCAATAGGTTTTGGTGTGCAAGTTGGTTATTTGCTTAGCGAAAATCATAGGCTTTTATTAAATTATGAGCAATTCTTAAAGAAGCATGGGTTCTCACATCAGCTCCTAACACTTGGCTATGCTATAACTCCACTAGTGCCAAACACACAAAATCTAAGATTGCTACTTGGTTTAAATGTAGGCGTTGTTATGGCAAGTTTTGATTCTGGTAGCTTTACTATTAATGATAGCTCTATGGGTGGGCTTGATTTTATGGGCACTACATATGGAGTAAAGGGAGGATTCTTATATAACACAGGTGCTGGTGAGATAGAATTTGGAATCCAAGCAAGAAAGCTAGATTTAGGTGTAGAGAGTGGAGAAATAGCAGTAAATAACGCTCCTACAAAATCATCACTAGATTTAAGCGATACTTCAAGCACAAATTTCTTTTTAGGATATAATTTCCTATTTTAATGGACTTTGGTCCATTGTAGGAAACAAAATGGAATACGACAAAATAAACATAAAAACACAACTTAACAAAACACAACTACACAAACTGCTAGAAGAACAATACAAAATATTTAACAACAAACATAGCATAAGCGAATCTCTGCCAGATCCTCTTGGAGTAGCAAGGGAATTTTCTAGCGATAAAGTTGCCCTATTTTGTGCATTGTTTGCATATGGTAATGTTAGAGCTATTTTAAAATTCCTAAAATCATCTCCACTAACAGAGCTACAAAACAACAAAATAGATAAAAATCAGCAATACAAAGTATATAGATTCCAAACTGCAAATGATGTAGAAATATTCATAAAAGCTCTTTGTAAAATAGATAATTTGCATGATATTTTTTATAAAGCATATAAAAAAGATTCAACTCTTAGCGGGATTAAAGCTATGCAAGAGGCAATATACAAAAATATAAGCATACAAAGTGATGGATTAAAATTTTTAATAGGAAATACGGATAGTAGCTCTCCACTAAAGAGATGGAATATGTTTTTAAGATGGTTAGTTAGAAATGATAATGTAGATTTAGGCAGATGGAGCGATGTAAAAAAGAGTGATTTAATATTACCACTTGATGTGCATACATTCAAAATTTCACAAAAATTAGGAATCTTAAAGAGAAAAACATATGATATAAAAGCAGCATTAGAAGCAACAAACACACTAAGAGAGTTTGATTCTAATGATCCAGTAAAATATGACTTTGCACTATATAGAATAGGACAGCTAGGACTTTTAGAATCCTAACTATTGCTTCATACCCAAAAGAGTGGTTATCATCTCATCAATAGCAGTTACCATTTTTGCGTTTGCACCATAACCACTTTGGAATCTAATCAAATTTACAAGCTCATCATCGATTGATACTTCAGATTCCATTTTATACTCATTTTGCACAGCTACATACACAGCTTGTTTGGTTTGCATAGTTGTTTGTGTAGCTTCAGTCTCTGATGCAACTCTTGATGCTATAAAATTAAAAAATCCACTAATAGTCTCTGAATATTCCTCTCCGCCATGTCCATTAAATGTGATTTTGTCGTATTGTAATTGTTGCATCATATTTGCAATATCAAAGTTACCACCAACTGGTTCTTTATAAGACCTAATTAATGTAGGATCACTCTTATAAGGCTCTGCTAACTCTATAGTCTGTGCATCTCTGCCACCTAAGAATCTATTCACGCCCAATGCACCGGCAAAATTTGTCCCTTTATCTTGTATTGATATATATAACTCCATGCTAGGATTCTTAGGTGATATTTCAAATTGTTTTGTATGATTGTTAAATGTCGCTACAAACATATCATCAAAGTCATTTGTCGCATCACCATCACCATTATCATCTACATTTGCATTTAGTTGAGCGATAACATCATTCATAGTGGTATCTATATCAATCTTTACCGTTCTAGTGCCCATTGCCTCGCCATCTTTGTTGTATATCACAACATCAAAAGAGCCTCTTTTTACATTATAACCACTATTAATTAGTGCATCACCTGCGTTTATAGTTAGCTGATCACTTTGAGCACCCGGTCTTGCACTTTGTGCATAAATATTATTTGTAGCTTCTATAAATCCATTTGCAAATGTATCAAGGTCATTAATATAATTTTGTAACTTACCAAGATTCCCATTACAACCAATCATTTCATCGCTTCGTATCAAATCCAAAATAGCACCTATCTTGCCACCTGTAAGATCATTTGTCAAATTAAACTCTTTATGATCCCCTCTTAGATACTTAATGGTATACATTCCATTTGGGCTTTGCGTATTATCTAGTGTTAATGGGTGAAATGTAGAACCATCAACCAATGCTCTACCACCAACTGTTAGCGTATAATCATCATCAAAATCTGCAATGCCCTTATCAGTAGCTGCACTACCTTCGATATTTTGTTTAAATACATCACAACCTATTAGATTATTTAATTCATACTCATATTGGTCTCTTAAATCACGCAAGTCATTAGCTTTTTTATTCATATCTTTGCGTTCATATTCTGCGATTTGCTTATTTATTGTTGCTATTTGCTCACCTAATCTATTTACCTCTTTTACCGCAACAGCCATTTCTTCATTTAGCTTTTTTTGCAAATCAACAAGTCTATTTCTAGTGTCCTGTATGTTTTGAGTTAGAGTATTTGTGTGTTCTGCTAATGTATTTTTTAACGCTGGATCACCTGATTTTGTAGCTAGTGATTTCCAAGCATTAAAGTAATTTTGTAAATCATTATACACACCAACACCATCAATTTCTGGATAAAAAGATGAAGCCTCTCTTAATGCCTTAAAACTAGTATCATAATAAGTCTTATCCATAGAGGCTTGTTTATATCTTGAATAAGTATATTCATTATGCACACGTTCTACAGTTACAATATCAAGTCCCTGTCCTAGTGCGTAGTTTTGCCTCCATAGCGGAGTTTCTGCTGCACTTCTTACTACTTGCCTTGAATAAAAACTATTATTAGCATTTGCAATATTATTACTCACCGTATCAACCATCACTTGATGACCGGTGATTCCTGTATATGGAGTATTTAAAGATGATAAGATTCCGCCCATGTTGCAACCTTACACTTCAGCTGCAAGTAAAGATGAGCTACCAAGATGACTTTTCTTATAGCCCCTCTCCTCTACTGGCACTATGTTTTTTAGCATAGAATCATATAGCTCAGAAACCGCTAATGACATTCTTCCAAAACGATAATTAAGTTGTTTTAATTCTGATAATCTATCATGTAATTCTGCAGTAAATTCACTAGCACCTTCGCCTAATAACTTTTGCTTATCTTCATATGTTAAATCCGCGATAGTAGCATTTGGATAGTATTGCTTTAGCTTATCTTCAATGCTCTTAGCATAGGCGTCTTTTTTTCTTATAAAGGAGGTTGTTAGCTCCTCTTTATGTTGGATTCTACTAAATATAGCGTCATTGTTTGCTACTAAAATATCATCTATATCTTGTTGGGTTATAGCTATTAGAGCTTTTACATCCTCTAATGCATCTTGTAAGAGTTGCAAAGACATTGGAATAACTCCTATTTTTAAGGTTTTATTCCTTAGCTAAGCAAATCTTGTGCCATCTTTTCAGCACTCCCCCTTAAGTCAATTTTATAACTACCATCAGCTATTGCTTTTTTAATATCATCTACTCTTGAGCTACCCTTTGTGCTATCAGCCTTTTTTTCAGAATCTGATTGTTCAACCCTTCCATTTTGTTGAACATTATTCTTGTTATTAGCCTGATTTACAGCACTTGAGAAGCTAGAATTGCTCATCAAATTGCTAATCATAATCTATCTCCTTAATAAATTACTTAAACACTATATCGACATTTTTACAAAAAACTTAACTAAAAAGATTCTCTTACACTCTTTGAAACATCTTGTAAAAATTTTTCTGTATCGTTCTTTGGTTGTGGCGTGTATTTGCTTTGAGTGTGCAATGATACATTTGGACCACCTATCTTTATTGTATAAAGAATTACAAAAAGCATAAAATATACAAATAAACCAAATCCAATTGAAGGTATAAACCAATCTTTCACCACAAATCCTTAAGCAATTTACAAACAAATATATCACAAAAATACTTATCATAAATTTATATTTAGTCCTAAAACCACTTAATTTATGCTACAATTTAGGCTTTTATGTCCAAAATTATCTCAAGGCTTTTTGATATGAATAAATTTTTATCTTTTACATGCGGTATTTTAATGTCTCTGTTTTTTGCAAATCAAACTCTATTTGCTGCCTCACTTAGTGAATCAAAATGGGAAAATGGACAAACACTACTTACATTTTTTGAAAAAAATAAAATTCCACAAAAGGTATATTACAATCTCCCAGTAGAAGATAAAGAATTAGCCGATGAAATAATGAGCGGACAGACATTCTACACACTACATGATGGTAACACACTAATCCAAGCACTAATACCAATAAACGAAGATTTGCAACTGCATATCTTTAAAAAAGGCGATACATATGGAATGCAGAGCATACCAGTAGCTCATTTTAGCGAGACTATGGAAGTATCATTGCCAATAGAATCTTCAGTCTATGAAGATATTACAAAATACACTGGAGATAATTTACTAGCGTCATATTTTATTTCAGGCTTTAGAAGTAGTGTTGATTTTAAAAGACAGATTCAAAAAGACAATAAAATAGCAATAATATATGAAAGAAAATACAGACTAGGCAAATATTATGGAAGTCCAAATATAAAAGCTGCAACAATTAACCTTAAAGACGAAAACAAATACATAATAAAGCACCAAGACGGCAACTTCTACGACCTAAAAGGAAATAGCCTAAGCAAATATCTACTAACCGTTCCACTAACATATAAACGAATCTCTTCTCACTTCTCATCTGGGAGAAAGCACCCAATACTAGGATACAAAAGACCGCACTTAGGCACTGACTATGCAGCCCCAAGACATACACCAATATATGCTGCAGGCAAAGGAAAAGTAATATTTGCAGGCAAAAAAGGCGGATATGGAAATACCGTAATAATCCAACATGATGATGGATACAGAACTCTATATGGACATATGCACAAAATAGATAAAAGCATAAAGACAGGAATGTATGTAGCACAAGGTAGAAAAATAGGAAGTGTCGGAAGCACAGGACTTAGCACAGGACCTCACTTGCACTTTGGATTATACAAAAATGGTAATGCAGTAAATCCTCAAAAATACTTAAAAATAGCCACCTCAAAACTAAAAGAAAAAGAAAAAGAAGAATTTTTAGTTATTGCAAATTCATATAAAAACAAACTTGATAGCAATATAGCTAATAACACAACAAGCGAAATCTTTAAAAGCAAAGATACATCATATGTGGTATATCTAAATCAAAACAATAGCTCAAATAGTATAAACTAAAATGAAACCAAAAAATATAACAGACATAAAGTTTGATAAATGCGAGGATTCTAAGTATATAAATCCAATAAGAATGATTTTCAAAGATAATGGCAAGAGAAGAGTATGGGATATTATAGAAGTCCATAATAGTGTTGCAACACTTCTATACCACAAAGATAAAGATTCATTTATTTTTGTAAAACAATTTAGACCTGCTGTGTATTTAAAAGAACACAGAGATTCTACGCACCAAGAATGCGGATATACATATGAGCTATGTGCTGGGCTAATGGATAAAGAAAAGTCAGCCAAACAAACCGCAAAAGAAGAAATCCTAGAAGAATGCGGATATGATGTAAAGCTAGATAACATAAATGAAATCACAGAATTTTACACTGCGGTTGGTTTTGCTGGAAGCAAACAGGTGCTATTTTATGCAATTATTGATGATGGCATGAAGGTTAATAATGGTGGCGGAATCGATGATGAAAATATAGAAATTATTTTTATAAAGAAGCAAGAAGTAAGAAATTTTATATTTGATAAATCATATCCTAAGACTTCTGGAGCGATGTTTGCTGTGCTATGGTTTTTGGAGAATGTAAAATGACTGAATTAAAAACATTAGTAAAAAAATTAGACGAGATAAAAGAAGTTTGGCAAATATATGAAATCTTTGAAAGTGAGAAAAAGAAATTCAACGAAGAATTTGAAAAACTAAAAGAAGACAAAGAGCAAATAATTGAAACATTTAACGAAATTTCTGCAAAAAATGCAATGTTACTTGCACAAAATAAAGAATTAGAAGAAAAAAACAAAGAACTAGAATCTCTAATTACACAAAAAGAAAATGATATAAATAATGCTCCAACACAACCAATAATCAAAGATCAAACAATAAATATCAAAGCACTAGAAAAAATCCAAAACAGCATACAAACAACACTAAATAGTATAAAAATAGAACTACCAGGCGAAATAATCACAGAACAAAAACTAGAAATATCATATAAACAACACCAAAAGCTTCTAGCAAACCCTGCAAAACCTTATGTGAAGCTTGAATTAGCACAAAATTTATATGACCAACTAAAAATATTTCAGACAATGCTAAAAACTTTACAAAAAATTTCAGAATCTCTAAGAGAAGAAATTTCACAAATCAAAAATGTCTAAAAAAATCTTCATCTCTGCTATTGAATATTCAGCCAATATACACGCATTAAAACTAATACAATCACTAAAAGATTCAAACCTAGATTTTGAAATTTTCGGAATCTTTGATGAAAAAATAATAAACAAAAAAAGCCAATTCTCACCAAATGACTTTAGAATTATGGGTTTTAGTGGGATTATAAAGCTAATACCAAAATATTTTAAAATAAAAAACCAACTAACAAACCTAGCAACAAAGTGTGATGTCGCTATCTTTATAGATTCCTCATCATTTAATATACCTATTATAAAAAACATGCAAAATAAAACAAATACAAAAATAATATACTACATACTCCCACAAGTATGGGCGTGGAAAAGATATAGAGCAAAACTTTTAAGCAAACTATGTGATGAGCTATGGGGGATAATACCTTTTGAAAAAGACTATTATCCACAAGATTCAAATATATCCTATGTAGGACATCCTCTCTTAGATGAAATACCATACTCAAATACAAATAAACAAAATACAAACAAAATAGCTCTAATGCCCGGCTCACGCAAAGGAGAAATCAAAAACTTGTTTTCAATTTTTAAAGAAGTAAGCCAAAAGATTCCAAACAAAAAGTTTATACTAATTGCCCCAAAAAGCTTCCAAAATAGAGATTTAAACAAAATATATGGAGAAATAGACAATATAGAAATATCATTTGATCCATATACTGCATTAAAAGAATGTGAGTTTGCCTTTGTATGTAGCGGAACTGCAACGCTAGAGACGACACTTTTAGGGATTCCTACGATATTAGCATATAAGACTAGAGTGCTTGATTTTTTAATTGCCAGATCATTAGTAAAGCTCAAATTTGTAGGATTGGCAAATATTTTTTTAAGCTATAAATATCATAAAAGCATAAACAACACAAACATACAAGCACCAATACACCCTGAATTCTTGCAGTTTTTTGATGCACAATGCTTACTTGATGCTTATTATAATTTTGACTATGATAAATTTTTTAAAGAAAAAGAATCTTTAATTAGTTATTTAGAACATGGTAGTGCAAAAATATGCACAAATAAATTACAAAATTTTTATAAAAATAAGTAGTGTTTTAAATGTATATTAGTATAATTAATGAATCTTGCTATGGAGAATTATCGTGCAACCTATGACACAATATGGCTATGATAAGTTATTAGCCGAATTAAAAAATCTAAAAGAAATAGAAAGACCAAAAAACATTAGAGAAATAGATGAAGCTAGAGAACATGGAGATTTAAAAGAAAATGCTGAATATCATGCAGCAAGAGAGCGACAACTATTCTTAGACGCTAGAATTAACGAGTTAACACAACTAGTAGCAGAAGCTAGGGTAATAGATCCAAAAACAATATCACATGATAAAGTAGGCTTTGGCTCAACTATTATACTAGAAGACATGGACACAGAAGCAAAAGTTAGCTACACGATAGTAGGTGCTACTGAAAGCAACCCAGATAAAGGACTAATCTCATATCACTCACCACTAGCAAAACAACTAATAGGCAAAGTAGCCGGCGATGAGATAAGCGTTACTCTCCCAAAAGGCACAATAGACTATGAAATTATAGAAGTATGCTTTAGAGAAATAAACTTTTAAGGGATTGCATGGCTACAATAAAAATAAAGCAATTAGACAAAAACGCAACAATGCCAATCTATCAAAGCGAAGGTGCAGCGGGATTTGATTTGTGTTCTAGCGTTGATATTACAATAAAAGCAGGTAAATGGGCTTTAATAAAAACTGGACTATCTTTTAGCTTTAGCAAAAAATATGAGGTTCAAATAAGACCTAGAAGCGGACTTGCACTAAAACATGGTATTACTATTCTTAATACTCCCGGCACAATAGATAGTGATTATCGTGGCGAGATTCAAGTAATTGCCATTAATTTAGGTGATGAAGACTTTGAAGTAAAAGCTGGTGATAGAATCGCACAAGCAGTCTTATGTAAAGTAAAAAGAGCAAAATTAAAAGAAACAAAATTTCTAAGCAGAACAAAGCGTGGTAGTGGTGGCTTTGGTAGCACAGGAATATAAGGAGAATAATTTGGACTTTAAAAAAGGTTTAGGATACATAAAAGAAGAAATAGATAGCAATGAAAAGATGTTAGAAGGTGTATTTAGGCTAGAGAGCATTTTAAAAAAATACAAAATGCCTCTAATAGCAATAATTGTGGCAACAATAGTATTTACGATAGGATATACTGCAAACTCATATTATAAAGAAAACAAACAGCAAGAACTATCTAGTTTATATACCTTAGCATTACAGGAAAACAAAGAAGCAATAGCAAAACTAGAAGAATCGAAAAGCAGTCTATATGATTTATATCTCTTTCAAAAAGCAGTAAAAGAAGGTGATACAGAGATATTAAATAAATTAAAAGATTCCAAAGTTGCTATATTGGCAAAATTTGCAGAATATCAAAGTGCAAGTCTAGACAAAAACAAAACAGAGCTAGAAAATAGTACCATTGACTTTGCAAAACTGCAATTAGCGCTACTAAATATACAAGAAAAAAATACAAATGAAGCAAAGACTATTCTAGAGCAAATACCAGATGATTCATTTGTGAAAGAAATTGCAAAAGAACTAGAACATTTAAGCATAAAAGGAGAAACAAATGCAACTAAGTAAAATCACATTAATAATCATGCTAGGTGCAATTTTAAGCGGTTGTGGTTCGAAGTTTTACTTTGAGCCAAAAGAAGAAGAAATAGCAGGTGAAGTAGCATATATGGGTAGTTTGCCTGATGATATTATTTCTGTTACAAGAAATGGTGCAACGCTTGATAATAGACAATTTATCACAAAATACTCACAAGTTCCAAATGTAGTATTACCAGAAGGTGCAAGGTATCTAAACCAATCAGAAGAATATTATATAGCAAGCACGGGTGATAATAAGCTATTTTTATTTCACAAAGATACTAGAAAGGCTTTATTTGTACATTTAGAAGGTAATCCCGTAAGTGCATCAATAGATAAGAATCTAATAGTAGCAATTTTTGATAACAACACATTTGTAATATATGATTTAGAACAAGAAAAAGTTATTTATAAACTAGATAGTGCCCCAGCACCTACAAACAACACTCTAATTGCTTCTCCATATTTCTTAGGAGACATTATAGTTGTGCCTACTTTAGATGGCAAGCTTGTAATAGTTGATAGAAACAAAATGCAAATAATAAGAAATATAGTTGTAAATGGTGAAAAACACTTCAATAATGTAATATTCCTAGAAGCTATAAACAATAGAATGGTAGCCGCTACTCCAAAGAGAGTAATATCTGTAAGTCCAACGGTTATTAATACATTTGATGCAAACTTAAAAGATGTTTTATTCTTTAGCGATAGAATCTTTTTATTCACTTCAGAAGGTGAGGTAATCCTAACCGATGTGGATTTAAATGAAATAAAAAGGTTAAAATTCCCGTTTGCTCACTTCACTGCTGCAAATCATGGACAACATATTATGGTTTTGGAGACTAGAGGATATTTAATTATCCTAGAAGATGATTTATCAGATTATAAAATATTAAAATTACCTGATGCCATAGATGTTCCTGTATTTTCTGGCACAGATAGAATCTTCGTTGGCGATCAAGTATTTGAAATCAAATAGGTTTAAAAATGATTCTATGCGATATTGGCAATTCATTTTTGCACTTTTATTATCGCGGTAGAATCTGGAAAGAATCAAAAGATAAGCTATCACAAAAAGACGCTAATGAAATTATAATTTTCATAAGCGTCAATGAGCAATCAACACAATCTCTCCTGCACTCACACCCTAGATGTTTTGACCTTACCCCACTTTTAAGCATTGATACTACATACAAGGGCTTAGGTATAGATAGAATTGCAGCATGCAATGCAATAAAAGATGGTGTAATAGTAGATGCAGGAAGTGCAATTACAATTGATATTATGCAAGATGGAATCCATCTTGGTGGCTATATAATGCCCGGTTTAGCACAATATAGAAAGCTATTTAGTGCCATTTCTGTGCTTGATTGCGATTTAAACTTAGCAATAGATTTGGATATGTTTCCACAAAACACTAGAGATGCAGTTAGCTTTGGGACACTAAAGTCAATAATATTAATGATAAAAAATACTTCCAAAAACAAAAAAATATACTTCACCGGTGGAGATGGCAAGTTTTTATCTAGATTCTTTAAAGATTGTATTTATGATGATTTATTAATTTTCAAAGGAATGCAAAACACAATCGAATCAAAAATAATAAACAAAGGTGTAACGCTATGATTAAAGTCGCACTCCCAAAAGGCAGGATAGGAACACAAGCTTTAGAAATTTTTGAATCTCTAACACAAGAAAAACTAGAATTTGAAGATAGAAAACTAATTTTACAAACAAAAAATTTCACATTTATGCTAATAAGAAACCAAGATATACCCATATATATAGAAAGACAAGTCGCAGATATAGGCATAGTTGGGCTAGATGTATTAGAAGAACAACAAAGACATATAATAAGACTGCTTGATTTGGAGTTTGGCAAATGCAAAATAATAATAGGTTCTCCAAAAGATTCAAAACTAGACTTCTCAAAGCCGAATCTAAAAATAGCCACAAAAATGGAAAATATAGCAAAATCATACTTTGCTAAAAAGGCACTAAGTGTTGATATTATCAAACTATATGGCTCTATTGAATTAGCACCACTTGTAAATTTAGCCGATGGAATCGTAGATATTGTTGAGACTGGTAGCACCATAGAGCAAAATAATCTAAAAATAGATGAAGTAATAATGGAGGTTAGCGCATATTTAGTAGCAAATGAAAATAGCTTTTATACAAAAAAGGACGAAATACTAAAAATACAAGAATTTTTCAAACCAAATTAATCTATCTCTTTTTTAATCCCGCTCCAAGTGCATTATCTAAAAGTGTAGCTCTATTTGGATTTTCTACTTTAAAATATCTTTCAACCTCTAAAATTAGCTTTGCATTTACATGCTTATGAGCACTCAAAACAACAACAAACTCCAAATCAAAATCGCTAATCTCACCCATATATCTATGATAGTGTGCTTTTGCAATTTTAGAATACTCCTCTAAGGCAGATAAGCTATTGTTAGAATCCTTTACTAACTCCAAAATCTCATGTGCTGAATAATCTTTTATAATTGTCTGTTTCTTAGAAGTTTTGGTATGCAAAAATGCAAAAACAAGCCAAACAAACAACAATAAAATAACAAATAAAATAATAAAAACTACCAAATAATCACCACTTTGCATACAAATATTATAGTTATTTTTTTATTTAATTACTATACTTTTGTAGCTATAATCAAAAAATACAATTAAGGAGATTCTATGAAAACAATGTTTGAACAAAAAGTGAAGGAAATACAAAACAAAAACGACTACAAAGCACCACTAGCCTTTGGTATATGCTATGCTGATGTTGGGATTTTAAGCAATAAAGTATTACAAGCTACATACCCTGTGCTAAACTGGGGAGAAAACTTCGGAAGCTATGCAATATTTTGGAATCTAAAAGATAAATGCGAAATATTAGAAAATAGTGATAGTGAGCTTGTATTTGGTATCACTGAAGAGTTTGTGCTTGAAGCGTTAGAGACTTTTGCACCATATATAAAAGAAACACAAGAAAATCCAAACTCACACAAAAATGTAGCTGTAATACTAGAGCTACAAAGAGCGTTAAACGATGGGAGATTATATACACAAACTGGAGATTTTAGATATAGATTTTGTGCAATATATAAAGATGAAGTGTGCAAAAGCGTAGAATCTGCATATATGAAGCTTCTAGCCCTATCTTTAGGTAAAGCTCCACTAAGAAGTCTGCAACTAGATGGAATCTTTGGGTTACTAAGCAATGTAGCATGGAGCGGAAACACACCATTTGAACTAGAATGGCTAAGAGAAAATGAAATCTCTCTAAAAATGCGTGGCGAATTTCCAATTATAGACTTTGTAGATAAATTCCCAAGATACCTAATGCAAGTAATCCCTCAATATGACAATATAAGGTTACTTGATACAGCAAAAACTCGCTTTGGTGCATATCTTGGAACTGGTGGTTATACACAAATGCCGGGTGCTAGTTATGTTAATTTCAACGCTGGTGCAATGGGTGCTTGTATGAATGAAGGAAGAATCTCATCTAGTGTAATTGTAGGTGAAGGCAGTGATGTAGGTGGAGGTGCTAGTATTTTAGGAGTGCTAAGCGGTGGTAATAATGATCCAATAAGCATAGGCAAAAATTGTCTTTTAGGCGTAAATAGCTCTACTGGAATTAGTCTAGGAGATGGTTGTATTGTAGATGGAGGGATTGCAATACTAGCTGGGACAATATTTAAAATCACAAAAGAAGAAGCAGAAAAAATAAAAGAAATAAACCCAAACTTTGAGATAAAAGAAGAAGGAATCTATAAAGGAAGAGAATTATCAGGGAAAAATGGGATACACTTTAGATGTAATTCAAAAACAGGCGAAATGATAGCATTCCGCTCGAATCGCAAAATCGAGCTAAATGCAAATTTACACTAAAGAGTGATACTATCTTGGCTAAGGAGTGCTTCTAGTATATCCTTAGCATTACCAACCTCACCTACTTGCAATTTATCTCTAAGATTAAAAAAATCTAAACAGGTCCCACAAGAAAATATCTTAACTCCTATATTATGTAATTCTTTTAAAGAATAAATTGCATTTTCATTTGTAGTACTTAGAAATACAGCGCGATTTATGAGAAAAATATTACTTGGCACAATATCACACTCTTTAACATTGGATATTACACCAAGCAAAAGTTTCTCTCCTAATTCCCCTCTCTCTCCTATCACATCATCTTTTAATAGAATATTAGTATTTTTTCTTATTGATGTCATTTAAAATCTCCTGTGCTATATTATTAACTTCTTGAGCTACGCTACTAGTATCATTAGCAACAATTACATTATCTTGTGTTACAGATTCTAATTGAGCTACTGCTTCATTTATTTGAGTTACACC
>NZ_JAQHXS010000006.1:69936-134544 GCF_027859275.1 Helicobacter sp. WB40 | reverse complement strand
TAAAGTATCACCATCGTAAATACTGACTACATAAATATCCTTACAAAAAGAAAAAGAAACAAGATATATTATTAGGATAATCTTATAAAAAACCATAAGAGTAACTATCAGTCAAGATAAACTTATAAATTAATAACAAAATTAAGCTACTTTTTAAATCAAAAGTAATAATCTAATGTTCAACTAAAAAATAAGGAGGAAATTATGTTTTTTAGGATAATGTTAGGAGTTGTATTAATGCTTACAATGGGAGTTTCTGCATTTGCTAAGCCAAATGTAGTAATATTAGCCACAGGTGGAACAATAGCAGGAGAAGCTAAAAGTGAATTAGCAACAACAGGCTATAAAGCTGGTAGTCTTGGTGTAGATGTGCTAATTAATGCTGTGCCAGATTTGGTAAATATCGCAAATATAAGTGGAGAGCAAATTGCAAATATAGATAGCTCAAATATGACTGATGAAATTTGGCTAAAACTAGCAAATAGAATAAACACTTTACTAAAAGATTCAAAAGTAGATGGAATTGTAATTACTCATGGAACTGATACTATGGAAGAGACTGCTTATTTTCTAAATTTAGTAGTAAAGAGTAATAAACCAGTTGTTCTTGTAGGTGCTATGAGACCAGCAACTGCTATAAGTGCTGATGGACCTAAGAATCTATACAATGCAGTTGCACTTGCTAGTTCAAAAGAAGCAAAAGACAAAGGCGTAATGATAGCCATGAATGATAAAGTGTATTCTGCAAGAGAAGTTACAAAAACTCATACTTTAAATGTAGAGACATTTAAAGCACCAAATAGTGGAGAGATAGCATACATAGTTGATGGTAAAGTATTTTTTAATTCAAATAGCATAAAACTACATACTAAAAAATCTCCATTTGATATAAAGGGTTTAAAAGCTTTACCAAAAGTTGATATTGTATATACATACTCAAATGATGGTTCAAAAGTTGCAGTTGAAGCATTCTTAAATTCTGGTTCAAAAGGGATTGTAGTAGCTGGTAGCGGTGCTGGAAGCATACATGAAAACCAAAAGAATTATCTAATAGAACTACTAAAAGATAAAAAAATAGTAGTAGCAAAAAGTAGTAGAGTTGGTTCTGGTTTAGTGCCTCTAAGTGCTGAAGAAGTAGAACAAGGATTTGTTAGTGCAAACAATCTAAACCCACAAAAAGCAAGGGTCCTTTTAATGTTGGCACTAACGAAAACAACAGATCCAAAAGAAATCAATAAGATTTTTGAACAATATTAATGAATAACTATAATGCCCTATATCTCCAACTAGCTAAAACCAAGTGGGGGGGGGGGGCAAAATATAATAAGAGATGGAATCTCTTTTAATGTTGCAGATTCAATAATAAGATATAAAAATGAAGTCATAAAATGGCTAAACTCAGATGATTTTAAAGAATATGAGAATCTAAAATATCCACCACTAATAAATCCAAGTACCATAAACTATAAAACGCTAAATGCAAGTGATGCATATTTTCTAAATATACCACTGCCAAATTATTTTAACTTTATATGCTTTGGAAGTCATGGCGTAGGATTTACCGCATTAAAATATTTTTTAAAATTATGTGATTGCATAGAAATAGATAGCTATCAGATTGACAATTCCTATCATACATATGTAGCACTATACAATCAGTTAATACACTTTAATAACAAACAAGCAAACAATAAAACTTGCTATATCTCACTTAGGAATCTAATAACAGATTCTGATAAAATTTACCATTTGATACCAAAGAGCAAAGCCTTAAGCCTAATATCAGACCCAATAAACATGCTAAAGACATATCTAAACAACAAAACACAAAACAAAAATTTTAAAACGATAAATCTAACTTATAATCCAAAAATGATAGCTCAAAATATTATTAAATACGGATTTATAAATGATTTACAGGAATCTCCAAACACAAATTTAGCTCCATTTTGGATTTTTTATCGTTTTATGACATTTCATGATAGCCTATTAGAAAATCATCTAAAAGTTGATACACACTATGTAGATGTGAGCCAAATTACAGGAAGAAAGACATTTAATACAATAAAAGCATTAGCAGAAAAGTTTAAATTCAATCCACCAAAAGAACAAGACAAAAATGAATTTTGCAAAAAAATCTCAATTTACAATGGATTTTTACCAATAAACATAATGTTACACCAAAATGACTTAGAGCTAATCAAACAATATGGATTTTGTAATAATTCTAATAGCTTAAACAACAAAGACCTAATTTGCATACAACTAACCACAAAATTTGAACTTCAAGCAGATATGATTGATATTACAAATGCTCTTTCTCTAAATTTAGGTGATATTGTAATTGCTATAGATCATAATAATTATAATTTGCTTGCAAATAATGTTCTATTAGCTACACAAGCTAGTAACTATATAAGAATCTTAGCTAGAGAAATAGAAAATCAATTGGACATAGAAAATAAAAAAAGAATAGATGTAAAGCATATTTTAGAATACCTAAAAAGTAATAAAGAAATTAAAGATGTATTTTACAAAACTATAAAATCGCATATAAAAAATATAGAAAACACCCAACCAAAGATGATAGATTCTTGGAAAGAATACAATAAATTCTTAAAATTAACTTCTCATTAAGTCTTTCATTGAATCTATAGGATTCTTTCCATCTAATATAAATGCAACCTCACTTGCAATAGGTGTGTAAATATTATGCTTTTTTGATAGATTCTCTATCTCTCTAGCACTATATACACCCTCTGCTACTTCGCCTAAAGCTTCTAGCATTTCTCCTAATGGTTTATTCTCTGCCAATCCTAAACCAACTCTAAAATTCCTAGACAATGTAGAGCTAGCAGTCAAAAATAAATCACCTGCACCAGAAAGCCCTAGAAATGTATCACTCTTCGCCCCAAAGAACTCACCAAACCGACTCATCTCAACCAAACCACGCGAAAGTAAAGAAGCCCTAGCATTAGCACCTAATTTCAAACCTTCAACGATACCACTTGCAATAGCAACTACATTTTTATAAGCTCCACATATCTCCCCACCAATTATGTCTGTAACTGCATAAGGTTTTATAAAATTAGGAAACAAAGATAGCCATTTTTTTGAATCTTCTATATCTTTAGAGTGTATATTTAATGCACAGGGAAGCCCTTCTCTGACCTCTTTTGCAAAACTGGGACCAGCTAGAAAGCTAACATGTGCATTTGGATAATATTTATCAAAAATATCACTCACAAAAAGTCCATTATAGATTCCTTTAGAAGCAACTAAGATTTTTGAATCTTGTGGAAGAGGATTGCTTGATAACCATGAATCTAAAGCAGAAGTAGCAATTGCAACGACAAACATATCGCTCTTTTGTGCTTGTTTCAAGTTTATTTGTGATTCTAAATTTAGATTTCTCCTTGAAACTATGTAACATTGATTGTTTGTACCAAAAGCATAATGCAATGCTAATCCCCAAGCTCCGCCACCAAAGACACTTATTTTTGCCATATAAATCCTTAAAGTTAATGCTCTAATTTTAATAAAAATATACTAAAATCTCACTTCTAATCTAAAACTAAAGAGATTCCCATGTCCATATTAAGCTTAAAAGACAGATTAAACAACCTAAATCTATCTCCAGTATTTGGAGTGATAATAAAAGTCGAACAAGGATTCTTGTTAGCAAATGGGTTATCTCCAAGAATTGGAGATATTGTAAAAATAGTAAATGAATATGGAAGCTCCATGGGAATGGTAACAAGCTTAGAAGAAAATAGCTTTAAAATTACACCTTTTTCATTTGTTGAAGGAACCAAGGTTGGAGATAAGGTCTATTTAAATACAAAAGGTTTGCAAATACCTGTTGGACCCCAGATTCTAGGTAGGGTTATAAACCCACTAGGCGAACCAATAGATGGTAAAGGTGAATTAAGGACTGAAGCGTCAATGCCAATAATACGACCACCTATTGCAGCAATGAAGCGTGGAATGATAGATGAAGTCTTTAGCGTTGGGGTTAAAAGTATAGATGGGCTTCTAACTTGTGGCAAAGGGCAAAAGCTAGGAATCTTTGCAGGAAGCGGAGTTGGTAAATCAACTCTAATGGGAATGATAGTAAGAGGAGCACAAGCAAAAATTAAAGTAGTAGCACTAATTGGAGAGAGAGGTAGAGAAGTCCCAGAATTTGTAGAAAAAAATCTAGGAGGAGATCTAACTGATACAGTACTTATTGTAGCTACAAGTGATGATTCACCTTTGATGCGTAAATATGGTGCATTTGCCGCTATGAGTGTTGCAGAATATTTCAAAGCAAAAGGCGAAGATGTTTTATTTATCATGGATTCTGTTACACGATTTGCTATGGCACAAAGAGAGATTGGGCTAGCATTAGGAGAACCACCAACAAGCAAGGGTTATCCACCTTCTGTGCTAACACTTCTTCCACAACTAATGGAAAGAGCAGGAAAGGAAGAAGGTCATGGCTCAATTACAGCGTATTTTACGGTGCTTGTAGAGGGTGATGATATGAGCGATCCTATAGCAGATCAAAGCAGAAGTATTTTAGATGGACATATCGTGCTTGATAGAAGCCTTACAGACTTTGGAATTTATCCACCTATAAATGTGCTAAACTCTGCTTCAAGACTTATGGGAGATGTAGCAAACAAAGAACACATTGAAGCTGCAAGAAAATTTAGAAGACTATATTCTATGCTAAAAGAAAATGAGGTATTAATAAGAATTGGAGCATATCAAAGCGGGAATGATAAAGAACTAGATGAAGCTATAAGTAAAAAAGAAGGAATGGAAAATTTCCTAAAACAAAATAATGATGAATCTATAAGCTATGAAGATAGTGTAAATATGTTAATAGAGTTAATGAAATAAAATTTCTTACAAATTTTTAAGTTATTATTTGTATAATTGACCGATAAAAATTATTATTTAAGGAGATACTCATGGCTGGTTACATAGAGCTTACAGAAGAAAATTATGATGAAACCATAAAAGATGGTGTTGTGTTGGTTGATTTTTGGGCACCTTGGTGCGGTCCGTGCAGAATGATAGCACCCGTAATAGATAAACTTGCTCAAGATTATGCTGGTAAGGCTAAAATTTGCAAAGTAAATACTGATGAACATCAAGATTTAGCTTCAAAATTTGGAATAAGATCAATCCCTACTATATACTTCTATAAAGATGGACAAAAAATAGATGAAATGATTGGTGCATCTTCAGAGCAAGATCTAAAAAATAAACTTGACGATCTAATCTAAATAAAGGAGGCTGGGATATGAAGAAATGTTGTCCCGGCTTTCCTATTGCTTTTATTATTGTTTTTGCAATAATGATTTTTCTTTATTATAGATACTCTTTTTTATCTGTTTCGCATATTAACTTTTCTATAGATTCATTTTATGCAAGCAAGAATGACAAATTAGAACTATTTATCCCAAAGGATAAGAGTTATAATTTGTGCTTTTATAGCTCATATATAGAATCTTATAAGGATTTTTTGGCAAAAAACTTGCAATCTAATAATGCCAATATACTAGCAATTGACTTTTATCAGTTAGCAAACAATGATGATAATAGAATTGTTGATTTGAAAATAAGCACGAATCTAATGTTAAAACTAATTTTTGAGTTCGACATAAAAGATATGCCAAAATGCTTCAATATAGAGGCAAATGCAGATAATAAGATGATTTATAAAAGTTACAAAAATGATGGATTTTATAAATTGATAAACTTTAGAAAGGAATGACAATGCTTGATTTAGCGATAATTGGTGGAGGTCCAGCTGGTCTTAGTGCTGGTTTGTATGCGACAAGAGGCGGCTTAAAAGAAGTTGTAATGTTTGAAAAAGGAATGCCCGGAGGACAAATTACTTCAAGTAGTGAATTAGAAAACTATCCCGGTGTAGCTGAAGTAAAAAGTGGATTTGACTTCATGATACCTTGGCAGGAGCAATGTTTTAGATTCGGGCTAAAACACGAAATGAAAGAAGTAAAAAGAGTAGAAAGAAAAGATAAACATTTTGTTGTAATATTCAATGATGATAGTAGTGTTGAGGCAAAATCTGTAATTGTAGCAACAGGTGGTAGCCCTAAGAGGTCTGGAATTAATGGTGAAGATACATATTGGGGAAAAGGTGTTAGCTCTTGTGCAACTTGCGATGGATTCTTCTATAAAAATAAAGAAGTTGCCGTTCTAGGCGGTGGTGATACTGCATTAGAAGAATCCATACATCTAGCTAAAATATGCTCAAAAGTAACCCTAATACATAGAAGAAACGAATTTAGAGCATCTCCTGTAACGGTTGAGAGACTAAAAAAAGAATCTAAAATTGAAGTATTAACTCCTTATGAAATTACCGAAATATGCGGAGATAATAGTGGTGTTAATGGGCTAAAAATAAAAAATTTAGAAAATGGAAATCAAAGCGAATTAAGCATAGCAGGAATCTTTGTTCTAATTGGCTATAATATCAATAATTCTGTATTGCAACAAACAGATGGAAGTATGCTATGCGAAGTAAATCAATATGGCAACGCTAAGGTTAATCTAAAAATGGAAACAAATGTTCCTGGATTATTTATAGCTGGTGATTTAAGAGAAGATTCACCAAAACAAGTGGTATGTGCCGCTTCTGATGGTGCTATTGCTGCACTTAGCGTATTAGAATATATTGAGCATACAAAATAGGAGGTATATATGTTAAAAATTGGTGTTTTTGGTGCTGGTGGTAGAGTTGGCAAGCTTGTTGCCGAACTCTCTTCTAATAGAGATGATGTAAAACTAGAAGTAGTATATGCCAGAAAAGAGCTTGACTTCTCAGTAAAACCTGAAACTCTAATTACTAGCGATTTAAATGTGCTATTAGATAGTTGTGAAGTCGTAATAGACTTCACAACACCAGAAGGCACAAACAAATTACTAGAAGTAGCACTAAATAGACCAAAGCCAATGGTAATAGGCACAACCGGCTTAGAAGAAAACCATAAACATTTAATTAAAGAAGCCTCCCAAAAAATGCCTATTTTATGTGCTACTAATATGTCATTTAGCGTGGCTATTTTAAACAAAGTAGCAAGTTTGGTAGCACATGCACTAAGAGACTATGACATAGAAATAGTAGAAACTCATCACAAGCATAAAGTCGATTCTCCAAGTGGAACTGCACTAAAACTTGCTTCCAGCTGTGCAAAGGCTAGGAATTTATCATTAGATAAAGTCATGGTAAATGGTAGAAGCGGAAGAATTGGTGAAAGAAATAAAGATGAAATAGGCGTTATGGCTCTAAGAGGTGGAGATGTTGCTGGGATTCATAGTGTTAATTTCTATGGAGATGGAGAATATTTAGAATTAAAACACACAGCAACTTCAAGAAATATTTTTGCAATAGGTGCAATAAAGGCTGCAATTTGGCTAAAAAATCAACCAAATGGGCTATATAGCATTGACGATTCTTTAGATATATAGGTGTTGTAAGTGAGTGATCTAAATTACAAATCATGGAATGAAGAATGTGCAGTAGTTGGTGTTTATAACATACAAGACGCCTCAAATATAGCTTATTACTCTCTATTTGCAATGCAACATAGAGGACAAGAAGCAAGCGGAATTTCTACAAGTGATAATAAAAAGCTTTTTATCACAAAAAACAAAGGTTTGGTAACTGAAGTATTTAACAAAGAAATTCTATGTAACCTTAAAGGGAATAATGCAATAGGACACAATAGATATGCTACTGCTGGAGAAGATTCCAGTGCAGATGCACAGCCTGTTTTTGCAAACTATGACTTAGGACAAGTAGCAATAGTTCATAATGGAAACATAACAAATGCAAAAGAAATCAAAGACGAGCTAATAAAAGAAGGTGCTATCTTCCAAAGTCATATGGATACTGAAGTGCTAATCCACCTAATAGCAAAATCAAAACAACAAACACTAACAGATAGATTAAAAGAAACTATACCAAAGCTAAAAGGTGCATTTTGCTTTATTATCCTAAGTAGAACTAAAATGTTTGTAATTAGGGATAGAAACGCATTTAGACCACTAAGCTTGGGAGAAATAACAAACAAAGATGGCACTAAAGGATATATAGTTGCTAGTGAGACTTGTGCATTTGATTTAGTTGGTGCAACGCATATAAGAGATGTTGAAGCTGGTGAAATGCTAGTCTTTGATAAACAAAAGATTCAAAGTCATATAATCATGCAAGAAGACCCATATCCTTGCGTGTTTGAGTATGTGTATTTTGCACGACCTGATAGTAAGGTGTTTGGAAGATTAGTATATGATATTAGAAAATCAATGGGAATGGAGTTAGCAAAAGAAAACCCAGTAGATGCAGATATTGTTATACCAGTGCCAGATAGTGGTGTAGCTGCAGCACTTGGATACTCAAAGCAAAGTGGAATACCATTTGAGCTAGGAATAATAAGAAACCATTATGTAGGCAGAACATTTATTGAGCCTACACAAGAAATTAGAGAACTAAAAGTTAGATTAAAATTAAATCCAATAAAAGAAATAATAAAAGATAAAAAAATTATTGTTATTGATGATTCAATAGTAAGAGGCACAACAAGCAAACAAATAGTAAAAATCTTGCGTGATTGTGGAGCAAAAGAAATACATATGAAAATATCATCACCACCTACAATCTCTCCATGCTACTATGGCGTTGATACACCTACTAAATCAGAATTAATAAGTGCCAATATGAGCAATGATGAAGTATGCAAATATATAGGTGCTAATTCTCTGTCTTTTCTGTCATTAGAAGGATTAAAAAACAGCATAGGAGATGGCAACTATAAATTCTGTCAAGCATGCTTTGATGGCAAATACATAGTATAAGGCAATTTATGAAACAAATGCTAACATTTGGTAGATACTGCAAAAGGCGTTTTGGCGAGAGGGTTAGAAAGATTCCTATCGCTCTTGGTGGCTTTACATGCCCTAATATAGATGGTAGTGTAGCTAAGGGTGGTTGCATATTTTGTAAAAATGAAAGCTTCTCCCCTACTTTAGAACATGAGCCAAAATTCTCCATAAAAATGAATCCAAATATGAAGGAAAATCCGCTACTAAACACTCAATTAGAACAACTTCATAGTCAATATAAGTGGCAAAGCGAGTTTCACAAAAACAAATTTGGTGTTTGCAAATATATGATTTATTTTCAATCTTTTACAAACACTTATGCACCATTTGCAACGCTAGAAAAACTCTATACAGAAGCCCTAAAACTACCAAACACAATAGGCATGTCAATAGGCACTAGGACAGATAGTGTGAGTTTGGAATTATTAGATTTTCTAAGTGAATTACAACACAAAAACAAACAAGAAATATGGATAGAGTATGGGATTCAATCAATCTATAACGAAACTTTGGAGCTTATAAATAGAGGTCATAATGCAGATGAGTTTGAATATTGGATAAATGAAACAAAAAAAAGAGGTTTGAAAGTATGCTCTCACATAATATATGGTCTCCCAAATGAAACAAAAGAAATGATGATAAATTCCCTTAAAAAAGTGCTTGAATGGGGAAGTGATGGCATAAAGGTTCATCCATTATATATAATAGAAAAAACTTTACTTGCCAACATGCATAAAGACGGAAAATACAAGCCAATATCACTTGTGGATTATATTAACCTAATAGTAGAAACACTAAAAATAATCCCAACAAATGTTGTAATACACAGGGTAAGTGCTGGAGTTAGGAATGATACTTTAATTGCACCTAAATGGTGTTTTGATAAAAATATACAAATGAGAGCGATAAGAGACGCGTTGCACAAAGCTGGGATAGAATACTAAAGGAATAAATATGAATCTACTTAAAACCAAGCCAACGCTAGATTCTAGTAGTAGTATTTTTGTATGCGTTGATATACAAGAAAAGCTATACAACATAATGCACAAAAAAGAAAAACTACTAAAAAACGCTAATCTTTTGCTTGAAGCTTCAAAGATTCTAAATATAGATAGTATCATTTTAGAACAATACCCAAAAGGACTTGGAAAAAGCGTAGTAAATGTAAATACAAAAGTTATAGAAAAACTATCATTTAGTGCATTTGGTGAATCTCTTTTTTGCAAAGAAATAGAAGCAAAACAAAATATAATATTCTTTGGAATAGAAAGTCATATTTGCATAAGAGAGAGCTCATTAGATGCTAAAGATAGAGGGTTTAATGTGTTTGTAATAGAAGATTCTTGCTCAAGTGTAAATAAAAATAATCACAAAAATGCACTAAAAGAATTATCACTAAAAAATATAACAATTACAAATACACAAAGCATTTTATTTTCATTTTTACTAACTTGCAAAGATGACTGCTTCAAGCAAATTAGTGCATTAATAAAATAGAAAAGTGATATAATAAACAAAAACTAAGGAACTATAATTGCCAAGAACACAACTAGAGAACTCAACTGAAGTAGTAGAAAAACTACAAGAACCAGATAGATACAAAGTTATTTTGCTAAATGACGACTTTACCACGCAAGATTTTGTGATTCATGTATTGCAGACAATTTTTCACAAAAGCTTTGAAGAATCTCTAAACTTAATGTTACAAATACATAATAGCGGTAAGGGAATGTGCGGGATCTACCCTTATGATATAGCAGAAACCAAAGTAGTAGAAGTAAGAAAAATGGCAAAAGAAAAGCAGTTCCCACTAAGAGCAATTTTAGAAAAAATATAGAGAATAAAAATGATAGAAATAAGCAAAGAATTAAATATAGTATTACAAAATGCACAAAATAGTGCAAAAGAGCTAGGACATGAATATCTAACGCTAGAACATATATTTCAAGCCATGCTAAATAATATAAAGGTAAGAAAGATTCTAAGAGATTGTGGTGGAGATGTATCAATAATAAAAAGAGAGATACACAAATACTTAACTCACTATTTACAAAAACAAGATAGCACTAATGCAATGCCAACAGAGACATTAGCCGTTACTAGAGTGATAGAAATAATGATAGGACATGTAAAAGGCTCTCAAAGAAACGAAGCACAAATTAGCGATCTATTAGCAGCAATTCTAGAAGAAGACAAGGCTTTTTGTGCCAAACTACTAAAGTCTCAAGGAATCACACGACTAAATATCTTAGAATATATCACTGAAAATGAAGAAGTAATAAACACCAAAAAACAAGAATCCAAACAAGAAGAAAGTGCCTTAGAGTTATACTGCACGAATCTAAGCCAAGAAGCAAAAGATGGAAAAATAGACAAAATAGTAGGCAGAGATTTCGAGTTAAAAAGGGCATTAGAAGTCCTACTAAGAAAGAAAAAAAATAACCCAATCCTAATAGGTGAGCCCGGAGTTGGCAAGACTGCTATTGTAGAAGGCTTAGCATTAAAACTAAATGATAAAAACAATCCACTACATGGTCATCAAATATATGAGCTAAACATGGGTGCATTAGTATCTGGGACGAAATATAGAGGAGATTTTGAAAAAAGAATAAAAGCCCTAACAGATGAAATACTAGCAAAGGAAAATGTTATTTTATTTATAGATGAAATACATATGATAATAGGTGCTGGTTCAAGCAGTAATGGCAACATGGACGCAAGCAATCTGCTAAAACCAATGCTAGGAAATGGGAAGCTAAGATGTATAGGTGCTACAACTTATGCTGAATATAGAATCATGTTTGATAGGGATAAAGCATTATCTAGGAGATTTGCCAAAATAGATGTAAATGAGCCTAGCAAGGAAGAAGCACTGCTAATTTTAGAAGGCGTTAGAAAATATTATGAAAAATTCCATAGCGTAAGTTACACAACACAAATCCTAAAAGAAGCAATAGAACTATCAAATAAATACATACATGATAGATTCTTGCCAGATAAGGCAATAGACATCATAGATGAAGTTGGTGCTTCATACAAGCTAGAAGGAAAAAGCGGTAGAGTAAGTCTAAGTGCTATTAGAAAAATGATCTCAAAACTAGCCAACATACCTGAAATAGACGCTTCAAAAGATGATAAAAGCTTACTTAAAAATTTAGAAAAAACATTGCAAAGCAGAATCTACGGACAAGATAGTGCAATAAAAGAAATTGTAACTGCAATTAAAAGAAGCAAAGCTGGATTAAATGCACCAAATAGACCTATAGGCTCATTTTTGTTTAGTGGTCCTAGCGGGGTTGGCAAGACAGAGTTAGCAAAAGAGTTAGCAAAAGCAATGGGTATAAACTTCAATAGAATCGATATGAGCGAATATATGGAAAGATACTCAATATCACAACTAATAGGTGCTCCTGCTGGATATGTAGGATATGATAAAGGTGGAATCTTAACAGAGATGATAAAGAAGAATCCACACACTATATTGCTATTAGATGAAATAGAAAAAGCCCACCCTGATGTTTTAAATTTATTCTTACAAGTAATGGATCATGCAAAACTAACTGATAATAATGGCGTTAGTAGCGACTTTTCATCAGTAATTTTAATTATGACTTCAAATGTAGGCTCAAAAGAAGCTCCAACACTAGGATTTACACAAGATAGCTCACTAAAGTTTAACAAAGCAATAAAAGATAATTTCTCACCAGAGTTTAGAAACAGACTTGATGCAATAATTGCATTTAATCCGCTTAGTAAAGATGAGATTTTAAAAATTATTGACAAAAATATCTTGGATTTAAACAATCAAATAAAAAACAAAAATATAACCATACATTTAGATGAAGCTGCTAAAGAATACTTAGCAAATGAAGGATTTAGCGAAGAGCTAGGTGCTAGACCGCTAAATTTAGTAATACAAAGAGATATAAAAAATGTACTAAGTGATTTAATGCTATTTGGAGATTTAAGCAAAGGTGGTGAGATAATTTTTAGCTACAACAAAAAAGAAAATAAACTAATAAATAAAACAAAAAAAACAAAAGCCAAAAAATAATGAATCTAGCTTGGGATTTTGATAGATACAATGCTACTATATATCGTTCTAGTGGATATTTGCATGAGGTAGTAGATATAGATTCAAAACCTTTGGAATCTTTTTTTAATTTAGATAGAGAAATTGAAATACTAAAGAGAAATACAGAATTGTTTTTATTTTGTGATGATGGATTAAATGTATTGTTATGGGGTGCTAGAGGTTGTGGTAAAAGCTCACTTATAAAATCGATATTTAATAAATACCAAAGTCATGGTTTAAAGATATGTCAGATTCTAAAACACGATATAGAAAAGCTACCTGAAATACTGGATTTCTTACGAACCACACAATATAAAATAATAATTTTTTGCGATGATATAAGCTTTGAATCTAGCTCAAAAGAATACAAAATGCTACAAACCATACTAGAAGGAAGTATAGAAAGATTCCCACAAAACATACTAATATATGCCACAACAAACAAAAAACATTTGTCAATTAATGAAAATTCCGATACATATGGCTTTAGTGGAGACGATGAATCTATCTCACTAAGCGATAGATTCCCAATTAAACTTAGCTTCTACTCTTATGGGAGCTTGGAGTTTTTAGAATTAATTTCCCTAAAACTTAAGAGAGATGAATTTGAATCTATAAAACAAAAAGCACTAAATTATGCTGCACAAGTTGGCTCTAAAAGCCCTAGAGTTGCTATGCAATTTTTAGAATTGTATAAAAATAATTTACTTGAATTAATTTAAGGAGTGATGATGATTAAAAAATGCCTTTTTCCTGCTGCTGGATATGGAACTAGATTCTTGCCATTTACAAAAGCAATGCCAAAAGAAATGCTACCAATAGTAAATAAACCACTAATGCAATATGGAGTAGAAGAAGCCATGAGTGCTGGCATATATAATATGGCGATAGTTACAGGAAGGGGCAAAAGAGCCATTGAAGATCACTTTGATATAAGCTATGAGCTAGAACACCAAATAAAAGGCACTGATAAAGAAATATATCTAAATGACATTAGAAAAATACTAAATACCTGTTCGTTCTCATATACAAGACAAATAGAGATGAAAGGCTTAGGGCATGCCATACTAACTGGTGAAAACCTAATAGGCAATGAGCCTTTTGCTGTAATATTAAGCGATGACTTATGTGATAACAATGGTGATTCTGTATTAAAACAAATGTGCAAAATATATGAAAAATATCGTTGCTCAATAGTAGCTGTAGAGGAAGTTGAAATAAATGAAGTAAGCAAATATGGGGTAATATCTGGCAAGGAAATAGATAATAATATAATAGTAGTCGATAATATGATAGAAAAACCAAACAAAGAAGAAGCACCAAGCAATCTAGCAGTAATAGGTAGATATATACTAACACCAGATATATTTCAGATTCTAAAAAATACAAAGCCGGGTAAAAATGGTGAGATTCAAATCACAGATGCATTATTAGAACAATGCAAAAATGGCATGGTTCTAGCATATAAATTTAATGGAACAAGATATGATTGCGGAAGCGTAGATGGGTTTATAAAAGCTACAAATGTGTTTTATCAAAAATACAAAGGATAACTTTGCATACGCTTGATTTTTTTGTATTAATTTGGATTTTATTAGCACTCACACTTCTGCCTTTTGTTGGACTATCTGCTGGGTTTGTCGCATATCAAGCAATAAAAGAATATCTAGCAGGACATGAAGATAAAGATAAGCTACTAAAAGATATAAACTATCTAATAGGAAGGCTAAAGAACAACGAATCTGCAGAAAGTGTGAATGAAGCAATAGAGGCATTTAAAAAACACTTCATGCCTTTTGGTGATATATCAAAAGAGAGCAAAGACTATCAAAATAGAATGGATTTTATATCTGCACTTGCATGGTGCAATGGCATTGATATAGACGAAGTTGTAAAACACAGAGAAGAATTAGTAAAATTAAATTCTAATTTCAAAAAAGAAATAGAAACAATAGTTGGTGCTGCACTAAAAAACAGAGAAGAAAACAAGAAAAAATAAAGGCAAAAAATGGATTATCTAAAAATAGTTGGCGGAGTAAAATTACAAGGTGCTATAAATATCTCTGGAGCGAAAAACGCCGCACTTCCGCTTATGGCTTCTACTTTATTATCAAAAAATACAACAACAATTAAGAATCTACCAAATGTCGTTGATATAAAGACATTTCTAAATTTACTAGAAATGCTTGGGAGTGATGTTGATTTTAATAACAATACTGCCACTATAAATACAAATAATCTAAAAAACACAAAAGCAACATATGATATAGTAAGGAAAATGAGGGCTTCAATACTAGTTTTAGGTCCTCTATTAGCTAGATTTAAACAATGTGAAGTATCTCTACCCGGAGGCTGTGCAATAGGAGCAAGACCTGTTGATTTGCATATAAAAGCATTAGAAAAAATGGGTGCAAATATAAAAGTAGAAAATGGATATATAGTAGCAGAAGCAAAACAAGGTCTAAAGGGTGCTATTATTAATTTTGACAAAATAACGGTAACTGGTAGCGAAAATATAATAATGGCTGCAAGTTTAGCACATGGGAAAAGCAAAGTATTAAATGTCGCAAAAGAGCCTGAAGTAGTGCAGTTATGCGAAGTATTACAACAAGCTGGTGTTGACATAAAAGGTATAGGAAGCGATGAACTTGAAATATATGGCACAAGCGGTGAGGGATTAGAATTTAAAGAAATAAGTGTAATACCGGATAGAATCGAAGCTGGGACATATTTGTGTGCTGCTGGGGTTACAAACTCTCAAATAACTCTTCATAATATAGATTCAACACATCTTGGAGCTGTGATTTCAAAGCTAGAAGAAATTGGCTTTAAACTAACCTACAATCAAGATTCAATTACAATCTACCCTGCAAAAGAGCTAAATGCATTTGAAATATCAACAGCAGAATACCCTGGATTCCCAACTGATATGCAAGCACAATTCATGGCTCTAGCCACGCAATGTAACGGGGTTAGCATAATAGAAGAAAGATTGTTTGAAAATAGATTCATGCATGTAAGCGAATTACAAAGAATGGGTGCAAACATAATACTAAAAAACAATACTGCTACTATAAATGGTAAAAGTGAGCTATTTGGTGCCCCTGTAATGGCAACTGACCTTAGAGCATCAAGTGCATTAATACTAGCTGCACTAATTGCAAACAAAGAAAGCACCATACATAGAATCTATCACTTAGATAGAGGATATGAAAATTTAGAAGAAAAGTTCTTAAAGTTAGGTGCAAATATAGTGCGAGAGAAAGAATGATTCCTCATATATCTGTATTAAAAGATGAAATTGTAAATTTATTTGATACAAAGCTAATAAATACTGGGGGAACTATCATTGATTGCACACTTGGATATGGTGGGCATACTCTAGCACTGCTAGAGAAATATATAAATATAAAAATAATAGCAATAGATAAAGATATAGAAGCAATAAACCTAGCTACAAAAAGGCTAGAAAAATATAAAGATAGATTAACAATAATCAACAATAGCTTCTCATCTGGCCTAAAAGAAGCCTTGCAAAATTCACAAGATATAGTAGGAATCCTAGCTGATATAGGAGTATCTTCAATGCAATTTGATAATTTAGAGAGAGGTTTTTCGTTTCTTTCAGATACTCTTGATATGAGAATGAATCTAGATTCACACTTTAGTGCTAGTGAGGTTATAAATAACTATTCAACCACTGAGTTAGAGAGAATCTTTAGGGATTTTGGAGAAATTAGAGAATATAAAAAACTAGCAAGGCTAATAGTAGAGACAAGAAAAAAGGAAAAAATACAAAGTAGCAAAGTCTTAAGCGAACTAATAGCAAAGAATTTCAAAAATGCCAAACTTCACCCAGCTACACTTGCATTTCAAGCAATAAGGATAGAGGTAAATAACGAACTCGGAGAATTACAAGAGATGCTAAATATCTGTAAAGATTCTAAGCTACAACATGGAGCTAGAATCGGTATTATTTCATTTCACTCGCTAGAAGATAGGATTATAAAGCTAGAGTTTAAAAAATGGGAACAATCATGCATATGTCCTAGTTCAGTAATGAAATGTATATGTGGTAATAATCATAAAATAGGACAAAATATATATAAAAAACCAATAACACCAAACATAGATGAAATAAACAACAACAACAGAGCAAGAAGTGCAAAATTAAGAGCATTTGAATTTATAAGGAATTAATTTGAATTATGATGATTTACTCTTAAAAGAAGAGGATAAAATACAAAAAACAAGCTTGTTTGATAGATTCTTCCAAAAAGAACCAAAGCTAACAGAAGAAAATTTGGACTTTTTAGATAAACAAGCACAACCACACACACAGCACACACAAGAAGCAGAAGACAATAAAGAGGTAGAGACAATAAACACAAGCCTAACACAAGAAGAAAAAGATTTGCTAACAGATGTGAGAGAAAATGTAGTAGCATTTAGTAGTCAAACCATACTAATAGCATTAAGTGCTATGATTATTGCTCTAGCGTTATTCATACCTAAAATATACATAAGAAACAACATATACTACACAAGCCGAAATATAATACAACTCCAAACACAACTAGATTCATTAAATGAAGAAAACAAGCATATAAAAAAACAACTAGAAGATATAAAATTCAACAATCTAACTTATGAGCTAGATTTCTCATCTCGCTAATCTTCACTCTCTTTAAAAGAAGCTATCTCGCCTCGTCTTCTTGCTATAAAAATTATTTTTACGCCACTTAGTGAGAATCTTTCTCTAAAAAAATTAACTAAATATCTTTTATAGCTAAAATGTATGCTATCTGGACGATTGCTAATTAATGCTATTTGAGGCGGTTTGCTTTCAAATTGAACTGCATAATATATTTTTACTATCTTACCTCTATCGCTTGGCAATGCGTGCTTAAAAGTTGCTTCTTTTATTAAGTCATTTATCTTTGAAGTTGGGATTCTTTGAGTGAAGTTTTCATAAACTTTTAAAATCTCATTTTCTAGCTTTTGTATATGTCTTTTATTCTTTGCTGATATTGTAATAATTGGTGCATAATCCAAAAACTTAAACCTAAGCCTAAAATCCTCCATAATACTAGAAAAATCCTTATGCACTATATCCCATTTATTAAACACAACTATAACCCCAAGCTTATACTCATCAATAAGTCCAGCAATTTTTTCATCTAATTCAACAAAAGGCTCTGAAGCATCTAAGACCAAAATTGCAATATCAGTCCTAGATAACACTTCTCTTGTACGATTTAATGCATACTTCTCTAATCCATCTATCCTACCCCTACGACGAATCCCTGCTGTATCCACGAAATTCACCCTAGTACCATTTATCTCACCTTCTTCATCTACTGGATCTATTGTTGTTCCTGCAACATTTGACACAACTGCTCTATCTTTTTGTAATAATGCATTTAAAAGTGAGCTTTTCCCAACATTTACTCTGCCTATTATCCCTATATTTATAACCTCATCATTAAACTTAGAATCTAAAAATTCCTCCAAGCTTTCATCATCATTATTTTCTAGCAAGTTTGCAATTGGATTATTTTGTATTGACTCTAAAATCGCCTCTTTTAAAGCATTAATCCCTCTATTGTGCGATACAGATATAAAAAAGCACTCTTTAGCTCCAAACTCCATAAACGACCAAGCTTCATCTTTTTCTTTATCATTATCTATTTTATTGACAACTAACAATATATTAGGATTCTTCTTTTGCAGTGAATAAAATATCTTTTTATCAATTTCATTTACACCACTTTTGCCATCTACTAGATATAGTATTAAATCAGAATCTTCCCCAGCTTGAAGTGATTTTTCGCTAACTTTTTTAAATAAAGAATCTTCTTCTAGCTTACCATCATCTAGCCCACCTGTATCAAGGAGCAAAAATTCTCTATCATTTATAGTTACGATTCCTTTTTTTACATCTCTAGTAGTTCCTGATACTTCAGAAGTAATAGCAATTCTTGCTTTAGATAATCTATTAAAAAGAGAGCTCTTACCAGCATTTGGTAGCCCAATTATCGCAATTTGTGCATAAAATTTATCCATATTCCACCATGAAAATAAAATCTCAAATTCTACTAAGAAGTTAGCTAAGTTGTCAAACATTTGTAGTATGATTTTAAAAACAAAAAGCAAGATAAACATGGAAAAAATAGCGGTAAGATCAATATTAATTGCATCAATACTATTTACAATTATGGGAATGATAGTAAAAGAACTAAGCTACAATATCCCTGTAATTGAAGTAGCATTTGCTAGGAATCTATTTGGTCTTATTTGGCTAGGTGTAGCACTGCTAATTAAACCACCCAAGCAAAAAGGAGGCAAACTTCTAGTTCTTATCTTTCGTGGAATAGTTGGTGGGAGTGCAATGATGGCATACTTTTATAATATGTCTGTAATGCCACTTGGAAGTGCTTATGCGTTTTCTTATACCTCTCCTATATTTCTTGCATTTTTAAGTATGATTTTAATTCATCAAAAGGTATCACTAAAGACTTGGGTTGCTATTTTTCTAGGCTTTAGCGGTATTTTGCTTATAAGCAATCCACAAGAGATAGAATTTACATTTTGGAATCTCACCATAGGGCTTTATAGTGGAATTGGAGCGGCACTTGCATATCTATCAGTAGCTGAACTAGCCAAGTATTACGATGGAAGGGTAATTATTCTATCTTTAATGTTATTTGGCTCAATACTGCCTCTAATAGCTCAACTAATACCATATTCTACATATCCTATTGCACTATTTGAGCCATTTGTAATGCCAAACTTAAATGAATTTTTATTATTTTTAGCACTTGGCGTTGTATCAACTTATGCACAAATATATATGACAAAGGCATATATGCTAGGAGACCCACCAATAATAGGGGCTATAAGTTATATAACTATATTTTTTGCAACATTTGCAGGAGTAATCTTGGGAGATAAAATTCCTCATTTCTTTGAAATTATTGGTATGGGACTTATTGTATGTGGAGGAATCTTAGCGGTATTTTCCAAGGTTAAATAACTACTCATGCCTTAGTGCTTCAATTGGATTAAGCCTTGATGCTCTCCTAGCAGGTAAATATCCAAAAATAATGCCAATAAATGCAGAAAACAAAAATGCAATTAACGCTATTATATAATCAAACAAAAATGGTATATCTAAAATACTAGTAATAGCTAAAGAGCCAAAAAACGCCAATACTATACCTATAACACCACCAAGGGAACTAAGCGTAATTGCTTCTATTAAAAACTGCAGTAACACCTCACTTTGCAATGCACCAATAGCAAGTCTAGTGCCTATTTCTTTCGTCCTCTCAGTAATTGATACAAGCATAATATTCATAATGCCAATCCCACCAACAATCAAACTAACTCCAGCAATAGCACTTAAAAAAAGTGTAAGATTCGATGTTGTACTTTTCATCATTTCTATTATTTGCTTTGTATCCATTATCTCAAAGTCATTCTTCTGTCCTTCTCTTATTTTTCTTATTTCTTGCAAGATTCTTGTAGCCTCTTGCGTAGCTAGACTTGAATCTACATTATCCTGCAAAGAAATCATTAGTCTATCTATATTATATAAAGAATCGCTCTTTAAAATACTTCTATGAAATGTCTTAAGTGGCAATAGCACAATATCATCTTGATCATTGCCCATAGCACCCTGACCCTTGCTTTCTAACACACCTACAACCTCACATACTATATTACTAAGCCTTATTTTTGAGCCTACACTTACATTATCGCCAAATAGATTCTTAGACACACTTCCACCAATAATACACACATTACTACCTGCCCTATAATCCTCCCTATTAAAGGATCTACCATATTGTAAATCCCAATTTGTTGCTACAAAATAATCATTATTAATTCCATGAATCTGCGTTTGTGTATTGTTTTTTTGGAATTGCACCAAAACACTGCTTGTGCTAATTGGTGCTACTGCTTTTACCAAGCTTCCCATTTGTAGCTTTAGTGAGTTTGCATCTTCTAGCATAAACTTTTTTCTCACACCTTTACCAGGACTTTGATCTCTTCCGGGAAACACAAGCAATAAATTGCTACCCAAACTACTCATTTGACTTGTTATAACTTGTGTTGTCCCATTACCTAAAGTTATCATAATAATAACTGCACCGACACCAATAATAACCCCAAGCATAGTCAAAATAGCTCTTAGAAAGTTTCTTTTAATCTGTCTGAATGCTAAAAAAAATGCATTTAAAATCATGAATCTTCCTTAGTGTCTGACTTCTTCTTGCCATCTAAAAACACAATTTCTCTACTCGCATACTTTGCCATATCACTCTCATGGGTAACCATTAAAATAGTAATCTTAGAATCCTTATTTAGATTCTGCAATATCTCCATTATCTCTACACTTCTTTTAGTGTCTAAATTACCAGTTGGTTCATCTGCAAGTAAAAATAATGGCTTTGATGCAATAGCTCTTGCAATAGCTACTCTTTGTTGCTGTCCTCCACTTAGCTCATTTGAACTATGATTGCACCACTTATCTAATCCAACTAACTCTAGCGCTTCCATAGAGATTCTTAGCCTCTCTTTTTTTGGAACCTGTCTATACAATAAAGGAAGCTCGACATTTTCTAGTGCAGTGGTTCTAGGAAGTAGATTGAATCCTTGAAAGATAAACCCTATATAATGTCGCCTAAGAAGTGCTTTTTGTTTGATATTTAACTCACTTACATTCACACCACAAAAATCATACACACCACTACTTGGACTATCAAGGCAACCTAGTATATTTGCTATTGTTGATTTGCCACTTCCACTAGGCCCCATTAATGCAACAAACTCACCCGCTTCAATGTCCAAACTAACACCTTTTAGTGCTTCAAATACATTTGTGCCTTTTCCATATCTTTTATGAATATTACTTAGCTTTATAAGACTCATCAATTCTGTCCAATAATAACTTTCATGCCAGTTTTTAACTCACTACTTCTTACTTCTGTGTATTCTCCATTGCTTATACCTACTTCTACTTCTATTTCCTTTGGAACTTTATTTTCAAGAATCCAAATTGAATTATTTGCTACTTGTTTTATTGATTTTACTCTTGTCTTTGGACGGCTAAAAAGGCTGAAACTTGGTTTTTGCTTTGAATCTATGCTTATCTTTGGAACAAAATATAAAGCACTAGATGGAACTAATAGTGCATCTTTTACACTTGCTACTTCAATATCTGCGGTTGCACTCATTCCCGGACGTAACAATAACTCGCTATTATCAACATAGATTCTTGCTTCATAGCTTACTATATTATTTGTACTTGTAGTTTGGCTTGAGGTAGAATTAGTATTTGATGAACCAAAATTTACCCTATCTACTACAGCACTAAATGTTTTATTAGGATATGAATCTACACCAAATAAAACTTTCTGACCTTCTTTTACTTTACCAATATCAGCCTCACTAATGCTAGCATTTAGCTCCATTTCCTCTAAACTTTCTGCAACAATAAAAAACTCCGGCGCTTGAAAAGATGCTGCAACACTTTGCCCAACTTCAATAGAACGACTTAAAACAATACCATCAATTGGGGTTGTGATTTTAGAGTTTCGTAAATCAACTTGAGTAGAAGCAATTGCTGTTTCTATCTCTTTTATGTTTGCTTTTTTAATCTCAACATCACTTATGGCTAAATTATACTCACTCCTTACACTCTCTAACTCCAAAATAGAAGGTGTTTTACCTCCTGTTTTTTCATATAAATTCTTATATTGTTTATATTTCCACTCTTTTTCACTTAGACTAACTTCTGCACTCTTTAGTTGTGCTTTTGCACTACCTAGTTGTGCTTGATATTTATATAAATTTTGTTCAATACTCTCACTATCTATTCTTGCTAGAATCTGCCCCTTTTTTACTCTATCATTTACATCTACTAACACTTCTAATACAATCCCTGATATAACAGAACCAATTGCTACTTCATTTGTTGGAGATAAAGAACCATTTGCAGAAATTGTGCTTTTTATATCGCCTATCGTAACTTCTCTAGTTATATAATTAATCTCTGGTGCTTTTGTGTTTATATAGTATAAAATTCCGAATACGGCACAGATAATACAAATAATAGAACCATAAATTAGTATTATCTTTTTGTAGTTTTTCTTTGGATTTATATTTTTTAATATATCTTTAGTTTCAATCATTATTGTCCCTCAATATATAAATTCCCACCAAATGCCTTAAAAAGCATAATCAAAGATTGACTTTGTGCATTTAAAGAAGAATACAAATTTTTCTTAGAATTATTTAATGATGCGTTATTTTCTCTTAATTCAAGCTCATCAATTAACCCTATACTTCTTCTATTTGTAGCAAACATAAAATAATCTTGTGCATTTTTAAATCTTAGATAATTGTTTTTAGTTTGTATTTGAGTATTTTTGATATTAAAAAGAGAATTTTCAATTTCAAAAAATGCATTATTTAATGAATCTTGTAATGACAAATAATTTTCTTTTAAAAGCTCATTTTGCAAAAAATAATTCTGCGTTAATTGTGTCCTATTAAAAATAGGAGCACTAATTGAACTTGCTATACTCCATGCTATATTGCTATTATTTTGCAATACTTCACTTACATTACCGCTAATTGAAATTATCGGAAAGAGAGATGAGTAAGCCTCACTTTTATTGTAAATTTGAGAATACAAAGAATAAATATTTGCTCTTATATCTGGGCGAGATAATATTGCATTCGCTGGAATCTTCTCAAAAGAAAATAAAAAATCATCCTTATAGCTAAAAGAAGGACTTAAAACAAAAGGAAGGGATTTTAGATCAAGCAAAATAAGTAAAGCATTTTTACTCTCTTCAAACTGCTTTTTTAGAATCTCTAGCGTATTTTGCTCATTTGTTAATAAATCCTGCTTTGTAAAAAGCTCTGTGCTATCTAACAAACCATTTTCAACTTTTAGCCTAGTTAGCTCTAAGAGCTCTGCATAATGAGTAATGTTTTCTTTTGTTAATGATATATTTAAATTATATTCTTGCAAATTAAAATATAAGCTAGTTACATCAGATAACAAGGTTATTTGCGTAGCCCTAAAATCTTCCATACTCTTTTTATATAGAGATTCTTTTGAATTTTTAGCATTAGTATTTTTACCAAAAACATCTATCTCCCAAGATAGATTGCCTAAAGCTTGTGTTTGAAAGCCACTTCCTTTGCTTTTTGAACCACCAAAAGAAGCACTATCCTTAGGGAAAAACTCACTAAATGCGACCTTTAATGCACTTTCTGCTTGCAAGATTCTACTTTGCATAATTTGCAAATTTATATTTTTAAGAAGTGCTATATCATATAGATTCCTTAAATTCTCATCTTCAAATAGATAATATAGCTGAATCTCTGGACTAAGAACCTTGGTGTCTTTTGAAGTTTGTATTAGAGATTCATTATTAAAGCTTGTTGGTATATTCTTTGATAACTCACTATTGCTAGGGATAGTAACACAAGCACTAAGAAAAAATACAGCAAATAAAACAAAAAATCTTAAAAATACATTCAAGCTCATGTGCTACTTTTAATAGCTTTCTTTTCTTTTGTTTTTAGTGGCTTTTCTTTTGGATATAGCGATGAATGCCATAACGAAAATCCAACAAGCGAGATTCCAGAAATTACATGTATGTTCTTTGCAACTTTATTTTTCAAAAATAATGCACTTCCTGCAGTTAGCACCAAACTAACACTCATGCCTATCTTTGCTATTTCCCTTTTTGTCTCTAACTTATCCATTCTATCCCTTTTTATTCTTTGATTTTTTATATTTTCTATATGCATTACTCATAGTCTTAGCAGATAATACAGCACTTAGAGTAGTTGTAATAATTAATAAAAAATTCACCTTTTTACCTTTATTCTCTGTAATGCATTTAATAAAAGTGCAATTGTAGTTCCATTGTGTGCAAATGCAGTCTGAATCGCAGTTAGCTTACCAAGTGATGCAAGTCCTAAAATAAGACTATTTACACCAACTGTTATCTTAAAACTTCTTTTGACCTTATTTAAGCACATTATTGCTAACTCTCTTGCATCAGCTACAGATTCTACATCATCTCTTAATAGAACAACATCAGCACTAGCTTTGGCAATATCTGCACCCTTACACATTCCAATACCTGTATCAGCTTTAATTAAAGCTGGTGCATCATTTATACCATCTCCTACAAATGCTACCTTTTTGCCTTCCTTCATAATATCTTCTAAAATCTCAGCCTTTTGTGTCGGGAGAAGCTCTGCATAAAATCTATTAATTCCTAATATATCAGCTACTTCTTGTGCTTTTTGCTTTGTGTCTCCAGTTAGCATTATTATTTCTTTGACCCCACTTGCTCTAAGTCTATCTAATGCTACTTTTGCATTATCTCTTAACACATCTTTTAACAATATAACCCCTAAAAGCTCACCATCATAACCGATAAATAATGGTGTATCGCCATCTTTTAGAATCTCATTCATTCGTATGCTATGTGGTGCAAAAGGTATTTTCTCATCATCTTCTAAGAAATGCCTACTTCCAATTATTACTTCTTTCCCACCTATTTCACTTTTTACTCCATGTGCTACTATAAATGTAACTTCATCATGGTGGATATGCGTAAAATCCTTTGCCTTAGCTGCTTTTACTATTGCTTGGGCTACTGGATGGAAGTAATGCTCTTCAATACTTGCTGCAAGATTTAATATCTCATCACTGCTAAATTCCTGCGAAAAAGAATGTACACTAAGAACTTCTAAATCACCATTAGTAAGCGTCCCTGTCTTATCAAATATAAATACCTCACTCATTTGCAATGCTTCTAGGCTTTTAGCACCTTTTATTATTATCCCCTCTTTTCCAGCAGATGAAATAGCAGCCTTAAATGTAACTGGTGTTGTAAGCTTTAATGCACAAGAATAATCAGCTTGTAAAACACTAGCCAACCTCATTAAATCTTTAGTAAAAACATATGATAAAGTAGCAAGTCCTAAGGTAATAGGCACTAATGAATCTGCCATTTTTGAGGCTTCTAATTCTCTTTTTGACTTTTGCACCAAAGTTTCTTCAATATAGGTTTTAATCTTTGACATTGCAGTATCTTCACCAACGCCTTCAGCCCATACTTTTATTTTGCCTTCTTGCACTATTGTGCCTGATAGAACTCTATCACCTCTATTTTTTTGACATGGAGTAGCCTCGCCTGTCATTGATATTTGATTTACTAATGCTTCACCTTCTAAAATATGTCCATCAACTAATATGGTATCTCCAGCACCAATGACAACTATATCACCAACTTTTAATTCATTGCTATCAACCTGTATTAAACTGACCTCATCATCATGTCTAGTCTCAACCCACGCTAAACCACCTGTTGGCTTTGATAGCTCCTTGATTAAATCATCACTTTTATACATTGTGAGCTCTTCAATATACTCTCCAAGTGCAAGCATAAAATTTGTAGAATTTGCTGTTTTGAAATCCTGCAAGTAAAGTGAAATAGCAACCGCCATAGCTTCTAGTGTGCGTGAAGTAAGTCCGCTCTCCATAGTCTCTCTAATCCCACTAAACAAAAGTGGGAAACAAGCAATAAGCGAAAACCCCATTTGTGTTGGCTTATTATTAACAATAGATGAAGAAATGAGTGCAGTTCCTGCTCTAACAACCTCTGCACTACTTGGAATCTCATCTCTTAGGGCAATGTAACTTTCTTCATTATGTTTATTGGAAATAGTAATCTGCTTTGAAAGCACCTTGTAGATTCTATTTTGAATCTCTAATAAATCACCAGAATATTCGACAATAATATTATTCAAAATAGAATTAACCCTAACGCTATATATCCCTTCTATCTTGTCTAGCTCAACTCTTAATTGCAATGGATTTACCTTAAAGCCATTAAGAGTTACATACTTGAATCTAGCCCTAGACTTTGTGCTATGGATTATGCTTAATAGTAAAGCATGTTCGTTATTTTTATACAAATTTTAGTCCTGTTTTACTTCTGCTTTTGCATCTTCATATCGTTCTTTTAGCTCTTCAATACCAGCTTCAAATAACTCACTCACCTTTGCAAATCCCTTAAAAAGTGTCCTTTGTGCATTCTCATTTGTCAAAAGAAAAGTAGCAACAGCACCTATTAGAGCACCTTTTATAAAATCTCTTTGAGAATCTTGATTGCCGAAGATTCCGCCAATGTCATTTGTTGTATTTGAATTTTGATTATTTTTGTTTATGTATGGATTGTTTTTGTTTGGTAATGCCATTTTATTCCTTTATTAGTTTTATGTCTTTATTTAATATCTTATCTACGCCATAAACACCTGCTATGCCTACCCCCACATAAGATACTGCCTCTATTGTGCTTTGCAGTGGAGTTTTATTTATATTCCCTATTGCATTTGTAGCTGCTATTGCACTTGCAGTTACGATTCCACCTTCTATTGTTGCTTTTATAGTGTTTTTAATAGCAATATTTTTATCAATTTCACCATTTTTATATTTAGAATATCCATAAGCACTACTTAAAATAAATCCTATAAAAGCACCACTAAAAGCATGTCCTACAACAGATCTTTTAGCACCTGTATTCACTATCATTTCTTAGTCCTCTTTGTCGTTTTCTTTAAAGTTGTTTCATCTGCTTTGGTAGTTTTGGTGATATTTGCAAGACTATCTTTTATATCAGCTACTTCACTATTTATCTTTTCATACGCATTTTTTGAAATTTCTTTTCCTTTATTTATTACGCACTTTACTTCTTTACTATTTAATACATCTTTTATCTTATCTCTTTTGCTAAATGCTACCGCAACTGCAGACCCAACAACTAATCCAGCTATAAATGGTAATGCCATAACTATTCCTCCTCATTTTTATTTTTGTTTAAAAACTCATTTAATACCATAGCACCAAGACCTCCAGCTATCATTCCACCTATTAATGAGTAATTTAGCTTATTTAAAAACCCCTCTAGCTCACCTTGAGATAGCTCTCCATTTTGAAGTCTATATAGCATCTCTTGCGTCTCTCCTATCAGCTCTTTACCTGTGTTAAGTTGGTTTAGCACAGATTGAGTAGCTAAGTTTGGAACTCTATTTTGTAATAGTGGCAAATGATTGTTATAAATGTTTGCTTCAATTTTATAAAAAAGATCCAAGTTAATTGAATCTTGCTCAAGCGATTCAATGTTTGAATAAAAGCTAATTAAAGATTCTTCAAGAACTAGTGGTTCTCCTACTAAATTACTCTCCAAATATTCGCTAGATTCAACATTGAGCTCTAAAAGTCTAACTTTAATAGCATTAATATGCGACATATGTGATTGTGCCAATATATTTGAAATAGAATCTATTTTGTTGGCATAAAAGTTATAAACTGCATATTCTCTTTGTAGAGATTCTAATAAATTATCTACCACTATATCTCCTTTTTAAACTCATTAATAATATCTGCTATTTTCTCTAAATTCTCACCATTTATCCATTCGTCCCAAAAGTTAGAATGAAGAATATTATTATCATATAAAATCGTAATTGAGCCTATTAACTTATTAAACTTAAACTCCAAAATTGCAGGTATTGATTTTATCGTCTCTAAAATACTATCTATATTTATTTGACTATCGCTTATAGCACCCTTTAAAGATAGACTAGCCCTAAGGCGAATCCTTCCCTTTGAGTGATGTATTATGCTAAAGTATTTTGAAATAAAACGCAAATCATCAGAAGTAATTTTATAATTCTTTATATCTTCTTTTGTAATTTGTTTCACAAGCCCTGCTTAAAATTGAAATTTATAAATTTTATGCTATTACATTTAAAAAATAACTTAAAGAATAAAAATAAAAAATGAGAATCAGTAATACTTATTTTATTTAATGAATATTATTTTTATAACAATGATAATGACAACTAAAAAACTAGTATTTTAATAATTATGATGTGTTTTTTAAACATTTAATTGATAAAATTTAGAAATTTTAAACTTTAAGGACACACATTATGGATAGACCAATTGCTAGCAAGGAATCAATTGAGAAATTTTTTGCAACTTGCAAAGAATTTGAAGTAGAGTTTATTGATTTTAGATTCACAGATATTAAGGGAGTTTGGCATCACCTCTCATTTAGTGCAAGTAGTATTGATGAGAGTAGCTTTGAAGGAATCCCATTTGATGGTAGCTCAATTCACGCATGGCAACCAGTAAATAAATCAGACATGATCCTAATCCCAGATCCAGTAAGATACTTCATAGATCCCTTTACCGCCGATACTACAATGGTTGTGTTTTGCGATGTTTGGGATATTTATAAAAATGAGCCTTATGAAAAATGTCCTAGAAGTATTGTAAAAAGAGCAATGCAATATCTAAAAGATACAGGAATCGGTGATGTAGCCTACTATGGACCAGAAAATGAATTTTTTGTGTTTGATTCAATTAAGATGAAAGATTCTGTAAATTGTCAATATTATGAGATTGACACAGAAGAAGGTGAGTGGAATAGATCTAAAGAATACGAAGGGGTAAATCTAGGTCATAGACCAGGACTTAAAGGTGGATACTTCCCAGTAGCTCCAGTAGATAGCATGGTTGATATTAGAGCAGAAATGGTAAAGGTTCTTAATCAAGTTGGACTAGAAACCTTTGTAGTGCATCATGAAGTCGCACAAGGACAAGGCGAAATAGGAGTGAAGTTTGGCGATATGCTTGAGGCTGCTGATAATGTCCAAAAGTTAAAATATGTCGTAAAAATGGTAGCCCACCTAAATGGTAAAACTGCAACCTTCATGCCAAAGCCACTTTATAATGACAATGGAAGCGGAATGCATACTCATATAAGCATTTGGAAAAATGGAAAGAATCTTTTTGCAGGAGATTCTTATGAGGGCATGAGTGAGCTATCAATGCACTTTTTAGGGGGCGTATTAAAGCATGCTAGAGGTTTAGCAGCTTTTACAAATGCTTCTACAAACTCTTATAAAAGACTAATTCCGGGCTTTGAAGCACCAAGTATCCTTACATATTCAGCACAAAATAGAAGTGCAAGTATTAGAATCCCATACAATAGCGGAGAGAAGGCAAAGAGAATGGAGTTTAGATTCCCAGATAGTTCGGCAAACCCTTATCTAGCATTCTCTGCACTTCTAATGGCAGGATTAGATGGAATTAAAAATAAAATTAATCCGGGTGAGCCTATGGAGATGAATCTTTTTGAATTACACTTAGATGAAATAAGAGAAAAAGGCATTAAACAACTTCCACACACACTTCGCCATGCAGTAGAAGAAATGCTACTTGATAAAGCTTATTTAAAAGAAGGAAATGTCTTTAGTGAAGAATTTATCCAAACTTACAAAGCTTACAAGTTTGAAACAGAAATTTGGCCTTGGGAAGCTCGTCCGCATCCATTTGAATTTTTAACAACTTATAGTTGCTAATGGACAAAATATTATTTGTAACACTGGGTGGAGCACTTGGTGCTACATTTAGATACTTACTTAGCACATATTTAGTTAATTATTTTTCTAACAATCACTTTATAAGTTTTATAACACCAATTTTCATAATAAATGGTCTTGGTTGTTTTATAGCTGGAATCATTTTTTCTTTAATAAACGAAGAAAATTTAAAATTATTTTTGTTAGTTGGCATACTTGGTGGATTTACGACGTTTTCATCATTTGGATTGGAATTCTTACAAATAGCAAAGGAAAAAAATCTTATCTTAGCCTTTGTATATGTTGTATCAACAAATATTTTTGCAATAATTAGTGTTTATATCGGATATCAATGTATGCAATTTACAAATACATAAACTTCAAGGGACAATATGACAAATGAAGAATACTTACAAAATATACAGATTCTTAATCTATGGGCAAAGCATTACTATGTGCTAGATGACCCTATAGCCACAGATGAGGAATATGACAAACTATACAAAGAAGTGCAAAAATACGAAGAAGAAAATCCGCAAAAAATCAGCAAAGATTCACCAACCCAAAGAGTTGGAGATGTGACAATAGAATCTTTTAACAAACAAGAACATATTGAAAGAATGTGGAGCTTGGAAGATGTCTTTAATGAAGATGAAATGCAAGAATGGATAAACAAAGTAAATAGGGCTTCAAATTTTAGTAAGTTTATATTTAGTGTTGATCCAAAATTCGATGGCGCAAGTCTAAGCCTACTATATGAAAATGGGGAGCTACAAAAAGCCATAACAAGAGGTGATGGGCTAATAGGTGAAGATGTAACACATAATGCAAGAACTATAAAAAGCATACCCCTAACAATCCCATACAAAGAAAAAATAGAAATAAGAGGAGAATGTGTAATTTCAAAACATGACTTTGAATCTTTGAATAACGAACGATTAAAATTAGATCAACCAATATTTGCAAATCCTAGAAATGCAGCTGCAGGAAGTTTAAGGCAACTAGATTCAAAGATAACTGCAAATAGAAAATTACAATTTATTCCATGGGGTGTTGGATACTGCACAATACAAGAAAATAATTTCTTTAATCTAATGGAACTTATCCGCAGTTTTGGCTTTATAAAATCTCCACTATCAAGAATCTGCAATAATGAAAATGAAATACAACAAACCTATAAAGAATATATAGAAAAAAGACAAGACTACAACATAATGTTAGATGGAATGGTAATTAGAATAAATGATATATCACTACAAAAAGTTCTAGGTTTTACAATTAAAGCTCCCCGCTTTGCTTGTGCATACAAATTTCCCGCAACAGAAAAAAGGGCAAAATTGCTAGACATAACACTTCAAGTAGGTAGAAGTGGCGTAATAACTCCAGTAGCAGAACTAGAATCGGTGCTAATCGATGGTGCAAATATAAGCCGTGCAACCTTGCATAATTTCGATGAAATAAGAAAAAAAGACATAAAAATAGGAGACCATGTCTTGCTTATAAGAAGTGGAGATGTAATACCAAAGATAATAAAGCCTATAAAAGAGCTAAGAAATGGAAGTGAGAAAGAAATAATAAAGCCAACAAATTGTCCAATATGCAATAGCAAATTATTAATAGAAGAAAAGCTAATAAAATGTCAAAATATTGACTGCAAAGCAAGAATCAAAAACACATTAATACACTTTGTAAGTAAAAATGCACTTGATATAGAAGGGCTTGGTAAAAGCATAATTGAGATTCTATACACAAATAACAAAATAGAAAAAATAGAAGATATTTATAGTTTAAATAGTGATAGTTTTGAAGGACTAGAAGGATTTAAAGATAAAAAAATAAATAATATTATAGAAGGGATTGAGGGAACTAAAAATAGCCCATTGTGGAGATTTATAAATGCGCTTGGCATAGAGCATATAGGACAAGGTGCAAGTAAAAAGTTAGCATTAGCATTTGGCTTAGACTTCTATGCTAAAAGCTATGATGATTATTTGAATATAGATGGCTTTGGAGAAGAGATGGCAAACTCTCTAGTAGAGTTTTGTAGCGTTAATAAAGAAAGAATAGAATATCTATTAGAAAAAATACAACCAACAATAGAGACAATACAAACAAACTCACAAATAGCAAACAAGACTTTTGTCCTAACAGGCACACTAAGCAAACCAAGAGAATATTATAAAGAATTATTAGAAAAAAACGGAGCTACTATAAGCTCTAGCGTTTCTAAGAAAACTGACTTTGTCTTATGTGGAGAAAACGCTGGTTCAAAGCTAAAAAAAGCACAAGAGTTAGAAATACAAATTCTAAGTGAAGAAGAAATATTAAAGATATTAGGAGAATAGATGAGATTTTTATTTTGTTTTTTTATCACAATTACTTTAGCATTTGGAAACTTACAAAATATCTTTGAGGAAATCGTAGATACAAACTCGAATCTAAAAGACAAAAGTGCAAAAGAGCTAATAGCAAACTCTCAAAAAAAATTAATACTATTAGAATCTTTTTTAAATGAAGTTATAAAATCGCAAATAAAACAAAAAGACTATGATGATGTAATAAATACTCTAAAAGAACAAATAACAATCAACCAAAATATAGGGAATCTATACCTAGCAAAACTAAAAGAAATAGAGCTAAATACAATTCTTGCTCACCAAATTTTAGAAAACAGCATATATGAGATACAAAAAAGCAACACTATCTTAGAAAACAAAGAAAACTTAAACACACACATACAATCATATATAGATAAACTAAATAAATTACAAAACATAAAATTAGACAATGAATCTAAAACATTACAAAACAATTTAAATGAACTATTAAATATAATAACAACATGCAAAGAAATTTTAAAATTCCTAGCATTAAATGAAGAATCTCTATTAAGCAATAGCATAATAGATAAATTAAGCATATCTCATATTCTTGGCTTCATAGAATCAAAACTAAACATACTAGAAATACAACAAAGTAAAATAATAAGTAAGATAATATTAAGCGCATTTGTATTTATTGTGCTATTTTTACTAAAAGGCGTCATTGCAAATTTAATAGTAAAGACAATTGCACTTCTATCAAAATTCCTACAGTCAAACACGATTCAATGCAGAATAAAAGCTCAAATAAATCGTCCCATTATAACTATTATCACAATTTTGAGCATACAAATATCCTTAGCCATTTTAATATATCCAAACAATATAGAATCAAAATACCAACTATGGTTAAATTTTGCTTATATATTATCATTTGCATGGTTTTTTATACTTTTGTTTAAAGGTTATATAGTAGAAATATTAGGCGACATGCTAGAGAAACAAAATAACTTTAGAAAAGAAGTTATGAATCTCATTTTAAAAACCATGTATTTTGTAATTTTTATCATCACTCTTTTAGCACTATTAAAAAACTTTGGATTTAATATCTCTGCAATTGTAGCTTCCTTAGGCATTGGCGGTATTGCTGTTGCACTAGCCATTAAAGATACGCTAGCAAATTTCTTTGCTTCAATTATAGTTTTAGTTGATAATTCATTTAATCAAGGAGATTTGATAGCTTGTGGAGATATTGAAGGAGTTGTTGTAGAAATGGGTCTTAGAAGGACAACTGTTAGAACATTTGATAATGCTTTATTGTTCGTGCCAAACTCAATTTTAGCAAATACTTCTATAAGAAACTGGAATCGCAGGAAAGCTGGTAGAATGATAAGAATGACAATAGGAATAACCTATTCTGCTAAACTAGAACAAATACAAACATGCATAAAAGACATAAAAGAAATGCTAGAAAACAATCCAAAAATTGCAAAAGCAACAGATGATAGAGACACCAGTGAGCTAAAAAGAATGCTTGTGCATAAAAATATAGTATCAAGCGATGATTTACTTGGGTATAAAAACACTATTTATGTTGGATTTGATAATTTTGGAGATAGTTCTTTAAATATTTTAGTGCATTGTTTCTCTGCATCTACACAATGGAGTGAATGGATGAATACAAAAGAAGAAATATGCTATGAAATTTTTAAAATAGTAGAGAAAAACAATCTTAGCTTTGCATTCCCATCACAGAGCATATATATAGAGAGTATGCCAAAATAAACATCTACTTTGGTGTTTATTTGTGAAAATTAATCATTAGCCATCATAACTTCATACATATACCAAGCAACAACATCACAACCTCTAGCATTTAAATGAATCCAATCCAAAAACAAAGTCTCTTTTGAAGAAGTAGTAGCATAATTTGCATCATAGACTTTAACTTTTACAATCTCTTTAAATTCTCTAAGCAAAGATTCTTCATACTCTAAATGAGAAAAATAATATGGAGGATAAGTTTTTAGAGCTTCTTTTTGTCCATGAAGTTCATCTTGTGTTTTATGAAGTTTTTGGTGTAAAAGTGGAGTTATAAAGCCATAAAATTTCGCTCCACTACTACTTACTACTCTGCTAAATTGCTCGATTCTAAAGGCTATTGATTTAAGTATCAAACCATAATCAACCTCTTTTATACGGAATCTAAAATCAGAGTATAAAGGAATTTTACTATCAAAAATATTTCTGCACTCACTCTCTACAAATGGGTGATAATACAACATACAATCTCTTAACAACGATTCATCTGAAATTGAAGCTGTAATTAACTCATTACCAAAAAATACACACATAACAATATCTGGGCGTAAAGATTCAAAGAGTGATAAATACAACATACACATATCAGATGTGTTATAACCTGATATGCCTAAATTTAATACTTTATAGCTAATAAGGGAATCCCCCCCCCCCCGCAGGAGAATTCAATAAACCCTCTAATCTCTTAGCAATTGTAGATTCTAATGCTACCTCATCAGCCCTCATAACACTAGAACCAAAGCATAACACAAACTTAGTATTTATATCTCTATTTTTTAAAGAATGAAAATCAACTTCTTCTCTAAAGAAAAAATTCTTATCACTACAAGATCTATCAGTAAAGACATGAAAATAAGGATAATGCAACAAATCATTATCACTTTGCTTAAAAGAAGTGGTAAAGATTCTAGCAAAAGAGTTTAGCTCTGGATATTTATCTTCTACCTTTTTCAGTAGTTCTTTTTTGGATTCTACTTCTTTTATTTTCTTTTCTTTATATTCTTTTATAATTTCTTTGTATATTTGCTGAAAATTATTTAGTTTATAGTCATCTTCTAAAAGTGTATCAATAAAGCTTATAGCACTAAACCTATCCTTAAAAGATTCCAAATAAGAATTACGAAAATCGCCCAAATTTATAACTTTGATAACATTTAAATCAAAATCAAGCTGAAGCAACTTATTTTTTGCATTTTCTTGTGCATCTTCATCATTTAGACAGATTAATATTAACCTTGCTACTTTTATATCTTCTAAAGATACAAAATCACTGCCAAAAGGCAGTGCAAAGTCATCGACTATCTTATATGTAAGCCTTAGTTCTTTGCAGATTCCTAAGACATGCTTTCCAGTTACACCAAATCCATATACAAGCACATCACATTTCATAGCAATCCTTAAAGCTTAGGTGGCAACAAATCCCGCTTTCTACCAGCCAAAATTATAAGCAATATAGTTCCTGCTACAAAATAATATAAAAATGTAGGGATTGGCAATGGATCACCAGCAGCATAAGAATGCAATCCAGATAGATAATAATTCACTCCAAAATATGTCATCAATATAGAATAAAATGCGATCACAGATAATGCTGCAAACACGAATGGATTATCCCCTTTTGGCAAGAATCTAACATGCAACACAATTGCATAAACCACAATAGATATTAACGCCCAAGTCTCTTTTGGATCCCATCCCCAATATCTACCCCAAGATTCATTTGCCCATACACCGCCCAAGAAATTACCAACCGTAAGCATAGCAAGACCTAAAATCATTGACATTTCATTGATTGTGTGTATGGTTAGTAGAGTTTTGTCTATTTGAGGATTCTTACCTCTAAAGATAAACAATAACAAACTAATTGCACCAAGAATAAAACAAAGCCCTAAAAATCCATAACTAGCAGTAATAATTGATACATGTATATTTAGCCAATAAGACTTTAATACAGGCACTAAATTTCCAATTTGAGGATCCATAAATCCAAGATGCGCTACAAACAAACAAATACCGGCTAGAAAGCTAGAAGCAGCCAATGCTAAATAACTCTTCCTAAAAAACACAACTCCAGCAATACCAGAGGCCCATGCAACATATATCATAGATTCATAAGCATTACTCCAAGGTGCATGCTCACCTACATACCAACGCACCCCAAGTCCAATAGTGTGTATAATGACTAATAATAAAATAAATAAATGTATCAATTTTGAAGGTAAAATAACCACATTTTTATCACGCAGAATTTGAATTAATACAACTATAAATAGTATCACACCAGCCAAGATATAAAATAAAGTTAAATTATCAAAAATATTGTAATGGTTTAAAAATATCTCTAATTGCACTCTTTTTGCCTCTGGTAGAAGCTCTCCACCAAATTGGGCTTGAATCTGCTTAAATGCACTTAATGCTAATGTTGCATTCTCCCAATTATCCTCAACTAACCCTTGATTGAAGCTTGCAAAATATGCTTGAAATAACTTGTGTAAATGATCTCTATCTTCTTGTTTAAATGTAGCCATAGCCTCTGTTGGAGCATACCAAGTAGTGCTTTCTTTGTTAAAATCAGGTATGATTCTTAAGCTTTGTGCTGTATAGATTAAAAATGCAACATTTATCCTCTCATCAACCGCAATAACATCTTTATCGAACTTATCTCTCATTGATGGCTTTTTTCTATTCGCCTCCTCTAAGTAATTTATAAGCTTATATTGACCATTAACAAATGCATCATCAAAGGCTATATATTTTTCACTCTCATCAACACCTATTACCTGCTTTAACTTTGGAGATGAAATTGAAATCATTTTTACTTTTTTAAACTCATTTGGATATGTCATCATTCCTAAGAATAATTGCATATTGCTAAGACCTAAGAATTCATTTTTCTTAGTCATTTTATGCATATATTCCATAGCCATTGTATCAAGTGGCTTAATCCTCCCACCAAAATCTTGTATCAATAACTCACCAAAGGAGTTTGCATGATCTTTTGATTTTTCTTTTAGATTCTTTATTAAATCCAGCACATTTTCACTTGTAATCTCTGGCATTTCTTCATTTGTAATTTCATCAGCTTTTGGAATCTCTACTGATTTACCGCCATGCATATCTATTTTTTCTTGTTCATTTGCATATATAGGAGTGCTAGATATAGAAGCTATAAATAATGCTGCAATGGCTAAATTTTGTGCTTTTAAATATCTGCCTAATTTATAAAATCTACCATTTTTAGCAAAAAACGCCCACAAAAGACCAATAGTTAGCATTGCATAACCTATATATGTAGGAATTTTGCCCGGATCTCTATTTACAGATAATATTGTTCCTAACTCATCTTGATCATAAGAAGATTGGAAGAATCTAAACCCACCATAATCAAGAACATTATTCATGTATATCCTATGTGGCTCTTCTATATTGTTTGCATCATCTATTACTACAACTTCAGATTCATAAGATGACGGACTCATAGATCCAGCATATCTATCTAAAATAAAATCATCAAGCCTAATTGCAAATGGAAGAGTAATAATTCTAGCACCCCACTCTAGTGCAAACTTATGCTCACCAAGCTCAAATCTAACAAGATTCCCATTACCACCATCTTTTGGCACCTCTATTGTTTCTACATTATCCTTATATGATACTTCCACTTTTAAAAAATCAAATGACATCTTATCTTTAGCAGGTAGATAATCTACGAATTTAACATTCAAACTACTATCCATAAATGGTAATGAATGATCAAAAGATTCTTGCACCAATGGTGTTATTGTAGTTGGAAAAAATGCTCTATATACCTTATCATCTACTTTAGCAAGTATTGTTAAAAACTCCTCTTGCGACTTCATGGTATTTACACTCTCTCCTTCTCTTATATGCATAACCCCCTCAAAACCATAATATCTAGTAATAGCAGCTCCAACAAATATCACCACAAATGACGCATGAAATAACAAACTAGCATACTTTTTTCTCTGTAATGCACGAGACAGCACCATAAGTCCAATTAAGTTTAAAATAATTAAAAAATGAAGCAAATCAAACCATTGTGTATCATATATCAACGCCCTAGCAGATGGAGTGCCATAATCATTTTCTACAAATGTAGCTACACCACAGGCACTAGCATAAATAATCATCAAAACTATACTAACTTGAAAACTACAAAACCCCTTAAAAATATTATTTAATACATTTTTCATACACCCATATCCTTAAATATATTTTGCAATTCATTTTTTATTACAGATTCATCTTTACTTGTGGAATCTTTTATATAATTTAAAGTAGCCAAAAACTTATCTTTAGGCATATATCCCGGATAGACAAACATTATCTCACCTTTAGGATTTAAAAATACCAAAGTAGGTGTAGGCACAACTTGATACTTTTTTCCAAACTCTGCAGTGCTTATCTCACTGTCTAAAAAATCAACTTGATGCATTTTAGAATAACTAAGATTCACATAATAAGGAGAAAAATCATTCTTTAAAATACTTTTTATTTCATGATCGTCTTTTACTATTTCTTTTAATTTATCGCAATAAATACAGCCATTAGCAGCAAAAACCAGAAAATAAGGCTTGTTATTTGTTATAATTTTATTAGTGTCTAAAAATACATCAGCAACATCGATATATGAGTTTTTATCGATATTATTATGTGCGTCTAATTGTTCTTTGGTATTTTTCGTCCCACTTGATACAACACTAGAATCAACAGAATCTCCACAACCGAATAAAAAAATAGCCATAATCAAAACAAAGATAAACTTCATTACTAATCCCCTAGAAAATTACTTAATTTGGGGATTCTATCAAAAAATTATTTACAAATAGTTAATGGATAGTGGCTCTAGTATGTCTAGTTTGCTAAATTTGTTTTGTATTTTTTTAGCTTTAGAGATTGGCTTTGAATCTTCAAAAAGAGCAAATCTATTTTTATCATTATTGCAATAAACTGCATTATATAAAAATTCTAACTTGCTTTGTGCAGTCTCTAGCTTGTCTAAAGAAGCCTCTATAAAATCAAAATCCAAAAAAGATTCTGCACTAAAGCTATATTTAAAATCATCACTAAAATTTGGCTTATAATTTTTTATAGTCTCCCTTGTCCATACATTTGTATTTACATGTAAATCTCTTTGCCAATAGCTATCATTTTTTACCATTTTTGTGGGATTTCCAGCCCATATTTGGTTTGAATAAATTTTCTTTGTCAAAAGACTGCAAGCACCAAGGACACTACCAGAATGAATCTTAGAACCTTTTAGACATTTAGCATACATTCCAAGCCAACAATGATCTCCAACATAAATACTCTTTGCATGATTTACTCTATTATTCTCATAGTTATAGATTCCATGACTATCAGTAGTGGTAAGTAAGACATCATTAGAAAACATACAATCATTACCTATAAATACATTTTTTGTCTCATAAGCATCGATTCTGCCATCAACTATTGTTGTATTATCTCCTATATATACCACACTATCAGATACAAGCCTTAGTTTCACCTCGCCATGAAAGACAACATTATCACCAATAAAGACCAAAGAATTTGCACCATGAAACTCTATCTTTACATTAGAACTCTTTCCAGCAAAAAAGGCAATATTCGCCCCCCCCCCCGCAGATACTGGATAAACACATTGGATATTTACATTTTGATTTAAAGATAAATCACCATATATTTTATTATTATTTACATCAACATAAGAATTTATGCTCATACCTTGCTCCTTATTAGTTCTAAAATACATTTTGCAAACTCTTCTCCAAAATTAAAACAATCAGCAACCCTATACTCCAGTAATTCAGATTCTTGTGCAAGATTTTTATATTCTATTTTTAACTCATAATCTGTTTCAGAATTATCAATTGTAAATGAGATAGGATAGATAAGTAATTTTTTATCTTTATATTTTGGAATAATATCACTCAAATTTGGTTCTAGCCATTTAATTGGTCCTATTTTTGACTGATAGGCAATTTTAATACTTGCAAATTCCAAATTATTTGCTCGTAACATTTCTTTTAGAATTTCTACATTTTTTTCTATTTCATCTTTATATGGATCTCCTAACTTTATATTTCTCTGCGGTAGCGAATGGGCTGAGAAAATAAGATGAAATTCTTTCGAATTATCATTCTTTAGAGTATTTTTAATGCTAGATACAATGCATTTATTATAAGGCTCAAAATCATAATAATGCTTAATATAGGTTATTTTTGGATTATAATTTGCACTTTTTAGTGCTTTTATAAAATCATCATAAGAACTAGCAATTGTAGTGTAACTAAAATGAGGATACATGCTAAATAGCACTATTTCTTCTATACCCTTTGTTTGCAGTTCCTTTACAACCATAGGTGCAAATGGTGGTGTATATCTCATAGCATATGTATAAAAATAGCTCGAATCTAAAGATTCCAAAGTTTTAGTAAGCTTAAAAGTATGCTCAACAAGCGGGGATTTACCACCTATTTTTTTGTAATTTTCTTTTGCTTCTTCAAGTCTCTTATTAACTATAAAATTAGCAACCATTGATCTTATAAAATTACTCTTTATAGGCAATATATAAGGATCACAAAACATGTTTTTTAAAAACACGGATACTTCAGAGAGTGAATTTACTCCACCCATATTCAACAATACAACTGCTTGTTTGTTATTTTCCACTAATTTCCTTTTTTTAGATTTATCATTCCACAAAAATTATTACCCTCATAAACTTCCACACGAAAGATACTATCACTCTTATCTAAAGAATAGTTTTTATCTATAAGTTTAGAATCTATAAAAACATCACTCTCACTAACTACTCCCTTTTTAGAGTATCCTATTACATTTACTCTAGCTGTGTTTTTGCCTTTTATTAAAAATCCATCTTTAAATGATATAGTATCCCCAAAAGACGCTAAAAACATATCCTTATTATCACTTACTATTTCCATGCTATCAAATGAGCATTTCATAGAAAAATAATCAGCCCTTAGCGTAGATACCTTTATATTTCCTATATACAACTCATATCCATTTTTTATTCTCTTTTCTCTACCAAGAGGGTGAGAAAATACAAACTCATTATCGCCCACCTTAAGTGGTGCAAAATTTATAACTCTTCTTACATTGCTTAGCGGAATCTTTACATTATTGTTTATTGTAACTTCACCATATTCTTGTATTTTTTTAGAAACTTCACTTAATGTTAACTCAAAATCCCTCTCAAACTCTATCCCCAAAATACCCATAAGAACTTCGATAGAACTAAGTTGATAAAATGTTTTTAACTCTAAATCTTTAATGTTTTTACTGGTTTCAATGGCTAATGCTGGTTTTAGGTTTGATATTGCAAAAAATGTCAAAGAATTTTGTTGTTCTTCATCTTTATGTCTAGTCTCTGTATTTCGAATCCCAAATGTATGATAATCATAGTGCAAACTCTTATTTAGACTATTTACTATATTTTGTGCTATTTCATCTAAGTTGCCAAACAATACATCATCTAATTGCTTTTGATCTATGACATATGTTTGCCCCCATGCCCTTGGGTTAAAAATTGAATTCTCCCATTTCTCTCTATAAAACCCATGCCCATCGTGTAAATTTAAAATGAAATTTACCTTTTCATCTTTTATTATGCCTTTTATTCTCTCTACATTATCATAATCTGGATCATTTTTAGAAATAACCGCAAACTTACGATTCATATCTTTATACAATCCTCTTTTAAAGTTTAAAATACTATCTGGATTTAGATTTGGCACCACAAGTACATTTCCCTTTTTTATCTTATAGTGTTGAAGCAACAATGTAGGGGTAAAATATCCACCAGGCTCATCACCATGAATCCCGCCAATTACCAATAGAGTATTACCATTTATATTTCCATTTAGCTCATATATATCAAATGGCTTATTTTTAATACTAGCATATGAAATCTCAAACAAAAACACTAAACAAAATATAACTTTTATCAAATTCACCTTTTACCTTTTATTGCTTTAATATATATTCACTCATTTCTAAGATTCTATTAGAATATCCCCATTCATTGTCATACCAAATCATTATTTTTGCCATTTTATCTTGTAGCACAAATGTTAAATCACTAGCTACAATACCGCTTAGGGAATTATTCACAAAATCTTGCGATACTCCATAATTATCATCAACTCCTAATATACCTTTCAAACTACCTTTAGAAGCTTCATAAAAAAGATTATTTATAGATTCTTTTGTGGCATTTGTTTTTAGGTTAATATTTAAGTCTATCATTGATACATCAGCTACTGGCACACGCACACTATGTCCATGAAGCTTATCTTTTATTCTTGGTAGCACCAAATGCAGTGCTTTTGCAGCTCCAGTTGTAGTTGGAATTATATTTAATGCAGCTGCCCTAGAACGCCTAAAATCACCCTTATAATATGCACTATCTATTAATCTTTGATCATTTGTATAACTATGAATTGTGCTTAAAATCCCACTATTAACACCAAAGGCGTCATCAAGCAACATGACAACCGGTGCTAAAGCATTTGTTGTGCAACTTGCATTTGATATTATTTCCTCACCATTATAAGATTTATGATTGACACCATATACAAATGTCCTTGTATCATCAAGCACTGGAGCGGATATTATCACCCTTTTTGCACCCTTTTTTAAATGACATTTCACAGATTTACTATCCAAAAATAATCCGCTACACTCTAATACAATATCAGCCCCTAGAATATCTATAGATTCTGGAATCTTACAAGAACTAAATTTTATTTGATTATCATTTACAGCATACAAACTATCATCTAGCTTTGTGTATGTAATTTCTGTTTTGTGTATTGAATCATGAGATAATAAATACATCAAATTATCACTATCTCCAAGGTCATTTATCCCAACGATTGTGAATCTATCTTTCATCTTAGTTAGTGCTATTTGTGCGACACATCTGCCAATTCTTCCAAAACCATTTATAAAAAATCTAATCTTTCCCATGCCAATACAACTTAAATATTTTCTTACATAAAAGTGCGAATTGTAACACAAAAACGCAAACAAACTTTATTAAATATTGGAATCAAAACAAAAATAAGTTATAATGCAAACTTTTATATCAAAAATTAGAGAGGAAATGATGTCTTTATATGATAGAAAGTCATTAAATGATCATTACACAAATAATGAGTCAAGCTTTTCAAGTGCTACTTTTAGTAGTGATGTTGCATTAATTAGCTTTGTAAAGCAAACTTATCAGCTTTTTGCTGCGTCGCTTTTTGCTGCTAGTGTTGGTGCTTATATAGGTATTACTAGCTTTGGTGGTGTGGTAAGCCAATATTACATAGGATTTGTGATTTTGGAATTAGCACTTTTGTTTGGATTGTTTTTCACAAAGTCAAAGCCTGGCATAAATCTATTTATGCTATTTGCTTTTACTTTTGTTACAGGTGTCACACTAACCCCGATTCTAAGTAGAGTATTGGGTATGCCGGGTGGTGCTATGATAGTAGCTCAAGCATTCTTGCTAACTACTGCTATTTTTGGCGTTATGAGTATATTTGCACTAAGAACAACAAAAGATTTAGCTAGTATGGGGAAAATGCTTTTTATAGCACTTATTGTTGTAGTTATAGGCTCTATTATTAATATATTTTTAGGAAGCCCTTTATTACAGGTAATCATAGCTGGTGTTGGTGCTATATTATTTAGTTTATTTATCGCATATGATACACAAAACATCGTAAGAGGATTATATGATAGTCCTGTAATGGCGGCAGTTAGTCTGTATTTAGACTTTTTAAATCTTTTTGTATCACTACTTCAATTACTTGGAATCTTCAATTCAAAAGAATAATGAGAATCTTAGGGATTCTCATTTATGCAATAATCATAGAATCATAGATGCAAATCTCAATCGATTAAAAGAAGGCTTAAGAGTTATAGAGGATATACTTAGATATAGCTTTAACAACAAAGCCCTTGCAACTTCGATAAAAACCCTACGACATAAATGTAAAATTGATAATTACATAGACATAATAAAACAAAGAGAATCAACACATGATGTATTAAAAGAAAGTATAAATGATGAAATGCAAAGAGAAAGCCTAGAAAATATAATCATAGCAAATTTCAAAAGAACACAAGAGTCATCAAGAGTGCTAGAAGAAATTTATAAGTTAGAAAACAAAGTTTATAGCGAAACTTTTAAAAATATAAGATATGAACTATATGTTTTGGAAAAACAAATATTACTAACATTTTTTAATAAAATTTGATAGAATTGTGCAACTTTAAATAAATTTTTAGGTGGTTTTGTAGTGGTTAGGACTATGCTATATAGCAAGATTCATCGAGCAAAAGTAACAGATGCAAATTTAAATTATGTTGGCTCAATTAGTATAGATAAAGAGTTAATAAATGCAGCTTCCTTGCTTGAGGGACAAAAGGTAGATATAGTAAATATAAATAATGGTGAGAGATTCTCCACATATGTAATAGAGGGCAAAAGCGGAGAGATATGTCTAAATGGTGCTGCAGCGAGAAAGGTTCAAAAAGATGATATAGTAATAATAATAGCATATGCGTCATTTACAGAAGATGAACTAAAAACATACAAACCAAAAGTAGTAATAGTAGATAGCAACAACAAAATAATCAACATAAAAGAGGATTTAAAACATGTTTAATTCGCAAGACTTACTAAAAACACTAGAAAACCTACAAGAACAATTCAGCAATGCACAAGAAGAAAATAAAAATCTAACATTTACTGCTAAAAGTGGTGGTGGGCTTGTTAGTGTCAGTGTAAATGGAAATGGAGAGATAATTGATATTACCATTGATGATTCTCTACTAGAAGATAAAGAATCAATGCAAATATTGCTAATTAGTGCAATTAATGATGCATTAAAGAGCTTTGAGCAAAATAGAAAAAGTATGGCACTGGATATGATGAATAACATCGGTCTTGGTGGATTAAAGGGTATGTAATGTTAAAAATAATATTTTGCTTTCTATTATCTATAACAAGTGTTTTTGCGTATGATTTTAGAGTATGTCAAAAACAAGCTTCCTCATCAATGGAAAAAATTGGCAAAGAATATGGCGTAGCACTAAAAAATAATAATGGAGAAATTGTTCTTTTTTACTATTCGCCAAAGGTAACACCAAGGGGATACACAATCCTAAAACATGACCCATTTGTCGGAATGTATCTTCTAAAACCAAAAAAGAAACTAAAACCACTTAATATAAGAGAAATAAATGGTGATATACTAGAGCAAGAAATAGCAAGTATAACCCCAACACAAAGCGTTAGTGGCAAAATAAGCACACTTCAACAAAGTCAAATTGATTTTGCTACTTTAAATGTCCCAACATTTAATAGCTCAATAATATCAACCATATGCGACCATATATATGGAATTGGCATAGGAAATAACTACTTCTTAGAGAAAAGATATATAGATAGATTCTTAAATAATCCTATTTATTATGGGGATATAGGAATTAGAGTATTTAGCAACAAAGAAGGTTTAATAGAGGTAAATGTCGTAGATCCATTCTTTAAAAATAATCCATTTGCATATGGAGATATCATAATGGCTATAAATGGCGAGGCAATACCTGATTTAGCAGCATTTAACAGAGTTGTCTTTGATTTACCACAAGGCAGTAAAGTGCCAGTTAGAATAAATAGGAATAATAATGTAATAAATACATTCGTAGTTGTCGATAGACGCACGGGAGGTATGCTATTACCAGAAAATTTTCTAGCAAGAATCGGAATTGAAATATCTGATAATTTTGTCATAACAAGAGTTGAATCAACGGCTAAAAATGGATTTGATAAGCTAAAAGTTGGAGATAAAATAATACAAATAAACAATAAAAAAGTCCCAACTGGATATAACAACATAATAAGAATGCTAGGAGAGATGCCAGATAGTGAGCAAAAATGGCTTATTTCAAGAGATGATTTTCAATTTTTTATAGAAGTTAATACAAAAGATTCGCAAAATGAAAACGCTTTTACAGAATACATTAGATGATTTTGAATCTTTCATAGCTCTAAATGCTCCAAAAATAGAGAGTTTCCACCCATATTATGAATCTGCATTATGGGAGATGGTATTAGGCGGTGGTAAAAGATTTAGACCACAGCTATTAATGACTATAGTCTTAGCTTATGCACCACACAAAATACAATGTGCATTCCTTCCAGCATTAGCACTAGAGGTATTACACACATATTCTTTGATACATGATGACTTACCAAGCATGGATAATGCTTCATTAAGGCGAGGTTTAAAAACACTTCATACAAAATACGACGAAGCAGGAGCAATACTAATAGGAGACGCATTAAATACCTACGCATTTTACCTGCTATCACAAGCAAAGCTAAAACCGAAGACAAAAATAAAGCTAGTAAAAATATTAAGCAAAAATGGTGGAATCTATGGCATGGTGCTAGGACAAGCACTTGATTGTTATTTTGAAGAAAAAAAATTACCTCTATCATCACTAAAAACAATACACATAAACAAAACTGCAAAACTAATTTCTGCCTCTTTGCAAATGGGTGGAGCAATTGCAAATGTAGATAAAAAAACACTAAAAACATTAAAAAAACTTGGAATCTTGCTAGGCTTATTTTTCCAAATTAGAGATGATATTATAGATTCAACACAAAGTGAAAAAGAAGCATTAAAAACAACAAATAACGATACAAACAAAAATAGCTATGTGAATCTTTTAGGATTAGAAGGTGCTAGATATGAGCTAGAAAAATTAAAAACAAAAATAGATTCAAAGATAAAAAAGCTAAATACAAACTCACAAGAAATACTAAATATTATTTTAAAGAAATATCTAAAAGAGGTTTAATGAAAAGAATTTTTATAACAAATGATGATGGATATGAATCTCCGGGTCTTCTAGCTCTAAAAGAAGCACTATCTCCACTAGGACATGTAGTAGTAGTAGCCCCAGCAGTAGAAAAGTCAGCATGTGGGCATGGAATGAGCTTAACACACCCGCTTAGATTCATAAAAATAGATGATGATTTTTATAAGCTAGATAATGGAACTCCAACTGATTGTGTTTATTTATCACTATATTCTCTATATGATAATCCACCAGATTTAATAGTAAGTGGGATAAATATAGGCTCAAATATGGGAGAAGATGTGAGTTATTCAGGCACTGCAGCTGCTGCTATGGAGGGTGCATTACATGATATTCCATCAATTGCAATATCACAAGTATTAAAGGATAAGAATCATTTTGGATTTGACTTTGCCCTTGCAAAAGATAGTATCTATAAACTTGCCAAAAAAGTCCTAGAAGGTGGTTTTCCATTAGCAAATAGACAATTTTTAAATATAAATATCCCACAAATAACCAAACAAGAGTGCAAGGGATTTAAAATAACAGAGCTTGGAATTAGAATGTATGGCAACGATGCACAACTACACAGAAATCCAAGAGGCGAAGAATATTATTGGCTTGGATTACATCCACTATCTTGGAAGGAAAGAGAAGGAGATGAGACTTCAGATTTTAGTGCAGTCTTTGATAATTATGTATCAATCACTCCTATAACACTTGACTTTACGGCAAGAGATAAAATAAATACACTAAAACAATGGATAAATAATGGATAAAAGATTCACAAGAACACTACTATTATTTAAAGATGATGGTTTTAAAAAACTACAAGATTCTAAAGTTCTACTACTTGGTGTTGGCGGTGTTGGAAGTTTCGCACTTGATTGCCTTTATAGGACAGGTATTGGAAATATTTGTATAGTTGATTATGATAAATTTGATGAAACAAATCAAAACAGACAAATAGGAGCCCTTGAAGGTGTAGGACAAAAAAAAGTAGAAGTCCTAGCAAAAAAATATCAAGGAATAAACGCCATAGATTCTAAAGTAGATGAAGAATTCATAAATAGTTTTAACTTCGAATCTTATGACATAGTAATTGATGCAATAGATGATATAAATGCAAAAATATTGCTAGCACTAAAAATAGCAAATAAACCAAAGATAAAAACTATGCCCATACTACTATCATCAACAGGTAGTGCAAAAAAGCTAGACCCTTCAAAAATAGAATTTGCAAGCATTTGGAAAAGTCATGGGGATAAGTTTGCAAGAAAATTTAGAGAAGGATTAAAAAAGGCAAATTTTAGAGGTGATTTTTATGTTGCTTTTAGCCCAGAAGTGCCAAAATGTAAAGAGCTTGGAAGTTTTAGCGGAGTTACTGCATCTTTTGGGTTAAGACTTGCAAGTGAGGCAATATCATTTATTTTAAGGAGTTAATATGATATACACAAAACCATACGAAGATGAAGAGTATGAAGATTATGAAGATATAGATAAAGACGATGATTACGAAAATTACGGAAATAAAAATAATTTTTTATACGATGAAGATGACTATGATAGTAGTGATTCTGAATATGAAGGAGATGATGATTAATGGAGGGCATAAAAGTAGCTCTAATACAACAATCATACAAAGGCGATAAGCCAAATACGCTAAAACTAACAGCAAAAATGATAAAAGAAGCTGCGCAAAATGGTGCAAAATTGGTTTTATTACAAGAATTGCACACAAGCGAATACTTCTGTCAAAGTGAAAATGTAGATTTTTTTGATTATGCATTAGATTTTGATAAAGATTGTGAATACTTTAGCGAAATAGCTAAAAATAATAATATCGTGCTAGTTAGCTCACTATTTGAAAGAAGAACTAGTGGGCTATATCATAATACTTCTGTTGTGTTTGAAAATGATGGAACAATAGCTGGGAAATACAGAAAAATGCACATACCTGATGATCCGGGATTTTATGAAAAATTCTATTTCACACCCGGAGATTTAGGGTTTGAACCAATAAATACAAGCTTAGGCAAACTTGGGGTGCTAATTTGTTGGGATCAGTGGTATCCTGAAGCTGCAAGAATCATGGCTTTAAAAGGAGCAGAGATTTTAATATACCCAACAGCAATTGGCTGGTTTGACGAAGATAGCAAGGAAGAAAAAGATAGACAAAGAGAAGCATGGATTTCTGTTCAAAGAGGGCATGCTATTGCAAATGGAATCCCAGTTGTAGCTATAAATAGAGTTGGCTTTGAACAAGATAAGAGCAAGGTGTTAAATGGAATTAGATTTTGGGGTTCTAGTTTTGCATTTGACGCACAAGGTGAGATTCTAGCATTAGGCAGTATAGATAAAGAAGAGATATTATATTTCACATGGGATAAAAATAGAAGCGAGGAAGTAAGGAGAATCTGGCCATTTTTAAGAGACAGAAGAATTGATGCTTACTCTAGTATTTTAAAGCGTTTTGATGATTAGCGATAAAGAAAAGTGGGATAAAAAGCACAAGGAAAATCCCCCAAATACAACACCATTGGAACTATTAAAAAATTATATTCATCTAGCACAAGATTGTGAATATAAAGTTGCACTAGATATTGCTTGTGGAATGGGTAGAAACTCATATTTTATGCGTGATAGTGGGTTTATTGTGGATAGTATAGATATATCAAGCACAGCAATAGAAAGCCTAAAGAACCAACACAATATAAACGCAATATGCGTTGATTTAGATGATTTTATAATAGAAGAAAACAAATATGCTCTAGTTGTAAATAGTTTCTTTTTAGATAGAAGACTATTTCCCCAAATTACAAAGTCTTTAAAGAAAAATGGAATATTAATTTTTGAGACATTTGTGATAAATAAACCAAATAACACACCAATAAACATAAATCACATGCTACACAAAAATGAACTTTTAAGGGCTTTTTTAAACTTAGAGATATTATTTTATGAAGAATCTTTATTAAACAAAAATGATGATTCAACATTGGTGGCAAGACTGGTAGCGCGTGGCTAGAAGGTTTTTATACTTTTACTCAAAGCAAAGAAGCAAAAAAATACTAAACATAGCTATTCCCTCTGGCTTAAACTCTCTTTTGGATATTATAAATTTATCCATAGATTTAATTATGCTTGGTAGCTTTGGGGCTACTACTATTGTTGGTGTTGGGGTTAGCTTAAGCTATATGATGATTATTTTTGCATTTACTACAATAGTTTTTGTTGGTAATAATGCTCTTGTATCTAGATTCTTAGGGGCAAAAAATCCACTAGAGGCAAATAACACAATAACAAGTATCACACTAGCAACAGCAATTATATCAATACCTCTTACATGCTTGGCTTTTTTATGCTATACGCCATTTTTTGCTTGGATTGGAGTTGATGAATTTTCACAGCAAATTGGCGATAATTTTTTACAAATACTTTTATTTGGAATCCCTCTTTTACTAATAAAGCAAGTAGTCATCTCTGCATTTTCTGCAGCTGGTGCTACAAAGATTCCATTTTTTATAAAAATAATAATAACTCTAATAAATCCGTTATTGAAATATTGTTTGATTTTTGGCTTCTTTATTATTCCTAGATTAGAAATTGAAGGTGCTGCTATTGCTAGTTTGATTATTAATGTTATTGAGACTTGTTCTTTGTTTTTTGTATTGTGGCTTTACAAAAAAAGTCCCGTAACATTTGGTAAAACAATAAAATTAGAATACATTAAAAAAGCATTTAAAATAGGGATTCCATCGGGCTTTGAAAGATTGCTTACAATTTTTTCAATTATTTTAATGAATAAATTAATTGCAATATATGGCACTCATACACTAGCTGGTTATCAAATAGCCACTAGAATTGAGGGGTTTGCTTTTATGCCTGGCTTTGGCTTTATGATAGCAGCTATGGCACTTATGGGACAGAATCTAGGAGCCAAAAAACCACTAGAAGCACGATATAGCACATTAAATACTATTCTGTTAGGTAGCATATTTATGGGGATAATAGGGCTTTGCATGACATGCTTTGCATACTATCTATCCGCTATATTTACAGACGAAATAGAAAGCATACAGGGAAGTATAAGCTACCTAATCCCTATTGGAATCTCTCAAGTGCCATTTGCATTTATATGTATATTAGATGGGGCTCTAAGAGGAGCTGGTATCACAAAAATAACACTAATTGTAAATAGTCTTATGATATGGGGGTTAAGAATCTTGCCTTGCTATTTTTTAGCAACACTAAAATATCCAGTTATATACATTTATATCTGCATAACACTAGAGACATTTTTAAGAGCATTTGTGTATTGGAAAATATTCCAAAGCGGAATTTGGAAGAGGCATAAACTCTAAAAAGCTGCCTTAAAGACTTCCAAATTAGAAAAGATATATAGCATCATAATACCAAGACAAAGGGCTATTGCAACAAATATCAAAACTTTCTTCTCAAAAGAAGTAAGTTTATCACCACTCTTAGCCACAGAAATAATAGTAGCAACTATAATGACAAGCGAAACAACGCCCATAATGCTTAAAATAGTAATAAAATCTCCAACGCTATCCACTATTGATACCCTCTTTAAAATTTTTGTGAAATTATACAAAAAAATTAAACTATTTTTCGTTAAAATTCTACGATTAACTTGCTATTTAGGATTATCTATGATTGATTTAAAACTACTAATAAACAACTTTGAAGGCACAATTAAAGAATTATCAAAACGAAACATAGATAAAAACTTTTTAAACACCCTAAAAGAAACAAGCATAGCATACAAAAACAAAAAAACATCACTAGAAGAACTACAAGCTACACAAAATGCCAAAAGCAAAATGTTTGCACAATATAAACAAGAAGGCAAAGATATAAATTTACTAAAAGAAGAATGCGACAAATTAAAAATAGAAATATCAAATGAACTAAAAGAAGTAACCGCACTAGAAGAAAAACTACAAAATTTATCTCATATAATCCCAAACATACCAGATAATAAGACGCCTTTTGGCAAAGATGAAAATGATAATGTAGAAATAAAAAAGGTATTAACTCCAAAGAGTTTTTCCTTCACTCCAAAAGAACATTGGGAGTTAGCAGAAATAAATGGTTGGATAGATTTTGAAAGAGGCGTTAAGTTGGCTAAAAGCAGATTTAGCGTATTTATGGGGCTTGGTGCGAAATTAGAGAGAGCACTTATTAATTATATGCTTGATTTTAATACAAAGCATGGCTTTAATGAGATTCAAACTCCAGCCATTGTTAATTCAGAAATGATGTTTGGAACAGGACAACTACCAAAATTCGAAAATGATTTATTTAAGATTTCAGATTCAACTTTTGATGATGACACCAAAAAGGGACATGATTTATATCTTATCCCAACTGCAGAAGTTACGCTAACAAATCTATATCATGATGAAATAATAGATATAAACAAACTACCACTAATGATGACTGCATATACACCATGCTTTAGAAAAGAAGCAGGAAGTGCTGGAAGGGACACAAGAGGGATAATAAGGCAACACCAATTTGACAAAGTAGAATTAGTAGCAATAACATCACAAAAAGATAGTGATGAAATGCAAGATAAAATGGTTACATGTGCTTCTTTGTTGCTAGAATCTTTAGGATTACCACATAGATTAGTGCAATTATGCGGTGGGGATTTAGGCTTTAGTGCTAGCAATACTATTGATATTGAAGTGTGGCTACCAGGACAAAATTGTTATAGAGAAATTAGCTCCATTTCTAATACAAGAGACTTTCAAGCAAGAAGAGCTAAGATAAGATACAAAGATGAAAACAAAAAAAATATACTAGCACATACGCTAAATGGCTCAAGTTTAGCAGTTGGCAGAACTTTAGTTGCCATCATGGAAAATTATCAAACAGAAAATGGTGAAATACAAATACCAGAAGTCTTAAGAGAGTATCTAAGGTAAATAAATGGCTGATAATGATAATGTAATACGCCTTGATGATAACCTTAGTGATAACTTTGATATCTTTCAAGACATACTAAAAAAAGAACCAGAAGAAGTAAAGCCACCGAGCAAACTAGAAAAAATAACAAAATTCTTTAGTGAACACAAAAAATTAACAATTTTTCTAGCTTTATTGCTTGGATTTTTAATTTTGGGATTCATATTTTTAGTAGGACATTTCCTAAAAAATGAAACAGAACAACCAAAGCCAATAGAAAAAATAGCACCTCCAGAGTTCTCAATAGAAAAAGGTGAAGATATAATAAATAATGCTGAAGATTTAGAAAATCTAATCAAAAAAGCAAACTTCCTATATACAACAGGAAACAAAAGAGAAGCACTAGATTTATATGGAAAAATCTCAAACTACTCTGAAGCACTATCTAGCTATAATTTAGGTGTAGCACAAATGGAAGAAAAATCATATAAAGATTCAATATTATCATTCCAATCAACAATAACACTTGGTGATGATAGAGTAGCTAGCGCAATAAATGCCTCTGTATCGGCACTATACCTAAAAGAACCACTAACACAAAATTATTATCTACAATTAGCACAAGCTTACTTGCCATATTCTGGAAATCTTAAAATATACTCATATTTATATGCCCTAACACAATACTATAATAAAAACTACATAGAAGCTATATCACCACTTACAAACAGAAGTTCTCAATATTATGATGAAGAAAGTAACTACATGTTAGCTTCACTTTATTCTTATTTTAATAATGACAAAAAAGCAATCGAATATCTAAGCAAACACTCTTCTGATTCTGAAAACTGGTTTAACCTAGCATTACTTTATGCAAGAATCGGAGGATATGAAGAAGCAAACAATTTATTATTGCAATCAATAGGTGCTTTTGGGGAAACACTACAATCAAACATGGCTTTAGCACTAATAAAATTAAAACTAGCAGAATTTGGTGCTGCAGGATCAATTCTAGCTAAATACTCTGATAATAAAGAAGCAATAAAAGATAATCCATACCCAATACAAATCACTCTAAGAAAAGATTTCTTTGATGTAAATGTAGCACAAAAAAGATTCTGGTCTGAATTTAAAGGACTAAAACTAAATTCTTATGAAATTATTTTTTACTTTGCACCATACAAAGTTTTTGATGCTAAAGAGGCATTTAACATAATAGCTGAAGGTGGGATTAATATAAATATAGAAAATCTAAATGAAGCAAAAGAAGTATTGCTTAGAGGAAATACAATATCAAGGGTAAATAGAAACATCGCAAATGCAATATTAGAAACACTAAATGGAAATATACGAAATGCAAACAAGCTACTTCAAGCAGTATCCAACCAATATCCAAACCATTCGATTTTGCACTACAACTTGGGGGTAAATTATGCTCAAATGGGTGATTTTGACAAAGCATATCAGCACTTTATACGTTCATTCCACCTAAATCCTAAAGATGTCCAAACTGGAATATTTGCATTAATAACTGCAAAGCTAACATATAGGGATACTCAAAGATTAGAAAATGAGTTAGGAAGAGAAATATCAAACTATGAAGCCGATAAAAACGAGCAAGAATTTACTCAAGCTATGCTAAACTACGCAAGAAATGGAATCCCAGTGCCACTCGAATTCCTAGAAGATAAAAAAAGCAATAAAGCAATACACTATGCACTAAATCTAGCACAAGCAATAGAACTAAACGACAAAAGCCTAATGATACAATCAGCTACAAATCTAAAAGAAATAATGCCAAAAGATCCTCTAACAAACCTACTTGAACTATTAGCAATTAATTATGAAGATGATCCAAAAGCCTTATCATTAAAACTCCAAAACTACTATCAAGATAAAACAATAAATAAAGAACCAATATATTACGGACCTGCAGTAGTTAGAGAAATGTATGTCAAAGTAGCACATATAATAGGAACTCTACACTATGTGCAACAAGACCTAGATTATAGACTAATAACAGAACAAAATGAAGCAAGAGGTGTGATTCAAGCATTAGCTCTAACATATATATATCTACAAGAATTTGAAAAAGCCTTTACCTTATACAATAGTCTTATAGATGACTTTAAAGAAAATGACACTCAAACTCTATTTCTAACATCAGTTGCAGCAATAGGTGCTGGACATATTGAAAATGCAGCAGCACTATTGCAATTATCAAAGCTAGAATCACCAACAAACTATGAGACAAGAATCGCAAATGGTATCTTATATCTACAAGATCAAAATCTAAATGCTGCGGTCTCTCAATTCTCTCGTATAGGGGATTTAAAAACTGCTTCGCAATATTTTGATTTCAAAATAGATACTTCACAACTATTGCAAGGCAATAAACTATAAATTTGTTATAATTCCAGAATTTTACAATGGAGATTCCAAAATGAGTATTCCAACCCTAAAAGAAGCACTACAACTAGATAAAGATGAAATACTACAACTAAAAGCAACCTTAAAAGAAAAAATAAAAAATAGTGATCTAAACGCTTATGTAGGAGAGATTTTAGACTATGAAGATAGTCTAGTTCCAATAGCCATTAAAGATAATATAAATGTAAAAAATTGGGAAATTACATGCTCTAGCAATATACTAAAAGGATATATCGCACCTTATAATGCAACTGCAATTTCTAATATGCTAAAAAATAGACTCTCTCCATTTGGCAGGACCAACATGGACGAATTTGCTATGGGAAGCACCACTGCTAGTAGTTGCTATGGAAAAACACTAAACCCAAAAGACAAAAGCAAAGTCCCAGGTGGAAGTAGCGGAGGAAGTGCTGCTGCGGTCGCAGGAGGCATTGCAATAGCCGCACTAGGAAGCGATACTGGTGGAAGCATTAGGCAACCCGCTAGTTTTTGTGGTTGTGTAGGACTAAAACCAACATATGGAAGAGTTAGCCGATATGGACTAGTAGCATATAGCTCAAGTTTAGATCAAATAGGACCAATTACACAAAATGTGGAAGATTGTGCTATTTTATTTGACGCTATAAGTGGTTATGATAGTTTAGATTCAACTTCTGCAAAGCTAGAATCTACAAATACATTTAAAAATCTAAACCCAAACAATAAAATGACAATCGCTATCATGCCTTCATTGCTAAAAGATGCAGAAGCAAACATACAAAATGCATATCAAAATACAATAGACATTCTAAGTAAAAATGGACATAAAATAGTAGAAAAAGAAATGCTAGATACAAGCTATATAATCTCTGCATATTACATAATATGCACAGCTGAAGCAAGTTCAAATCTAGCAAGATTCGATGGTGTTAGATATGGCAATAGAGCAAAAGATATAAATAACCTAAAAGAACTATACATAAAAACTAGATCACAAGGATTCGGCGAAGAAGTAAAAAGAAGAATCTTGCTTGGTTCATTTGTTCTTAGTAGCGGATATTACGATGCATACTATATAAAGGCACAAAAAGTTAGAACACTAATTGCAAGACAATACAATGAAATATTAAGCGAGTGTGATGCGATATTATCTCCTATTACACCTAGTATTGCATTTGGCTTTGATGATATTAAAACTCCACTACAAATGTATTTAGAAGATATATACACTATAGGAGTTAATCTGGCTGGACTTCCTGCTATCTCACTTCCTGTATGTGAAGATAATGGATTACCAATTGGTATGCAGCTAATAGGAAATGCTTTTGATGAGCAAAAGATTCTAGATCTTGCATTAAATTTGGAACAATCAATAAAATAAGGAGAAGCAATGAAAATAAGAGCAAGAGCATTAACATTTGAAGATGTATTATTAGTCCCTGCATATTCTGAAGTATTACCAAAAGAAGTATCTCTAAGCACCAAGTTAAGCAAGAATATAAAACTAAATATACCTCTAGTATCAGCCGCAATGGATACAGTTACAGAATACAAAACCGCAATAGCAATGGCAAGGCTTGGTGGCATAGGTATCATACATAAAAATATGGACGAGAAATCCCAAGCAGAACAAATAAAAAAGGTCAAAAAAAGTGAAAGTGGTGTAATACTAGATCCAATATATATAAGCCCAGATTCTACACTTCAACAAGCTAAAGAAATTACAGATTCTTACAAAATCTCCGGTGTACCAGTAGTAGATGATAGCGGTAGCCTAATAGGAATCCTAACAAATAGAGACATAAGGTTTGAGATAGATTTAAATAGATTAGTAAAAGAGGTAATGACAAAAGCACCTCTAATTACAGCACAAGTTGGCGTAAGCTTAGAAGAAGCAAAAGAAATAATGAATAAAAACAAAATAGAAAAGCTTCCAATAGTAAATGAAAGCGGGATTCTAAAAGGACTAATAACAATAAAAGACATACAAAAAAGAATAGAATATCCAAGATCAAACAAAGACGACTTCGGCAGACTTTGTGTTGGTGCTGCAATTGGTGTTAATCAATTTGATAGAGCATATGCATTAGTTGAAGCTGGAGCTGATGTATTAGTGCTAGATTCTGCACATGGACACAGCTATGGAATAATAGAAACTCTAAAGAAAATTAAAAAAGATCTAGTAGTAGATGTAATAGTTGGAAATATAGCCACAAGCAAAGCCGCAGAGGCCCTTATTGATGCTGGTGCTGATGGAGTAAAGGTTGGAATTGGACCGGGAAGCATATGCACAACTAGAATCGTAGCTGGAGTTGGAGTGCCACAAATAACTGCAATAGCTGATGTAGCTGAAGTATGTCACAAAAATGGGGTGCCACTAATAGCAGATGGTGGGATAAAATACTCTGGTGATATAGCAAAAGCCCTTGCGGCAGGAGCAAGTAGCGTTATGATAGGAAGTATGTTTGCAGGGACAGAAGAATCTCCGGGAGAGATGATAATCTATCAAGGAAGACAATATAAGAGTTATAGAGGAATGGGAAGTTTGGGCGCTATGAATAGGGGTAGCTCTGATAGATATTTCCAAGAAGGTGTAGCACGAGAAAAGTTAGTCCCAGAGGGTATAGAAGGTAGAGTTCCTTATAGAGGAAAGATTGCTGATATAGTATATCAAATGGTAGGTGGAATCTCTGCTTCTTTAGGTTATCTAGGTGCAAAAGACATAACGACACTATGGGATAAAGCTGAATTTGTAGAAATCACACAAAGCGGACTTAGAGAATCTCATGTGCATGATGTAATGATCACAAAAGAAGCACCAAACTATCATATAAACTAATCCTTAATATATCTAAATACAGGTAGCTTATATGCTATGCTGTATTCTAACACTAAAAACCAATCAAAGAATTTTGGGAATTCATTTCTACAATACAAGGAATAAACATGGTATATAGCAAAATACCTCTAAATATATTTCTAAAAGATTATAACCTACCCATACCTACAAAAGAATCTCTAAAAAGATTCCAAAAACATCTAAATAACTTCTTAAGAGAATGCCAAAAACAAACAACAAAAGATACGAGCGAGAGTGAGGAATTTCAAAAAAATCTTTTTGCAGATTTTTTAAAACAAGCATTTAGCTACCCAAAAATAAATACAAAACAAAGAATAGATCTTGCCATATATGAAAATGACGAAGTAAAAACATTCTTTGAAGTAAAATTAGTAGCCAATAAAAAAGAATTCCCAAAATCTCAAAACACACTAGATTCAAAAGCATTCTATGAAAGCTTACTATATTACATAAGAGAAAGGGAGCAAGGAAATAATCATATAAAATTCATATCTCTATGCACCATAGATACATTTTATATAATAAAATCAAAATACTTTGAAAAACTCTATCAAAACAAAGATATACAAAAACACTACAAAGATGTAGGCGATGCAGATGTAAATAACAAAAGAACACAAACTTTCTACAAAAAAGCAAAAGATATTATAAACAAATTAGATACAGAAATAATCTTCACACATTTTACCATCAAAGATACAGATACTACCCTACTCTATCAGATCTTTAGCCCTCATATGCTACTTGGCAGAGAATCCAACTTTGATAGCAATGTGCTTAATCAAAATTTCTATGAAGAGCTACTCTATATTTTAGGGTTAAAAGAAGATGGAAGCAATAAACTAATCAAGCTTAGCTCAACACCAAACACACTAAGCTATGTCATAAGAGAGAATCTAGGGCTAGACATAGAACAAGATTTTGAAAAGATATTTAGCCTCATCACTCTATGGAATAACCGCATTTTATTTTTACGGCTTTTAGAATCTATGCTTATTTCTTTCAAGCACTTTGATAAACCATTTCTAAACCATGAAGATATACCAGACTTTAGGACGCTAAATTCATTGTTTTTTGAAGTATTAGCCATAAGGCAAAAGGATAGAAACAGCACCATACCTAAAGCACTGCAATCTATCCCTTATCTTAACTCAAGTCTTTTTGGCAAAAGCGAACTAGAAAAAGAGGGCAAAGAGATAAAGCTTTTAGATTCTAAACCACTAGAACTTTACAAAAAATCAATCCTAAAAGACACGCAAGGATCATTGCCACTCTTAGAATATCTATTTAGATTCTTAAATGCTTATAGTTTCACCACCACACCAAAAGATATACAAGATAACATTAAGATAAACCACGACAAACTCATAAACTCATCTGTGCCAGGACTTGTGTTTGAGAAGCTAAATGGCTATAAAGAAGGGAGCTTTTACACACCTAGCTTTATTACAAGCTATATGTGTAAAGAGAGTATAACGCAAATTATACTTAATAGATTCAATGAAGCATTTAGCTGGAATGCAAAAAACTTAAAAGACATACTCCACATAGCTAGAGAGCAAAACATATCTAAAGAATCATTACTCCAAACCCTCCTTAGCCTAAAAATATGCGATCCAGCAGTAGGAAGCGGACATTTTCTAGTCTCTGCGCTAAACGAAATCGTGCTTATCGCATATGAAATAGGATTGCTAGATTCACTAGATTTCAAAACCACGCTAAAGCTAGAAAATGATGAAATAGTAATAAGACAAAATGGAGATATATTTAGCTACACACGCCCAAGCGATGAGAATGAGCCACAGCACCAAATCCAAAAAGAACTATTCCACTTAAAAAAAGAAATAATAGAATCCTGCCTCTTTGGTGTGGATATAAATCCAAATTCTTGTGAAATCACAAAGCTACGCCTTTGGATAGAGTTATTGAAATATAGCTACTATATCTTTGATGATACAGACAACACAAACACCCTCCAAACCCTGCCAAATATAGATATAAATATCAAATGCGGTAATTCCCTTATCTCTTATTTTGATATAACTCAAAGCCTTAGCCACCACCCAAACATTAAGCAAAAAATGGAAGACTACAAAAAATCTGTCTCAAACTATAAGCAAGGATTCTACACAAGCAAAGCCGACATAGATAAAGACATCAAAAACCTAAAAGAAGCATTCAAAAAATTCTGCTTTAGAGATAAGTTCAAAAAAGAAATCAAAGCTTTTGAAAAAGAGTGCGATATATATAGTCAAAAATACGGCAACTACATAGCCAAAGACGACAAAGATCTCTCTATCTATGTCAAAGCGGGATTTTTCCTCGAGTTTGATGAGAAAGAAACACAAATCGACTTTGCAAAACTACAAGACAAATACAACTCTATCTTTAATCTAGAATCAAACAAACCATTTGAATGGAGATTTGAATTCCCAGAAGCACTAGATGAGAGTGGAGATTTTAAAGGCTTTGATCTAATAATTGGCAATCCGCCTTATATTAAAGAAAGTGATAATAAAGAGCTTTTTGCAAATACAAAAAACTTAAGAACCTATCAAGGCAAAATGGACATTTGATATCATTTTGTGGGTCGTGGATTTGACATATTAAAGAAAAATGGCTTTTTATCGTTTATCGTTACAAATAATTGGACTACAAATTCAGGGGCTAAAAAATTACGCAATATAGTTTTAGAAGAATCTAAAATTTTAAGTCTTATTGATTTTAACTCTTTTATGGTGTTTGATTCTGCAAGTATCCAAACAATGATAATGCAATTTCAAAAAACAAAGCCACCTAAAAATTATAAATTCCATTTTGCAAAAATCACGACCAAAACCCCAACTTATGAAGACTTACAAGATATTTTAAACAACAAAGAATCCAAAAATAACGAAATCTTAGAAATAAATTTTTCTCCAAAAGATTTTATAGGTAAAACTCTAAATTTTACAAAGAATGATTATGAAGAGATTTTTAATAAGATTCAAAAATATGGAAATTTTTATCTTAAAGAAAGTGAAGTGGCACAAGGGATAGTTTATCCGCAAGAAAATGTAAATAAAAAATCTTTAGGGATTTTGGGAGAGGGTTTTTGTATTGGTCAGGGTATTCAAAAACTAACAAAAGAAGAATTGAAACAATTGCAACTTCTAGAGTTTGAAAAAAGTCTTTTAAAGCCTATTTACGAAAGTGATGATATAAAGAAATATTTTGTTGAAAAAAATAATAATTTTTGGGTTATATATACAAATTCTTCATTTAAGAAGCCAAACTCTATGGATAATTATCCAAATTTAAAAAAGCATCTAGATAGATTTCAAAAAGTCATTACTTCAGACAATAAACCTTATGGACTACATAGAGCAAGAGACGAAAGGTTTTTTACAGGAAGTTCTAGAATTATCGCACTTAGAAAATGCGTAGGTGAACCCAAGTTTAGTTATGTTGACTTTGATTGTTATGTGTCGGCTACTTTTTATATTATAAAAACTCAAAAAATTGATACAAAATATTTAACTGCTATTTTAAATTCAAAACTTATCGCATTTTGGTTAAAACACAAAGGAAAAATGCAGGGCAATAATTATCAAATAGACAAAGAGCCTTTATTAAATATCCCTATCCCAAAAATAGATTCTACAAACAAGGCCTTAAGCGATGAGATAATAAGCCTAGTAGAACAAATTTTAGATTCCAAAGCCAAAGACCCAACAAAAGATACCAAAGAGCTAGAATCTAAAATCGATAATCTAGTGTATCAATTGTATAATTTAACCAATGATGAGATAAAAATCATAGAAGGAAATAAATGCAATTTCATTTATCATTCATAAGTATTGGAACAATTACAGGCGTAGGAGATATTCTTTTGTTAAATATATAAAATATTTATTGCTTACTGCATTGTGTAAAGCTGAATCAGAGGGGCAGAAATTTATTAGGGTTGGCAAAGAAATAGTATCAATAGGGCACACTCAAAATAACCAATGGATAAAGCCCTATAAATGCATAGTAGACTCGCTATTTAAGAAGTTCGTTTTTTAATGAAAAAGAAATTTATAATTATAGAATAGATTGTCTTTTATTGTTAATTATTAAAATATTAAAGACTATAAAATATAACGTGATTTTAAAAATAATAAACAAAATTCCAAAGTTTGAGGAAAGCAATTCTAAACACAGCCAATATTATAAATTTGAATTTTCTAAATACAAAAGCAAATTGCTAAAAACTAGATTTTAAATCTATTAACTAAAAAGGATATTTATAATCAGGTGCAATAAGCCCTATATTTTGAAGTCTATGAAATACAGCCTGTTTTGAAACTTCAAATTTGGCAGCGATAAGCTCAATTGCCTCTTTAGCACGTAGATTAGAATTCTCACTTCTTTGTTCCTCTATAAATTGTTCTATTGGTTTTAAAGGCATAAGAAGCTTAGCAGCAAATTTATTTGCTCTTGTTTCTATACCTCCATAAGCGTTGCTACGATACAAAGTCTCATATTTATCAACAATAGGATTATCAATCTCTGGTAAAACATCATTTGCCAAATGTCCAATCTCGTGTGCTAAAGTAAATCGTTGTCTTGCTTCACTTTTTATAGGATTTATCCAAATCTCTGGCTCATTATTCTCATTTACACTAATTTGACCTTCTGTATCCAACTTATCGTAATCAAGCGTTGTTTTAACATTAAGATTCAGCCTTCTTGCAATATCAAAAGGGTTAAAAGGCGGCTCATTCATTTGAAGCATTTCTAAAATTTCATAAGGGGATTTATTTTTTATATTTGTCCAATTCATTTTAAACCTCCTATGCTTGATTTTTCTTTATTTTCATCTACAAGTCTACCCATTTTATCGCTTATGTGTATATCTACCATTCTTTCAAACTCTTGTTTAAAATCCTCATTCTCTAAAATTTTCTCAACAAAAGTATTCCTCATTTGTTCATCATCGGCAATTTTATTTAAAATATTACGAGTCGTTTCATTGATTATCCTCTTCTTGTCTCTATTATAATAAATAGTTAAGCATATTGTGATAAAAGCAATGATAAGTGTAGCAATAACGATAAAAAGATTTGCGTAAGACATATAAGAACTCGCCAACGCAATAATATCATCATTGCTCAAATTGTTTTGCATTTATTGCCCCATCACTTCATTTTATGATTTGTCACATTGTATCAAAAAAGTCAGAGACAATCAAATAATTGTTTAAACTTTATATTATTATAGTAGTGGCATATAACAACAATATCACCTTGATAAAAAATATTGAAATTTCAAGATAAATTCAAACATTGTCTTTGAGAGTTTTAATTACATCTTATGTAATAGCAATAGGCTTAATTGCTTTTAACTCCAAAAAACCGCACGAAAAAATTCCATAGTGCCAAATTAGATTAAAGAAAATGCAAGAAACCAGAAGATAAAAACCTCCCTTAAGATACTTGCGGCACATCGATAACTTAGGCGCTCTGCTGTGTTCCCACCCTGAAGCATTACCCAAGAAACCAATTGCACAAGTCTCAAGAGAGGCAACTAGAATTATATGCTATGTTTTATAAAGCTTATATTAATTAATCTTAAACTCTGAACCTATACTTATCTTTTCTACCTCTTTTTGATACTGCATTTTAAGAAGTGGTGCTTTTTTATCCATTCCAAGCACTTTGATCCATTTAATAATACTAAACTTTAAAAAATAGTATAAATATTGAAATATTTATAAACAGCCAACTAAAACCCAAAAAATCTATTTTGATTATTTTTTACTAAATTATTATAATAACGCCAAAAAAAAAGGAATGGCGTGGAGACACACAGACACACAGACACACAGACACACAGACACACAGACACACAGACACACAGACACACAGACACACAGACAC